>CAYWBK010000485.1:0-4752 GCA_964455745.1 uncultured Armatimonadia bacterium
GACAATCTTGTCGCGGTGCCGTTCGTCGTGTCCTGCCCCGACAAGATTGCCGGGGCCACTGACCCTACCCCGTCACCCTCTGTTTGATGTCCAGCAGCGTCTTCATCACGTCATACAGGCAGTCGCACGCGCCGGCGCACTTCACGCCGAAGCTGTCGTGGAGGCGCTTGTATAGCTTGTACAGTTCTGCGTAGACGGCGTGGTTCCCCATGTTCGGGGCATAGACGACGTCCTTGACGCCGGTCATGGCGGCCTGCGCCTGCTCGGTCGTGTCGTAGCCGCCGGCGGCGCTTCCGGCGACCACCGCGCCGAAGATCGCCGCCCCCAGCGCGCAGGTCTGCGGCGAGCGCGAGACCTCCAGCGTCTGCCCGCAGACGTCCGCGTAAATCTGCATGAGCAGCGCGTTCTTCTCGGCGATGCCCCCACAGCAGACGATCCGATCAATCGGCACGCCGTGGCTCTTGATTTGGTTGTGGATCGTCAGCGCCCCGAAGGCCGTGGCCTCGATCAGCGCCCGGTAGACTTCCGCCTGGGTCGTCTGCAGCGTCTGGCCGACCAACAAGCCCGTGAGCCGGGCATCGACCAGGATCGTGCGGTTGCCGTTATTCCAGTCGAGCGCCAGAAGCCCGCTCTGGCCGGGCTTGAGCGCCGCAGCCTCGGCGGACAGCTTCTCGTGCAGGTCGGGCCCGCACTCACACAGCACGCTCACGAACCAGTTGAAGATGTCGCCGACAGCGGATTGCCCGGCCTCGATGCCGAAATAGCCCGGCAGGACGGAGCCATCCACGATGCCGCAGACGCCCGGTATCTCAGCGCCCTGCCCCGTATTGGGAATGAGGTCGACATGCGACATCAGCGGCGAGATGCCCATGTCAAGCTCAACGATCGGGCCCTCTTCTTCCTCCGCCACGGTGATGTCGCAAGTTGAAGTGCCGATAATCTTCACCAGCGTGCCTGCGGCGACGCCGGAGGCGACCGCCCCGAAGTGTGCGTCGAACGCGCCGACTGCGACCGGGATGCCCTCCGGCAGGCCGAGCTTCCCCGCCCATTCGGCAGAGAGACCGCCCGCGCGCACGTCCGCCGGGTAGGCCATGTCGTACAGCCGGGGCCGCAGTTCCGCCAGCTTCGGATCGAGCATCGCCAGGAACTTGGCGTCCGGCAAGCCGCCCCACTCGGCGCAGTACATCGCCTTATGCCCGGCGGCGCAGACGCTGCGCTTGATGTTTTCCGGGCGCGTGTCGCCCACAAGCGTCGCGGTCACGAAGTCGCAGCACTCGACCCAGCTATAGGCGGCGTCGAAAACGGCCGGATCGGCATTCAGGCAATGCCAGATCTTAGACCAGAACCACTCCGACGAGTACGTCCCGCCCGATTTCGCCAGGAACCTCGGGCGGTGTTCGTTCGCCAGCTCGTTGATCCTCTCGGCTTCTCGCACCGCGGAGTGGTCTTTCCAGAGCCACGCCATCGCGTCGGGGTTGTCCCGGAAGGCGTCGAGGAAGGCCAGCGGTGTGCCCTCGCGGTCGACCGGCAGCGGGGTTGAGCCGGTGGTGTCGACGCCGATGCCGATGACGTTGTCGGCGCTGAATCCCGGCGCCGACTTCGCCTGATCGAGGGCCGCGGTTACGCAGGCCTGGAGGCCCTCCGTATACTCGGCCGGGTGCTGGCGGGCGACGTGCGCGTTGGTCGGGTCGCCGATGATGCCCTTGTCACCGCGGGTGTAGTCGTGGACGAAGGTGGCGATCTCGCTGCCGTCGCGAACGTCCACGACGAGCGCGCGGACGGAGTTGGTGCCGAAGTCGATCCCGATGGTGTACCTATCTGACACAGTGGTCGCCTCCCATGCGCGACGATATGAGCGGGAATTGCGAATTCGCCACAGGCGAGAGATCACCTTCGCGGCCGCGGCTCCTCCTCAATGTGCGTGGGGATGCCATGAACTGGTCCTGGCGAGGGCGGTAGTCGACCGCTGTGGATAGGGCCGTCGCCGTTGCGTCCGCAAGGACGCCCGGCGCGAAGCGCCCCTCAGCCGGATGCTTCAGCGTCCGGTCCAGGTCCGGCAGTTAGGGCCGTTTCCGTCCGTGAGGACGGGTGGCGGCGCAGCCGCCCAGGTCGTCGGGGCACCAGCAGGCCGGGCCTCTGTTGGGGCGCTTCGCGCCGCCCGTCCTGCGGACGGGGAGGCCATTATGCGGCGGGAATCCCGGACGCTGAAGCATCCGGCTGAGGGTCCCCGCCTGCGGCGGGGCCGGGCGTCCTGCGGACGCGACGGCACGGATAACGGCCACGTGCCGAGGTGGTCTATTCAGCCGCTGTCAAGCTCCCCACACACATTGAGGAAGAGCCGCGGCTATGCCCTGCTGCCAGAAGAAGGAGGCTTTCGTGCTGCCTCGGGAGAACCCCGCCACCGTGCGTATCCCGCATCGGCGAAGCGCGCATGAATCTACGCCCCCGCGTGGTCGCCCTCGCCGAAGAATATCCTGCCGTTGAAGCAGCATTGCGGAGGTCAGCCGTGTCCGAATTATCCCATTCACCCAACATCGTGCTCATCATGGTCGATCAATGGCGCGGCGATTGCCTTGGCTCTGCCGGACACCCGGTGGTGGAGACGCCGCACCTCGACGCGTTGGCATCGCAAGGCGTCACCTTCACCCAGGCCTATGCCGCGTGTCCCTCGTGCATCGCCGCCCGCGCGTCGCTGCTCACCGGGCTTTCGCCCCGCCACCACGGGTTCGTGGGCTACCAGGACGGCGTTCCCTGGCAGTATCCGGTGACTCTCGCCGGGACGCTTGCCGAGGCGGGGTATCACACCCAGTGCGTCGGCAAGATGCACGTCTACCCGTGGCGGAACCTTCTGGGTTTCCACAATGTGGTGCTCCATGACGGCTACCTGCACGCTATGCGGCGCGAGTGCCGCGACTACGGCATGGCGGATGACTACCTGCCCTGGCTTCGCGAGCGCTTGGGCGCGGCTTACGCCGACTATACAGACACCGGCATCGGTTGCAACGGCTACGTGGTGCGCCCCTGGATCGCGGAGGATGCGCTTCATCCGATGAGCTGGGTGACGACTCAGAGCATCGACTTCCTCCGGCGTCGGGACCCGTCCCGCCCCTTCTTCCTGATGACCTCTTACCACCGTCCGCATCCGCCCTTCGATCCGCCGCAAAGCTATCTGGACCGCTACCTGCACAAGCTGCTGCCGCCGCTCCCGATGGGCGATTGGGTCAACCATGAGCTGCCCGCCAGCCGTGGGCTCGACAGCCCAGTTCCCCGGGACAGCGCGCAGGTCGACCTGGCTCGCCGGGCCTATTACGCCCAGATCACGTTCCTGGATCACCAGATCAACCGCCTGTTCATGGCGCTATACGAGCACGGTGTGCTCGGCAACACGGCGATTCTGTTCACTTCCGATCACGGGGACATGCTCTACGATCACAACCACGTCGCCAAAGCACTTCCGTTCGACGGCAGCGCGCGGGTGCCGTTCATCCTGGCGATGCCCGGCGGTTCAGGGCCGTGCGGCACGCGCGTCGATGCCCCGGTGGAATTGCGCGATGTCCTCCCGACTTTCTGCGACCTCGCCGGGGTGCAGACCCCGCCGCATCTGGATGGAGCTAGCGTACTGCCGCTATGCAGGGGCGAGGCCACGGCCTGGCGCGAGTGCGTTCATGGGGAGCATGTCATGGGAGACCTCTCGAACCACTGGTTGACCGACGGGCGTGAGAAGTACGCCTGGTTCAGCCAGATCGGGCGAGAGATGCTCTTCGACTTGACGGTCGATCCCCAGGAACTGCACGACCTCGCGGCGGCGCGCCCGGACCGGCTCGCCTTCTGGCGCACGAGGCTGATTGCCGAACTCGATGGCCGCGAGGAGGGGTTCGTGCAGGGCGGGGACCTGGTCGCCGGCCGCCCGCAGCGGCCGACGTTGGCACACGCGGGGCAAGGCTCTCGCGACTGAAGGAGCCAGGTCTCGAGCGCGCATTTCGATAGCGACGGGTGCAGTTGGTCGGAGCGGTTGGACAGCACGCATCGGGGGAATAGAACATAGTAGGGGAAATGCGGGGCGGGCGCGCTCGGAGCAACGTTGCCACCGAGCGCTGCGAGTGAGGAGGGGATCGTGATGTTACTGGAACTGACTATCTTCTTCGGAGTTCTCGCCTTCGTCGCCGGCATCCTGGGCATCGGCTCGGTTGCTGCCGTAGCAGCGGCCATCGCGGGGTACTTACTTATCGTGCTGCTCATGGACCTAACGACCGGCTGGCCGTCGCAACCGCACATGTCGCGGCATTTCCGGTCGGGGCTATGACGCAAGCTTCGGCCCCGAGCGGAGGCGGGGTCTTGTCGGAAGGGGTGACTTGAGATGCAATGGGCTTTGCAGATTGCACTGCTTGTTGTCGCCGTCATCAGCGGGATACTGGGCTTCGGGATATTGACTGACATCCCGGCGGCAGTAATGCAACTCGTGTGCATTATCGCGTCTTTGGCGTTCCTCACCGCGACGGTATTCAGCAATCGACGGCCCTTGTGCCGCTACCCACGCGCCCATGAGCCGTGGTGCCGGTGATCCTTGCGCTGGGGAGGCAGGCGTCGTTTCCGCGTCCCCTCCTCAACAAGGGAGGGGACAGCCGCCTGCAGCGCGTCAGGGAACGGAGCAGGACACAGGATGGATGGGACTTGGGGGATAGTTCCGTAGAAGCATGACCTCCACGGCTTGTCGTTTGGCCGTTGAATACGGCCCGACTACCGCCGATTACC
>CAYWBK010000486.1:0-4744 GCA_964455745.1 uncultured Armatimonadia bacterium
GACCAACTCAAACGAAACATCAACTGTCAATGTGCGGAAAATGAGTTCGAGTCTTCGTGGTCAACCTCGCCCTCGCCGTAACGCCGTTACTGTGCCTTCTGTGCTCTCTGTGGTAAAGCCGTTGTCACAGCGCCGGCAGCACTTCCCTCGGGTCCAGCGCCACCTTCAGCCGGTGCGCAATCGTCTCCGCCGGCGTCTCTTGCCTCGAGCACAAATGCCTGAAGACTTCCATCGGCGACCACGTGAGATGCCCGCCGATCTCGCGGCACTTCTGCCCCAGCCGGTCGACCGCATCCGCAGCGGCCTCCCAGCCCCGGTTCGCGTCCGAGACCTCCACGACGGTATGCACCAGCCCGACGCCCAGGTCGGCGAGGATCAATCCACGCCTGCGCGCCGACTGCAGCAGCGCCGCGGCCGTCTCCGCCACCAGGGCCACCTGCGAGACAGGCACCCCGGCTTTCGCCACGACAACCTGCCCGCCTCGGCCCACCCAGGCCTCCTGCGCGTCGGTGAGCCGCTGCCACAGCGCCCGCTCTTCGCCCGCCTCCCCGACCGACCGTGCCGCCAGCCCATGCCGGGCGGCCATCGCCATCAAGGCGTTCTGCGAATACGCCACCGCCTCGTCCGTGCCGTGAGCGGCGACCGCAATCGTCCAGGCAGCGGTCGGCAGCGGCACGCCGATGCTCTCTCCAAGACCGAGGTCCCGCGTCGCGACGCACGCCGCCGGCCGCAGCCGCGAAGCCCGAAGCTCGGCGGCGAACTGCGCCACCTTAGCGGCATCAGAGGCGGCGATCAGCACCGTCCCCCGCGCCGCCGGCAGCGGCAGGGTGCGGATGGTCGCTTCGACGATCAGGCCGAGGCATCCCCGACTGCCGATGAGCAGCTTGTCCAGCGCATACCCGGCGACGTTCTTCACGCACGCCCCGCCGATATGCACGATCTCGCCGGTGCTGAGCGCGAACCGCAGCCCGATGACGAGGTCCCTCGGCGTGCCGTACAGCCATCGGTGCGGCCCCGACGAATTACAGGCCAGCACGCCGCCCACGGTCGCCTGGTCGGCGGAAGGCGGCATGAGGGGGATGAACTGCCCGCGTGTGGCGCAAAGCGCCTGCAGGTTTTCCAGCCGCGCCCCGGCCTGGGTGACGATGGTGAGGTTTTCATGGTCGAAGTCCAGCACGCGGTCGAGGCCCAGTGATGAGACTCTCTGCGCCGCTTCAGACGCCGGCCCGGACTTCGTGCCCGCGCCACGGATGACAGTCGGCTCGCCCTCCCGCCCCGCCAGGGCGAGGACCTGCGCAGCCGCCTCATAGTCCACCGGACGCCAGGCGCCATCCTCGCCGGCGACGGTGAGCTGTCGCGCCACCTCCGCGAACGACCCCGGCGGCAGGTCCGGCGCTTCCCACGGGGCAATCTCTGTCTTGTCGGGCAGGATTTTGCCCGGATTGCAGAGGCCTCGCGGGTCGAAGGCTTCCTTCGTCCGCCACAGCACATTGAGGTCCTGTGGAGAGAAGGCCCGTGTCATGAACTTCTTCTTCTGATGGCCAATCCCGTGCTCGCCGCTGAGGACGCCATGATGCTTGAGCGCCAGCGTGCAGATCTCGTCGTCGAGCTTCTTGACGCGCTCCATCTGCTCGGCGTTGCGTGAATCGTAGAGCACCTGGGGGTGCAGATTGCCGTCGCCCGCGTGGAAGACGTTGCCGACCACAAGGTCATACTTCTTCCCCAACTCCATGACCTCGGCCAGCATCTGCGGCAGCTCGGTTCGCGGTACGGTGACGTCGGTGGACAACTTGTTCGGCGAGATATTGGCGACCGCCCCGAAGGCCCCTTTCCGCCCGCGCCACAGGAGCGCCCGCTCGGCATCGTCCTTCGCCCAGCGGAAGTCCCGCGCCCGGTTGCGCCGGCAGACATCGAGAATCGTGTCGATCTGCGCCTGCTGCCCGGCCTGCAGGCCGTCGATCTCGATGATGAGCACCGCAGCGGCGTCCTCGGGATAACCCGCGTCGAAGGCCATCTGCACCGCGTGCATGAGCGGCCGATCCATCATCTCCAGCGTCGCCGGCACGATCCCGGTCGCGATGATGTCCGAGACGCACTGGGTCGCGTCACTGAGGCTGTCGAAAATCGCCAGCATCGTCGCGACCGCTTCAGGCAGGGGCATCAGCCCGCATGTGATCTCGGTGACGATCCCGAACGTGCCCTCGCTGCCGACGACCACGCCGGTGAGGTCCGGCCCCGGCCAGTCCACGGCCTTGCCGCCGGTGCGCATGACGCTGCCATCCGGCAGCACGGTCTCAAGGCCGAGGATGTGGTTCGTGGTGACGCCGTACTTGAGGCAATGCGGCCCGCCGGAGTTCTCGGCGACATTGCCGCCGAGCGTGCAAGACGCCTGGCTAGCCGGGTCGGGTGCGAAGAAGTACCCGCGCCGCTCCAGGATCGACAGCATATCCTGATTGATGACCCCTGGCTGCACGACCGCCCGCAGGTTGTCGTAGTCGAGTTCGATGATGCGGTCCATCCGCGACAGCGAGATGATGACCCCGCCGCAAATCGGCACCGGCCCGCCCGACAAACTCGTTCCCGACCCTCGCGCGGTGAAAGGCACGCCCGCCGCCGCGCAGGCTTTCACGACGGCGCCGACATCCTCGGTCGAAGTCGGGAAGACAGTCGCATCGGGCGAGTATCTGCCGAAGGTGGCATCGTACTCATACAGACGGCGAGCCAGCGCCTCGGCAACCACGTACCGAGGCCCGACGATGTCGGCCAGTTGAGTTGTGAGGGTCTTGGTAAGGGGCATGTTGGTGTCTTTGCCCGCCGTTCAAGACCTGGGGCTTCAGCCCCAGGTGCTTAACCTATGGCGCTCCAACAGAGCGCCAGGACCAGCGCCGACTTCAGTCGGCGATCCCCGCCGGCCGCAGCGTAAACGGCTTCGCCGAGTAAACTCGGCGCTGGCGGCGGCAGGTTAAGCACCGGGCACCAAAGTGCCCGGTCTCCATCGAATGTCACGTGGCGGCCTACCGCTCAAGACCTGGGGCTTCAGCCCCAGGTGCTTAACCTATGGCGGCCTGCAAGGCCGACAGCGCCAGCGCCGACTTCAGGCGGCGGTCCCCGGCGGCCGCGGTAAACGGCTTCGCCGAGTGAACTCGGCGCTGGCGACGGCAGGTTAAGCACCGGGCACTGAAGTGCCCGGTCTTTATCGAACGTCGCCTGGCGGCCTGCCGCTCAAGACCTGGGGCTTCAGCCCCAGGTGCTTAACCTATGGCGGCCTGCAAGGCCGACAGCGCCAGCGCCGACTTCAGGCGGCGGTCCCCGGCGGCCGCGGTAAACGGCTTCGCCGAGTGAACTCGGCGCTGGCGACGGCAGGTTAAGCACCGGGCACTGAAGTGCCCGGTCTTTATCGAACGTCGCCTGGCGGCCTGCAAGGCCGGCAGCGCCAGCGCCGACTTCAGTCGGCGGTCCCCGGCGGCTGCGGCGTAAACGGCTTCGCCGAGTGAACTCGGCGCTGGCGGCGGCAGGTTAAGCACCGGGCACTGAAGTGCCCGGTCTTGGACGACTACTGCGCTGCCAACGCTTCCTTCAAGGCTTCCAAGAACAATATAACATTGTTTCGCGTCGAGGTGTATCCCATCAGCCCAACTCGCCAGATCTTGCCTTTCAGGTCGCCCAGGCCCCCGCCGATCTCCAGGCCGTATTCGCTGAGCAGGAACTTGCGCACCGCCATGTCATCGACGCCCTCGGGAATGCGAACCGCGTTCAGACTCCACAGCGAGTACCGCTCCTCCGGCAGAAGCGACATCCCCATCTTAGCGAGGCCCTTGACCAGCAGATCGTGGTTCGCCTTGTGCCGCGCCCAGCGATTCTCCAGGCCTTCCTCCAGGATCAGCCGCAGGCCCTCGTAGAAGCCGTAGATCGCGTTGATCGGAGCCGTGTGATGATATGTGCGGTCCTGCCCCCAGTAATTCTTCACCATCGACATGTCCAGATACCAACTCGACACCTTCGACTTGCGAGCGTCGAGCGCCGCCATCGCGCGATCCGAAAACGAGATCGGCGAAAGCCCCGGCGGGATGCCCATGCACTTTTGCGTGCCCGAGTAACAGGCGTCGATGCCCCACTCGTCCACCTTCACCGGGTGCCCGCCGAGCGAAGTCACCGTATCGACGAGGAACAGGGCGTCGTGTTCGTGGACGATGCGCGAGATGTCCTCCAGCGGCTGCAGCACCCCGGTCGAGGTCTCGGCGTGCACAATCGCCACCAGCTTCGTCTTGCCGCCTTTCAACGCCGCTTCGACATCCACCGCGTCGATGGGCTGTCCCCACGGGGCCTCGACCTTGACGACCTCTCCCCCGTTGCGCCCGATCATGTCGGCCAATCGCCCGCCGAAAACGCCGTGGATGCACACGACGCACCGGTCGCCCGGCTCGACCATGTTCGCCACACAGGCTTCCTGCCCCGCGCTGCCGGTGCCCGAAACGGGGATCGTCAGCTCGTTTTCGGTCTGCATGACGGTCTTGAGCATGGTCTTGGTGTCGTCCATAATCGTGACGAATTCCGGGTCGAGATGCCCGATGGTAGGCAGCGCCATCGCCTGCAGGATACGGGGGTGAACGTTGCTAGGCCCGGGGCCCATGAGAATGCGGCTGCTCGGGTTGAGTGGACCGGGAATGGACATGATGCGCCTCCGGGGATGCTGGATGCTGGATGCTGGATGCTGGATGCTGGATGCTGGATGCTGGATGCTGGA
>CAYWBK010000487.1:0-4717 GCA_964455745.1 uncultured Armatimonadia bacterium
GAGCGGGCCGGGCGGCGTCTCGGCCACGACGCCGCCCTCGTCGGCCTCGTCGCGCAGGCCGGGCCGAGGCCGGGCCGAGGATGGGGTGTTCCCGTCGAGACCGCACGGTGCAATACAGCGACGAGCAGGTACGGCGGCGGCACCGGACCTGCCCCGCGCAAAGTACCGGAGGCTGGGCGCCGAAACGCAGCTCAATGACCGCCACACATAAAGCGGCCCGCCGGATGAGCGCCGGCGGGCCGTAACCCTCCCCCTGAATTTAGCCCCGCATAGCTGGAACTGGAAAAGGGATCGACCACAAAGACGCAAGGCCACCAAACGGCCAAACTGCTCCTGTCGAGGCCCTCTATGTCGTTTTGTGTCCTCGTGTCTTCGTGGTCAAAGCCGCTGGTCCGCCCCATGACCCGAAACGTATCGCCTGCAAATCATACTGGCCTCGCGGCTACGACATGTCGATCGCCACGTCGTCGGCAACGCCGCTGAGGATCGAGTAATCGGTGCGCACTTCCTGCAGCAGTGTGCCGGGGACGAACTTGTTCACATAGCAGTGCGCGGCGAGGCGGGCGATGAACCGCTGCCAGCTCATGCCGGTAAACGGCCCGCACATGCCGTCGAGCCAGAAGCTGCGCATCTTCGCGCCAAGGATGTCGCGCGGACCGATGCTCGCCGCCTTCGGCGGCACCCACGACCAGTCGCCCCCGAAACTGTGCAGGCAGTTTTGCACGATGGTCAGCGGCGTCAGTTCGACGATCCGCGCCCCTGCGGCCTTGTACTCCTTCAGCGTCTTGAACTCGTGCCCCAAAGACGCCTCCCAAAACGCGATATGTCCGCACCAGCCGATGCCGCCGTAGCAGCAGTCCGCGCCGCCCTCGTCGGCGATCATGTTGCTGTAGTCGCCGATGTTGGCGGTGTTCGGGAAGTGGATGTTCTCTTCCTTCGGCCGCAGCTTCTTGTCGAGCTTGCCGAAGAAGCCGGCCCACATGGAAGTCGCGAACGAGCCTGCCCAGTCCGCCGGCGCGGTCTGGCCGTTCTCGTCGGCGTACTCGTCCATGTTGTAGGTGACGAGGTGCGAGCAGTCGATCTTCAGCGTGTTGATCATGTTCGCCGCGATCTCATATTGCGGCACGGGACCGACGGGGAGGATGAGCACACACTTGCGGCTCTCGTCGCGGGCGCGGACGATCTGGTTGACGATGTCCAGTGCGAACGCGGCGTAGAACTGCTCGGTATTGTCGAGGATGCGGATCTTGAAGTCCTTGTTCGGGTGCTTGCAGATGTCCTTGCGCTTGATGGCCCGTACGCGGGCACACTCCTTGGCATCCTGGAAATCGAGGAACTTGGACAATGCCGGCATGAATGCCATGAAGCTCACGTCCTCCCTGTTCGCGCCCCGCGGGGCGTGTATGCGAAAGGCGCTGCGACCGGGGAAGGCTGCAACGCCGAGTTGGCGATGGGCGTGCGATTCGACATCGGCGGCGAGTTCACCTGCAAGCAATCTACGCCTGCCGCAGGAATTCTTTTCCCGCCGCCCCTACCACAGCACAGTGCCGTACATGTCGATGGAGAAGTCGAAGATCCGCGCATCGGCATCGCGAAGGGCCTTCCGCACCGCGTGTTCGGTGTTCGGTGCGCACCAGAACATCATCGTGCCGCCGCCGCCGGCTCCGCATACTCGTCCGCCCGTCGCCCCGGCATTTCTGGCGATCTCGCCGAGTGCTTCGATGCGGTCGTTCGTCACGTTCGGATGCAGGCGCTTGTGCAGGGTCCAGACCTCCTCGATCAGCGGGCCGATCTCGGACAACCGGCGATTCAGGAGGATCAGGCGCAGTCTCTCGGCACAGTCGCTCATCGACCGCAGCGCCCCGACAACGCCGGGATCATCGTCCCGCACGCCGTTGGCGACCGCGTCCAGGATGCTCTTCGCGGGCCGCGAAATGCCGGAGTAGCACACGAGCAGCGATTTCTCGATCTGCGCGATGTCGGACGGCGACATGCGCAGATGATCGACTTCGATCCCGCGGCAGGAATCCGCCGGCCAGTACTTCATGTACTTCACGCCCCCGCCGGTGACGGGCGCGTACTGGTCCTGCCAGCCATAAGTGGTGTTGAGCGCGACCGTCTCGCTGTCGCGGGCCATGTCGGCCATCTCGTAGTTGGATAGCTCCCTGCCACACAGCGCATCCATCACCGCGATGATGCTCGTGGCGATGGTCGATGAGGACCCCAGACCGGCTCCGGCAGGCATCTCGGAGTATGTCGTCAATTCCAGGCCTTTACCGCCCAGGTCGAACCGGCGGATGATCTCCTGGGCGAGGCCCAATTCCCCGTGCGGGTCCAGCTTCTCATGCCCCTCGACCTCCACCCGCAGGTCGTCTTGGTCGGGGGCGTGCAGGAGAATGCGCCCGTCATCGCGGAGGGCGGCAGTCGCGTAGATGTATTTGTTGATCGTTGCATTGATGATGGCCCCGCCGAACTTGCGGCACGCGGGAACATAGTCGGTCATCCCCACGAAGTCGATGCGCAGCGGCGACCTGGCCTGTGCCATGAGGTCGTGCAAATCTCTCATCTCCCTTCAACAGGCGATGTTTCCCCGCATGTCCGGCGAGGACCTGCCGAGCCATCCGGGGGCGCCAAAGAAACGAGGGAGCGGTGGCCGCTCCCTCGCGATGTGTCCGTGTGCCGGCTCCTGAAGGGTGCCGTCTAACTTCCGCCGACGGCGGGGTTAAGCCATGGCGAGCCGTTGTAGTACCAGGTGCTCTGCATGGCCTTCACGTGGCCGTCGACAAAGCCCACGTTCGCGGTGTCGGAATGTCGCGGGTTGGGGCCGCCCCAGTTTACATCCCATTGGGTTGTCTGGATGATCCAGCACCCCTCAATCGGTTGGATGGGAGTGGTGAGGCCGGCGGTCGTGCCATACGCGCCGCCGTCGCACATGTAGATGGTGCCGGCCGGAGCGACGACGCTAGCCAGCGAGATCGCCGGGGTAGCGTATGTCATGCCGATCTGGCAGTTCTCCATGTAGCTGGGGGTCAAAGCCTCGGGGCAAGTGGCCCAGTTGTTAGTCGGGCCCGAATCGCTGGGGCAGATGAAGATCTGGCTATTCTTGACGTAGGGCAGAACATACTCGCACCACCGTCGCTGAATGCCCGCATCAACCCAGAACGTGGGCGGGAACCTCTCGTCGTAGTCCTGGGTGTACATCATAACGCTGAGCAGGATCTGCTTCTCATTGCTTTGGCAACTCGCCTGCCTGGCCTTCTCGCGCGCTCGCGCGAAAACCGGGAAGAGGATCGCCGCCAGAATTGCGATGATAGCGATGACGACCAACAATTCGATGAGAGTAAAGCCATGCCGTGACCGTTCGATCATTGTGTACCTCCGAAGTGGATTTTGGGCTGTGTTGTCCGATCAGCTATTCGAGTCGCGCACATACACGCCATTCAAGAAACGATAGTATGCGAAAAAAGATCAGTAAATTATCGGGAGGACGAATTCCGCGAGCGAACGGGCTCGCTTCCGAAGCAGGCGTCCCCCTGCCGGGGCTGTGGAGCACATCCACCCCCGAATGAGTGCGCCGTGCCGGGGCGTCAAAGAAGCGAGGAAGCGGTGGCCGCTCCCTCGCACTGCGTCAAAGCTGGCTGTCCCTGCATGATACCGTCTAACTTCCGCCGGTGGCCGGTTGGAGCCACGGGGTGCTCTTGTAGTACCAGGTGGGGTTGGTGGCCTTCACATGACCGTCAACGTAGCCCACGTTACAGGTGCCGTTGTGACGGGGGTTGGGAGCGCCCCAGTCCGGGTTCCCGGTCTCGATGGCCGCGTCAACCCCGCTGTCGGGATAGCCGGTGTCCACCAGTATCCAGCAGCCCTCCTTGGCCTGCACGGGATACATCACGCCGGTATCGCTCCCATACGCGCCGCTGTCGCAGAGATAGACGGTCGTCGCGGGAGCCTCAACCGAGGCGAGAGCTGCAGAAGGGCCCCAACCGCCGCCGATGTAGAAGTTCGCCATATAGCTCGTCGGCCACCCGCCACTGCCCCAATAGTAGGTTGCGCTGGAATCGCTGGGGCACGTGAACATCTGGGTGTTCTTGGTGTAGGGCGCAATGAGGTCGCACCAGCGCCAGCTATTGTTGCCGGTAGCAGTGGCGGTCTGGGGAAAGTGTTCGTCATAGTCCTGGACATACATCAGTACGGCGAGCATGATCTGCTTCTCATTGCTCTCGCAGCTTGCCTGACGGGCCTTCTCACGGGCTCGCGCGAAGACGGGAAACAGGATCGCAGCCAGGATCGCAATGATGGCGATGACGACCAACAACTCGATAAGGGTGAAGCCTCGCCTGGACTGTTCGTTCATCATGCACCTCCGAGATGGATTGGGGGCTATATTACCTGATTTGTTGTTCGAGCAGCGCATATACGGCTCCTTGCGAAGATCGTGAAGCTACGCGGAAGACATCGGTAAGTTCACGAGAAGACCGCTCCGGCGAGCGTGAAGCCTTCCGCACGCGCTCATCACCTCCTGTCCGATAGATGCAGCGGGAGCAGAGCAGCACTAGCCTATCTCCTTTTCGTCGGAAGCATCGACACAGCCTTCTCGCTGAACGCAAAAAGCTGAACGCTGAATGCAGAAGCATCGAGGTAATTGCAAAAGTCGCTACGTCATCTGTAGGAGCGGTCTCCAGACCGCGATTGCCGTTAATACGCCGCGATAACGACA
>CAYWBK010000488.1:0-4709 GCA_964455745.1 uncultured Armatimonadia bacterium
AATCGCGGTCTGGAGACCGCTCCTACAGACGACGCAGCGACTTTTGCAATCACCTTAGGCGATACGATTCCGGCGATTCCGGGGTATAATGTGATCGCCAGATAATGTGCACGAGTGAGGGGATGTCGAATGATTGAACCTACACCGCCCGACCCGCGGGGTTGCGAATACGCCCAGGCGATCGTGGAGACGATGCAGAGGAAGCTGTTGCTGCTTTCGCCCGACCAGCGCGTATTGAGAGCGAATCGCTCGTTCTACCATACCTTCCAGGTTGAGCCCGGACAGGTGGAGGGCCGCCTGCTTGAAGACCTGGGGAGTGGCCAGTGGGACATCCCGGCACTGCGGGAGTCGATACACGCTGTCTTCACAGAGCAGCGCCCGTTTGACAGTTTCGAGATGACCGACGACTTCGAGCATCTGGGGCAGCGCACGATGCTGCTCAACGCCCAGCAACTGTACATTGACGATGAGCCGAGGGCGATTCTGCTCATGATGGAGGACATCACGGCACGCAAGCGCACGGAAGAGGCGCTGGCGGTATCAGAGGTCAGGTACCGTCGGCTGTTTGAGACCGCACAAGACGGCATTCTGCTGTTACACGCCCACACCGGGGAAGTTCTTGACGTCAACCCGTTCCTCGAGAACCTATTGGGCTATTCCCATGACGAGGTGATCGGCAAGAAGTTGTGGGAGATGGGGCCGTTCAAGGATACGGCGGCCGCGCAGTCAGCCTTTGAGGAGCTGCAGCACGAGAGGTACATCCGCTACGAGGACCTGCCTCTGCAGACCAAGGATGGCAGGAAGATCAACGTGGAGTTCGTCAGCAACGTTTACCCCGTGAACGGTAATGACATCATCCAGTGCAACATCCGGGACATCACAAAGCGCAGGCAGGCCGAGGAGCGGTTGCACGCCCTGCGCTTGGAGCTTGAAGACCGAGTTCAAGAGCGGACTGCCGAGTTGGCCCGAGCCAATCTGGATCTGCAGCGCGAGATCGTCGAGCGGGAGCGGGCCGAGGCGCGCGAGCACATGGTGGTGGTAGAGGAGCGGACGCGAATTGCCCGCGAGATCCACGATACCCTCGCCCAGGGCTTCACCGGCATCGTCATCCAGTTGGAGGCCGCCGAGGATGTGCTGGTTGAGGACCCCGAATCGGCCCGCCTTCATGTGCTCCAAGCGCGAACCCTGGCGAGAGAGAGCTTGGCCGAGGCTCGCCGCTCGATCTGGGCCCTGCGCCCGCTGGCCTTAGGGGCCGATGACCTGGGCTATGCCTTTCTCCACCTCGTGCACGAGCTTTCCGAGGGATCCGGGACGCCGATCGAGTTCACTCTTCAGGGCGTCCTGCGCCCGCTGAGCCAGGACATTGAGCACCACTTGCTGCGTATCGGCCAGGAGGCGCTCACCAATGCCCTGAAACATGCCAAGGCCACCGAGATCAGTGTCACCCTCACCTGCAGCGACGACCATATCGAGTTGAGCGTGGAGGATTGTGGCGAGGGCTTCGAGGTTGACTCCTCGGTAAACCGGCGCGGCCTGGGACTGCGTGGTATGCAGGAGCGCGCTGACTCGCTCGGCGGGAAGCTCACGATCACAAGCGCGCCCGGACAGGGGACCCGGGTCGGAGCGACAGTGCCGATTTTCCATTCGGAGGGGGCTTCCCTTGGAAAGGACTATTCCAATCAATATCCTCATCGCGGATGACCATCCGGTGGTGCGCGAGGGGCTGGCGGCCATGATCAACCGCCAGGCGGACATGGTGGTGGTCGCCGAAGCCTCCGACGGGAGCGAAGCGGTGGCGGAGTTCCTGCTCCACCGTCCCGATGTCGGCTTGGTGGACCTGCGCATGCCGGAGCTGGACGGTGCCGACACCATCGCAGCCATTCGCGCACAGATGCCCTCGGCTCGCCTGATCGTGCTCACGACCTACGACGATGACGAGGACATCCATCGCGGCCTGCAGGCGGGCGCGAAAGCTTACTTGCTCAAAGACGCCCCGCGCGACGAGTTGCTGGCATGTATCCGCGCAGTTTATGGGGGACGGACGCTCATCTCTCCTGCCATTGCCGCGAAACTCGCCGACCATGTGAGCACCACAACACTCACCGCCCGCGAGGTCGAGGTGCTGCGCCTGGTCGCGGACGGGACCCCCAACAAGGCGATTGCCGTGGCGTTGTTCATCTCCGAGGGTACCGTGAAGACCCACATCAACTCCGTGCTCAGGAAGCTGGACGCCGCGGACCGCACCCAAGCGGTGACCATCGCACTCAAGCGAGGCATCCTGCGATTGGAGTAACGCCCTCACTTCTGTTCAGTCTGGCCGCTGGCCCCCCAGTCTGCCGAATGGTATAGATGGAAACCCACCCACAGGTGGATGTGGTCATTACGGTTCGGGGCTATAATGCCATCGTGGTCGGGTACTGGTTGTCGTACCACCAGGAGGCCCACGACGATGGTGGAAGCCCACCCGCTGTGTGCCTCTTGTGATTCGAGCCTTGTGCCGTTCTCTTGCCAGCACCTGTCCGCAAGGAGTTCCCAATGAAGAACACGAACCCGATCAGGATAATGATCGCGGACGACCACCCGGTGGTGCGCCAGGGGCTGGCAGTCCTGCTGAACCGCCGACCAGACATGGAGGTCGTGGCCGGCGCGAGCAACGGACAGGAAGCGGTGGCGCAGTTCCTCCTCTACCGTCCCGACATCAGCCTAATGGACATACGCATGCCGGAGATGGACGGCCCCGACGCCATCACGGCCATTCGCGCACTGGCTCCCTCGGCGCGCTTGATCGTGCTGACGACCTACGATGATGAGGAAGACATCCTTCGCGGTCTACGAGCGGGTGCGAAGGCCTATATGCTTAAGGACGCTCCGCGCGAGGACTTGCTTACGTGTATCCGCGCCGTCCACGAGGGGCAGACGCTCATATCCCCCGCCGTCGCCGCGAAGCTTGCCGACCACGAGGGCGTTCGTAGACATTCTCCATAGGGCCTGGGGGCGACGTCAACCCGCCCTGAGCACCGCTTCGGCCTTGTTCGTCTTAGAGCGCAGCGCCAAGAACCGCATCACCACTGTGATGGGGTGGTTACCTGCTGCGATGTCCCCTGCCAACCGCTCTTCCCGCCTGATGGTAACTACTCCTGCCGCTTTGAACTGGGCTGAATCGGCTCGACTTGGTAGCGGCGGCAGGCCACCCGTTCCATCGAGGCCGTACCGTTGTTGTAGTCGGCCGTAGCCTTCCGTGCCGTCAGCGCTGGTCGACGTCCGCGCGGCGGACATTCCTGCCTGAAGCTCGCTATTCAGGTCCTCATGGCCCTCTGGGGCTGCACACCCCTGGAAACGTGGCTCGCCGATCCCTCGCGTTAGGTGCCCTCCCACGCTGGCAGGTGCCTCACTCCGTCGCGTCGAATCGGTTTTCCGAGGCTCGAGGCCGACAGCACGTCGCGAACGCGGCACTATCCGCGCCGCGGCTTTCGATCCCTTCTCCGTCGTCCGTTCAAGTAGCAGGAATTGCAGCCTCGACGCCGGACCGTCTCCTCGATCAGGAGGTGTTCCATGTTACTCGATTTGGTTGTCATCGCAGTTTCCATGCTGTTGTTGTTAGGCGTCGCCGGTCTGTCCAGCGCTCAAGACGCCAAGCCCTGGGAGCAGCCGGGCATGAATGTCGGTGAGGAGATTACCGGCCCGGATGAGGGGAAGATGGTGTGGGTGCCAGCGGGGAAGTTCACGATGGGCAGCCCGGCGGGAAAGGGTGGTAGCAACGAAGTCCTGGCGCATCGGGTGCGAATCACCAAGGGCTTCTGGCTGGGGAAGTGCGCCGTGACCCTGGGCCAGTGGAAGGCCTACTGTCAAGCGGTGGGTATTGGAATGGGGGAGGCGCGGGCTCCGGGGGACAATCATCCGGTGGTGTGCGTGAATTGGGATGACGTGACGGCGTATTGCAGATACTATGGGATGGTTCTCCCGAAGGAAGCACAGTGGGAGTATGCAGCTCGGGGGCCGAAGGGCCACGTGTATCCGTGGGGCAACGAGTGGGACGCGAACAAGTGCTGTAACCCCGCTAACCTGGGCCCGGAGGGCGACACGTTCCCGGTGGGGAGCTTCTCCGAGGGCGCGTCCTGGTGTGGGGCGCTAAATATGGCGGGTAACGTCTGGGAGTGGTGCTGGGACAAGTATGATGAGGGTTACCACACTGGGTCGCACCCCTTCGACTTGCGCGGGGCCGCGTGTGACGAGTGCAGGGTGCTGCGGGGCGGCTCGTGGATCAACGACGCCTCCGGTTGCCGCTCTGCGAACCGCAACCTCAGCGACCCGTCGAACCGCGACAGCAGCCACGGGTTCCGCTGTGCAAGGACTCCGTGAGAGTCTGGCCCTCAGTATCCTGCACTCTGGCCCTTTGGGCTTCAGAAGCGAATCGCCTCGCAGCCGCGAGTCGTCCACGGGCAGATGGGCGAGGTCGGAGTCGCAGCGGCGCGCGGGGTCCGGGTCTGACAGCTTGCCAAGAGCCGGCACCTGCACTCCACCCGAGGGCTTCGCGCCGTCTTGTAGGCGATCCCTGTGCTCCGCTCCGACGCCACTTCCACCGCCCGCCGCCTACACCTCGCTCAGCAGCGCCTCGGCCGGCGCCTTGCTCTGCTCCAGGGTTAGTGTCCGCAGAGCCTCGGCCAGGGCGGTCACGCCGTCCTGCGCCTGCGCCCCGTTCATGCCGTTGC
>CAYWBK010000489.1:0-4670 GCA_964455745.1 uncultured Armatimonadia bacterium
GACGTTGCCGTTCTCTGTGCCCTCTGTGTCTCCGTGGTCAATCGCCGTCCATCTCTGCGCAGGGCATCTCATTGCCAAGCAGGGCTACACAACCGGCGTAGGAATACTACCTACAATTGAAAGACGCACCCAGAGCGAGCCAGCGCCTTTACTCGCTTCCCCTTGGGTAGTAGAATTGGGCCTGCGCCCCGCAGCCGAACCCGAGGCGTCGTTGTTCTGCGTCTACAGGGCCGAAAGCCCCGTCTGTGAGTGCTGTTTGGATTGAGTGCAGGTATACGATCACGATGGAGGTCGTTGTCACGTGTCAAGAGATAATGCGTCGGGTCTTGTCATCTATCTGGATGGGGAGTATGTCCCCGAGGAAGAAGCGAAGGTATCGGTCTTCGATCACGGCCTGCTCTATGGAGACGGCGTGTTCGAGGGCATTCGTGCCTATCATGGGCGCGTCTTCCGGCTCGAGGAGCACATCGAGCGGCTGTATGAGGGGGCGCACACCATGATGCTCGATATCCCGCTGACCAGGGATGAGATGGCAGACGTTGTCGTCCGCTCCTGCGCGTACAACAGCATCCGCGACGGGTATATCCGTCTGGTGGTCACGCGTGGCAAAGGCGACCTGGGACTCGACCCGCGCAAGTGCGGGAAGGCGACAGTCTTTTGCATCGCGGCGGGGATTCAGCTCTACCCGGAGGTCTACTATGAGAAAGGCCTCGCCCTGATCACCTGTGCGACGCGAAGAAACTCGCCGCAGACACTCGATCCGGGCCTCAAGTCTCTCAACTATTTGAACAATATCCTTGCGAAGATAGAAACAGTTCGCGCAGGGGTGCCCGAGGGGATCATGCTCAGCATCGACGGGTACGTGGCCGAGTGCACCGGCGACAACATCTTCGTGGTGAGCGGGGGCACGCTGCTCACCCCGCCCCTGCACGTCGGCAATCTTGCCGGTGTCACCCGCAAGGCCGTCATCGAACTGGCGACGGGAATTGGCATCCCGGTGAGAGAGGACCTGTTCCGTGTGCACACCGTCTACAATGCCGAGGAGGCGTTCCTCAGCGGCACCGCCGCGGAGATCGTGCCCGTGACTGAAGTCGACGGCCGCAAGATCGGCGAAGGGCTGCCCGGGCCGGTTACCGCGAAGCTCCTCGCAGCCTACCGGGAACTGGTCATGTGTGAGGGGGTGCCGATCCCGGAGGCGGCCCTGGTCGGCTCCGTGTAGCTGCTCTCGTCGGCCCCGGATGATCTTCCGTAGATGACCGAAACATTTCCCTCTCCTGGTGCGTTAGTGAGTCCGAAGACGGCTTGACGCGCACGGTTCGTTCAGCTCAACCGAGGGCATCGGCTCTCGGTTGGGGCGGCGGTCGGGAGGGTAAAATGGAACTGTGGCAGAGGTTCACAAGTCATGCGCGGGCGGCGGTGTTGTATGCCCACGAGGAGGCAACCCGCAAGGGGCACGCGCTCATCGCAACGGATCATGTCCTTTTTGGGCTGCTCTCCACGGCGGAATCGGGGCGCGGAGTACAAGTGCTGGAGGGGTTGGGAGTGGATGCAGTCGCGTTGCGAACCGACCTCGTGCGGCGGATAGACGCGATGCCGGGGGGAAGCCATACCGGTGAGATTGCCTTCGCTCCCGCTGCTCAATACGTTTTGCAGCACGCGTACGCGGAAGCGCGCAGCAGGGGCGATGAGCACATCGGGACAGAGCACATCCTCCTTGGACTGGTGAGAGTCGGAGAGGGCGGGGGCCACGAGTTGCTGGCGGGCAGAGGAGTGACCCTCGAGTCGGCGCGTGCCGAATTGGACAGGTTGGGTCCGGGGCCTTCCGGCTAGACGCGGCGGGTCTGTGGGGTTCTCGTCAGCCTTCGGCTGCCCCTCCACATCTTACGTGGATGGGGCACGGTCGAGCGAGAGGCGATCCGGGCGTTGGAGTGTCTGAGTATGGGGTTGTCCCGGGGATGAGGAGAAGCGGGGACTTGTGGGTGTTGGGGCGACCAGGAGGCAGTACCTATCATGGAGTTGTGGCAACGTTTCACAAGTAGAGCCCGACGCGCCGTGCTTCTCGCCCACGGCGAGGCCTCACGCACCCGCGCGCAGTTGATAGGCACCGAGCATTTGCTGCTGGGGCTTCTGCGCACCGGCGAGGGCATGGCATTCGAGACGCTAGAGCGCCTCGGCGTCGATATTGACCGCCTCCGTCTCGATCTCGAGCGGCAGATGGAGTACGGGGTCGCCGAGGACACTAACAGCGAGTTGAGCTTCAACCCCGACGCGCAGTATGTGCTGCAGTTGGCGTATGCAGAGGCGCGCCAGATGAACGACCAGCACATCGGCACCGAGCACATCCTGCTCGGATTGTTGCGCCTGGGGAAGGGATCGGCGTACCGGCTCCTGCGCCATCATGCCGTCGATCTGCCGACGGTTCGGGCTGCCGTCGCCGAGCTTGCGGCCTCGAGGTCGGAGCCGCGCGAGCAGCAGTCCAAGAGCAAGACCCCGCACCTCGATCACTTCAGCCGCGATCTGACCGAACTTGCCCGCGATGGGACCCTCGACCCGATCATCGGGCGCGAGAAAGAGATGGAGCGCGTCGTGCAGATCCTTTGCCGGCGCACGAAGAATAATCCGTGTCTCATCGGTGAGGCGGGCGTGGGCAAGACGGCGATTGCGGAGGGGCTGGCGCAACGCATCGCCAACAACGAGGTGCCGGACTTGCTTTCGGATCGGCGCGTCGTTGCCCTGGACCTCGCCAGCGTTGTCGCCGGGACGAAGTACCGCGGCGAGTTCGAGGAGCGGATGAAGCGCGTCATGGAGGAGATACGGGCCTCCGAGGGCCGCATCATCGTTTTCCTCGATGAGTTGCATACGATTGTCGGAACCGGGGCGGCCGAGGGCGCGATGGATGCCTCGAACATCCTCAAGCCCGCATTGGCGCGCGGTGAGATGCAGTGTATCGGCGCCACCACGCTGGATGAGTTCCGCAAGCACGTGGAGCGCATCCCCTCGCTGGAGCGGCGCTTCCAGCCGGTCATGGTCGATGAACCCTCGCCCGACGAAGCCCTCAAGATTCTCGAGGGCATCCGCGAGCGCTACGAGCAGTTCCACGGCGTCGTCTACGAGCCGGAGGCCGTCGATGCCGCCGTCGATCTGTCGGCCCGGTACATCCCCGACCGATCTTTGCCGGACAAGGCGATCGATCTTCTCGATGAGGCCGGTTCGCGCGTGAAACTGCGGCGCTACCACATTGGCAAGCGAGTCAACACCGTCACTGCGAGACAAGACGTGGTCGGCGTCGGCGCGAGAAGCTCGCTGGGCGGCCCGGTCGCCGGCACAGATGAGCTTTCGGACATGTTCGGCGGTGCGGCGGCGGATTGGCGGCTGGGCGACGAGGTGGAGGCCATCGTCACACGCGAAGACATCGCCCAGATCGTCTCGACATGGACGGGAGTGCCGGTCACCACCCTCACCGAAGAGGAGACCGGGAAGCTGCTGCGGATGGAGGAACTCCTCCACGAGGACATCGTCGGCCAGGATGAGGCGATTCGGACGATCTCGAAAGCCGTCCGTCGGGCGCGGGCGGGTATCAAGGACCCGCGCAGGCCGACCGGCTCGTTCATCTTCCTCGGGCCGACGGGCGTGGGCAAGACGCTGCTGGCTCGGGTGCTGGCCCGGTTCCTGTTCGGGGACGAGGACGCCCTGATCCGTATCGACATGTCCGAGTACATGGAGAAGTTCGCGGTATCGCGGCTCATCGGCGCGCCGCCGGGGTATGTAGGCTACGAGGAGAGCGGGCAGCTTTCCGAGGCCGTCCGCCGGCGTCCGTACTCGGTCGTGCTGTTCGACGAGATCGAGAAGGCGCACCCGGAGGTCTTCAGCATTCTCCTGCAGGTCATGGAGGACGGCCGCCTGACCGATGCGCAGGGGCGGACGGTGGACTTCAAGAACGCGGTCATCATTATGACCAGCAACGTCGGCGCGCGGATGATTAGCGAGACCAAGTCGCTGGGCTTCGCGGTCACGCCGTGCGATAAGGACGAGTGCGAGTTCAACCAGGAATACGACCGGATGAAGGGCAAGGTCACGGAGGAACTCAAGAAAACGTTCAGCCCCGAGTTCCTCAACCGCGTGGACGACGTCGTGGTATTCCACGCCCTCACGCCGGCGGAGATCCTGTCCATCGTCAATCTGGAGCTGCGCACGGTGCGCGAGCAGATGGCGAAGCGAGGGATCACCCTCATCGTGACCGACGCTCTGACGCACCACCTCGCGAAGCACGGGTACGACCCGGCAATGGGCGCGCGGCCTTTGCGCCGGGCGATCCGGCGGCTCATCGAGGACCGGCTGTCCGAGTATGTCCTGTCCAGCGATGCGGATGGGGTGACTGAAGTCACCGCCGATGTGGACGAGTTGGGCGAAGTGGTGTTCCAAGGGGTGGCGGAAGTGGTGGAGGTGGTGCAGGCTTAACGGCGCCTCACCCCCGGCCTCTCTACGGCCCTACCCCGTCCTGCTGCGCAGGGCTCCCCTCCCGTACCGGGAGGGGAGAGGCAACCTCACCCCCGGCCCCTCTCCACGCGTGGAGAGGGGGGAACGACATACGGCCTCCTACCCCCCTCCCTCGTAGGGCTATGCTTTACCCACATTTTCGCACCTGGGGGCCGCGAATTGGTCTCAAGCCG
>CAYWBK010000490.1:0-4651 GCA_964455745.1 uncultured Armatimonadia bacterium
GGGCTATGCTGCTACGGGACTATCCGCCATGCCGTAATCCTCCAAATCCTATCAATCCTGTTCCCCTCGCCGTTCCCTGCCGCTACGCTTGCGGCAGTCCTACCTACAATCAGCGGACGGACCCAGACGCCTCCCACCGTTGCCCTCCCCCTCTCTTTGTGGTTAAATGCCGTGACCGTCGTATAAAGGAGCCCAGATTCGCCACATGAACATCACCCGCATGGACACCTTGATGCAGGAGGCGCGCGCGCAGGGACGCGCTGTCGCGGCCTTTGAATGTTGGGATAGCAGCTCGATCCAGGCAATCACCATCGCCGCGCAGCGCACCGGCGCTCCGGTCATCATCCAGGCTTCGCCCCCCGAGTACGAATACTGCGGCGGGGCCGACGCGCTGAAGGCCATGGTCGATTGGTACACGGCCAAGGCCGGCATTACGGCGGCGCTGCACCTCGACCACGGCTCGACATTGGAGCAGGTCGAGGAGTGCCTGCGCGCGGGGTTCTCCTCGGTGATGCTCGACGGATCGCGCCACCCGTACGAGCGCAACCTCGAACTCACCCGCGCCGCTGCAATCATGGCCCACGAGTACGACGCCAGCGCGGAGGGCGAACTCGGTCACGTCGGCGGGCTGGAAGGAGACCTCGAGGACGAAGACCCCGGAGCCGCGCAAACCGACCCCCAGCAGGCGCGGGCCTTCGCCGCCGACACCGGCGTCGACTGCCTGGCGGTCGCCATCGGTACCGTCCACGGGGTCTACAAGGGCACCCCGCGCATCAATCTCGAGCGCCTGCGTGATATCGCCGCTGCAGTGCCCCTCCCGCTGGTTCTACATGGTGGATCGGGCACCCCGGATGACACGCTGCGGGAGTGCATTCGCCTCGGCGTCGCCAAGATCAACATCTGCACGGAGCTTCAGCAGGCGTGGACAGCAGGGATCGCCGAGAGCGTGCGAACGCTGGCGATCGGCGCGCCGGGCCGCTTCTATACCCCCGCGCGCGAGCGCCTTATCCAGGTCATGGTCGAGAAGATCCGCCTATTCAGCTTGATATGATTCGGGCTGCTTATCGAACGGCATAAATAGAACTTGAGAGGCAGAAACGGCAACGGCCTTTACGTCCTGGGGGACTGCGTCCCCCAGACCCCCGCATGGCAAAAGGCCGTCGACGTTGGAAATCGCGGGGGTTTGGGGGACGCAGGCCCCCAAGGTGTTAAGGCCGTTCAGCACTATAGTCAGGAGCACCTATATGCACAACTACTTGATGCCTACCAACATCATCTTCGGCGCCGGAGCGCTCAACGAGCTTCCGGCCCAACTTGAAGCGTACCCCGGCAATTTGCTCGTCGTCTGTGGCTCGCGAGCCATGCGCGCGACCGGCACTCTCAACCGCGTGATCGAGCTGATCGAGGCCGCCGGCCGCTCGGCTACGGTCTTCGACGGAGTGCAGCCGAATCCGACGCTCGCGAACGTCCGTGCGGGAATGCGAATCGCGAAAGAGAGCGGTGCGCAGGCGATCATCGGCCTCGGCGGGGGCTCGGCAATGGACTGCGCGAAAGCCATCGCGGTCGGCATCACCCACCCTGATAACGATGTGTGGGAGTATCTCATCAACCGCGTTCCGGTCACCTCGGCCACGCTGCCGATCCTGGCAATCCCGACCACCTCGGGCACCGGCAGTCACGCCACCCCCTACGCCGTCACGACCAACACCGAAACCCGCGAAAAGCCCGGCATGGGCAGCCCGTTCATCTTCCCCAAAGTCTCCATCGTCGATCCCGAACTGCTGCTCTCAGTCCCATCGCCTGTGACGGCCGCGACCGGCATTGATGTCCTCGCGCACTGCATCGAGGCCTACACCTCGTCCCTGCGCGGGGGCGTCGCCGACGCGAACGCCTGGGCGGGAATCGAATTGGCGGCGCAGTATTTGCCGAAGGCCGTCGATGACGGGAGCGACCTCGAAGCCCGCACGATGATGTGCCTCGCCGACACGCACGCCGGGATCGCGATCTCGAACCAGAGCACTTCGGTCGCCCACACCCTCGCACACGCGATTTCCGCGCATTACGAGCAGATCCCCCACGGGGTGGCCCTCGCTGCCGTGTACCCGTCGATCCTCGCCGCGAACGCCCTGGGGTGTCCTGAGCGCCACGTGCGTATCGCACAGGCCCTCGCCGGCACCGACGACGTGGTGGTGGCTTTCCGCGACTTCACCGAGCGCCTGGGCGTGGCAAACCCGTTCGCAGAGGCCTGCCCGGACGATTGCCGGATCGAGGAAATGGCCGACGGCGCCTTGGACTACATGGCCGGCGGCGTCCGCGTAAACCCCGTCCCGGTGCCGAGGGACCTCGCCGTGAGTATCCTCAAGGACGCGGCGGGAAAGGCGTGAAGCGCCGCTCTCATCTTGCCCAGGGAGTGCTCGCCCATGATCGTCGTCATCAGCATGGCTCGGATCGCGGACTACAACGCCGGCGACGGCTCGACCGGGCTGAAGCGCCGGTTCGAGAAGTTGGCCGGATGCCCGGTGGTGAGCATCCACTTCACCGAGGCCTCGCCGGAATATGTGGCGCGCCTCGACCCGCAGGCGATCTTCATCACCGGCTTTGGGTACGGCTGGCACACCATCGCGGTGCCCGACCTGTACGCTGTGAACGACCTCCTGCACACCACCGAGGTCCCGGTCTACGCAGCTTGCGGCGGCCATCAACTCCTCGGTTACTGCTTCAATAAGGACCTGCGCAAGACGCCGCTGCTGCGCAATGAGCCGATGCGCAAGCTGCGCAAAGGCGAGCCCGACTACGGGCCGGTTTCAAGCGGTCCCGGTTACTACGTCGCCACCGGATTCGGCGAAGTGGAAATCGTCAAGCGTGACCCGATCTTCGCCGGACTGAAGAAGCGCTTCCGGGTACTGGAGTCCCATTACTGCGAGGTCAAGAGGCTCCCTGATAGCTTCGAGCTTCTGGCGACCAGCCCCGAATGCCGCATTGAGATGATGAAGCACGAGGCGCGCCCGATCTACGGCGCGCAGTTCCACGCCGAACAATGGGCCGAGCCTTATCTCGACGGCCAGACCGTAATGGCGAACTTCCTGCGCATCGCCGGGCTGACATAGGCGCGCGAGCCTGCCGGTAAAGTCTGCAGGAGCAGTCTCCAGAGTGCGACCGGCCCATCGAATCGTACCGTCATTATGTTTTTCATCACCAAATCGAGGTGCACCGATGACATCGCGTGAACGTGTGCGACGTGCCGTGCGTTTTGAGGGGCCGGACCGGGTGCCGGTCAATCTGCCGGGGGAGTGGGGCAACGACTTCTGGGGCGTCGGC
Source organism: uncultured Armatimonadia bacterium (assembly GCA_964455745.1). Lineage (GTDB taxonomy): Bacteria > Armatimonadota > Zipacnadia > Zipacnadales > CAYWBK01 > CAYWBK01. The sequence continues at coordinate 3,319 of CAYWBK010000490.1, forward strand.
GCCTCGAACGATCCGAACTGGAAGCCGGCGATCCAGACCGACACCCAGTGGGAAGACGAGTTCGGGAGCACCTGGACGAAGCTGCACGGCGATAAGACGATGGGGCAAGTGACGGGCTATCCACTGCCGGATTATGCCCTGATCGACACGATTCGCTGGCCTGACTACAAGAACCCGGTGCGCTATGAGGCCGCAAAGGCTTCGGTGGCGCAGAACACCGACGAGAAGTTCGTCCTCGCGGGTATTCCGCTGAGCCTCATCCACCGCCTGGAGTACCTGCGCGGGCACCAGGCCGCCTGGACCGACCCCTACGAGCACCCGCAGGAATTGAGGGCCCTGCTCGACAGGCTCGCGGACATCGCCATCGATTCCATCGACCGCTTCGCCGAGGTCGGCGTCGATGGCATCATCTCATGTGACGACTGGGGCCTGCAGGATCGGCCGATGCTCAGCCCCAAGACCTTCGCCGAATTCTGGAAGCCCGTCTACCACCGGATCTACCGCCACGCCCACGAGAAGGGGATGCTGACCCTTTTGCACTCGTGCGGGCACATCGCCGACCTGCTGGACCACTTCATCGAGGCGGAACTGGATGTCATTCAGATGGACCAGCAGGAGAACATGGGCCTGGACATGCTCTCCGAACGCTTCGGCGGGCGCATCTGCTTCTGGTGCCCGGTGGACATCCAGAACACGATGGTGAAGGGCACAATCGACGATGTGCGCGCATACGCTCGCAAGCTCATCGACAAGCTGGGCAGCTTCAACGGCGGCTTCATCGCGCAATGGTACGCCTCGCCGCAGGCAGTCAACCACAGCCCGGAGAAGATCGAAGCGATGTCGCAGGAGTTTGTGGAGTACGGCGGGCAGTTCTACAAGCCGAGCGTGTAAGCAAGCGGGGAGGGCTGCTTACGGCCATCCGCGACAGGATTGTCGCGGCCACTGTGCCATACGATTGTCGCGGCCACTGTGCCGATTGTCGCCCTACAATCCTGTCGGGGTGATGCTATGGCAGTGGCCCCGACAATCTTGTCGGGGAGAGCCGTTCGGCACACATCCGCGACAGGATTGTCGCGGCCACTGTGTCATACGATTGTCGCGGCCACTGTGCCATACGATTGTCGCGGCCACTGTGCCGATTGTCGCCCTACAATCCTGTCGGGGTGATGCTATGGCAGTGGCCCCGACAATCTTGTCGGGGAGGGCCGTTCGGCACACATCCGCGACAGGATTGTCGCGGCCACTGTGCCGATTGTCGCGGCCACTGTGCCGAATGTGGCCCTACAATCCTGTCGGGGTGATGCTATGGCAGTGGCCCCGACAATCTTGTCGG
>CAYWBK010000491.1:0-4638 GCA_964455745.1 uncultured Armatimonadia bacterium
ACGCATGGTCGTCTGTCACCTTTCCTGATTGCGTTACATGAAGACGTAACCGCAGCCTACGGCCCATCTGCAGGCCGTGCGCCGCGATAGTCGGTTTGTTGCAGCCTCCCGTCGCACCCAAAGGCGGCCGGAGGCGTATGCCGAGTATAGCAGCACTTGTGGCGTTTCACAAGATTGGGGAGGCGTGCCGTCGCCGGCGACGGCCCCCCTCCCCACGCGTTACGCGTACACCGGCTACGGTAGAGACGCCCCGGCGGGGCGTCTCTACGGATGCGCCGGCGGGGCGTTCTACCGTAGCCGGCGGGGCGTCTCTACGGATGCGCTGGCGGGGCGTCTCTACCGTAGCCGCCGGGGCGTCTCTACGGATGCGCCGGGTGATCCCGCCAGTCGTCGGCTACCGCAGCTTCTCGACCGTCTCCCAGAGGGCCGCGCAGATGTACTCGTTGTCCTGGTCGCTCATGCGTGGATGGATCGGCGGGCAGAAGAGGCGCTGGCCGACCTCCTCGGACACCGGCAGGTGCGCCCCGCCGGTGTGCTCTGTCAGGAACGGGATTGTCGAGTGCGTTGGCGGATTGGCGACGCAGGTGTCGATCCCGTATTCGTCCCGCAGGATCGCCATGAGCTGGTCGCGTTTTTCCCCGGCCCATTCCTTCTGCACGAGGATCGAATACAGGTAGTAGCTGTGCACGCAATCGGCGGGCTCGTAGGGCAGTTGCAGCTCGGGGATGTCGGCGAGCAGTTCGGTGCGCTTCCGGGCGACCTCGCGACGGGCCGCGATGAAATCATCGAGGCGCTTGAGCTGCACGATGCCCACGGCGGCCTGCACCTTGGTCATCTTGAAGTTGGTGCCCCAGCCGCCTCCGCCGCCGAATTGCCGGATGCTGCGCGCGCGTGCGGCAAGCTCGGGATCGTCCATCGTCACCGCGCCACCCTCGCCGAGGGTGGTCATGTTTTTCATGGTGTGGAAGCTGAAGACCGTCATCCAGCCGAAGCCGCCGATCTTGCCGCCCTTGTAGCCGCCGCCGAGGGCGCGAGCAGCGTCGCCGATGACTTTCGCCGGGCCGTGCTTCGGATGCGGGTGGCGCTCGGCGATCTCGATGTACGCGTCGATCGGGGCCGACAGGCCGTTCATGTGGACGGGATAGATGGCCCGCGTGCGCGGGGTCATGCGCTTCTCGACATCCGCCGGATCGGCCTGCAGGGTTTTCGGATCGACCTCGCACGGCACCCATGTCCCGCCCTGGCCGATGATCGACATCGGCGCGGCGCGGAAATTGACCGACGGGCAGATGACCTCATCGCCGGGCTGCAGATCGAGGGCCATCATCGCCAGGTCGAGACCGTTGGCGGCGTTGGTGATGCTGATCGCGTCCGCCGCGCCGCAATACTTGGCGAAGTCCGCCTCGAACTGCTCGATCTCCTCGCAGATGAAGCCGAACCCGTGCACGTAGTCATTCATCGACTCGCGCATCGTCTTGACAACGACCTCGATCTCCTCCTCGCCGTAGTAACCGCCCAGATGCGGCTCCGACGGCCAGGGGATCGAAAGGCCCCCGCACGACAGTGCTTCCTTGCGGCGACTGGCTTCCATCAGGTCTCCTCCTACGACTGCGAGTTACCGCGCCATGCGCAGACAGCTTGTATGGCGGGACTTGAAATCATCATCATCGTCGGTCATCGACCCGTTGCGAGCCAGAAGCATACAGCACCGGCGGGGGCAGTGTCCATGCCTTCGCCTCACCGCTATCCCTCGCCTGTCGCCCTACCGACTCCCCACTACGATCGCATGCCAGCCGACCTCCGGCACCGTCACCCGCGTCCCCTCCGGCGTCTTCGTCGCGGCAAGATGAACGCCGCCGGGCTCGAGGGTGAAGCTCCGCAAAGCGGGGTCGTGGAAGGTCACCTGGATGCCCCGCACCGGGATGACCTCCTGGCGCAGGGCGATGGACTGCCCCTTCACCACCGATGAGCGCCCGAACGATGAGTAATCGTTTAGCAAGTGTACCAGCGTGCGAGCGCCCTGTTGCTGCGGAACGATGATGACGGTGCGGGGCGCGACGACCTCGACGGACGGCGGCTCCGATGCCGCCCAGCGCAGCGAATCAGCCAAGATGCGGTCGACGTACTCCGTGTTGAGGAAGAAGGCGGCCTTGCCGAGGTCGGCAGGAATGTAGACCACCCTCCCTCGCCCCACTTGGCGGGCGACAAGCCCTGGCACGGCGACGGGCTTGGCCTTCGGGTCGGCGCACCAGATCGTCATCGCGACTGCGCCGGGGTCGGCCGCTTGCGTGATGAGCGTATCGGCGGTGAAGGGCATTCCCCCCACGAGCTTGCCGGTGATGTCGTCAACGTTGGCCTGCAGTGACCGCACCGTGTCCGGCGTCAGCACCTTCTGCGTAGGGTTCGCCCCGAAGTATGACGGCGCCTGCGACGGGGACACGAACTTCGCCCCGAACAGATCGGCCAGCGCGAAGTCAGGCCGCTTCACGCCTCCGTCGTCGTAGAGAGAGGATTCGTGGGTCGCGACAAGCCCGCCACCGGCTCGCACGTAGTCTCGTAGCCGTCCGGTAGCCTTGTCCGATAGGCAGGCGGTGTTGTCGAGGAGGATGACCCGATAGGCGGAGAGATCGCGTCGGTTGAGGTCCTCGTCGGTGAGGATCTCCACCGGCAGGTGCTGCTCCCAAACGGCGCGCAGCGCCCCGTGGATGCCCTGCATGTACCGCGGGATCGGCTCTCCCCGCCCGTACCAGGACTGGGTGCTCTCGGACACCACGACACCGCACCAGGGCGTCAGTCGGGCCCCGGTCAGCCACGGTTCGCGGGCCTTGATGAAGTCGAAGACGGATTTCATGCCTTCAGGCCCGCGACGGTAATACGGCCACGGATGCACGCCGAAGGAGATCATGTCGGCGACGCGGGCGATGACCTCGGTGGTCGGCAGCGGGCCGTTCAGCGCCGGCGGGACATTGCCGGCCTCCCACACATGCGCGACCGCGCGCCCGGGGCCGGCGGCGTTATCACCCATGCTGCGCAGGTACAGGTTCATAAACGGCCAGCGCTGCGGGAAGCCAAAGAAGGACTCCCCTCCCGCGCCCCAGTACCAGCCTGTTTCCTCCAGCGTCCCATCGACGTTATCCGCGACGCGCACCGAGGAGATGCCGTTGCCGGGATCGTGGAAGATCCAGCCGTTCCAGGTGTTGGCGAGGATGGCGAAGTCCGGCCGCACCTGCCGGACCGCCGCACGCCAGTCGTTCATGGACTCCTCGATGCTGCGCTGCTGGAAGTCCTGCCACCGCCGCCAGAGGGCGCTGTCGAAGTCCTCCTGCGTCGGCGGGTCCTGGCCGGTGAGGGCCTTGAACTTCTCGCAACAGTACCGGCAATGGCAACCGTTGCGCGACCAGTAGAACATGTCGAAGAAGGCGCCGTGCAGGTCGGGGTAGTTGCGCGCGAGTTCGACAAGGCGGTTGCGCACGAGATCGCGATACGGGGAGTTGCAGCAGACTGCCGGGTCGTTCGGGCTGCCGATGGGGTTGCCGGCGGAGTTCGTGATGCGCCAGTCAGGGTGCGCCAGCCAGGCGGGCTGGTCATAAAGCGCCCAAATGTACCCCACGAAGCGCATTCCCCGCTCGCGGCAGTTCGCGCCAAGCTCCGCCACGAGGTCGCGATCCTTGAGAAACGCCGGGCGGCCCTCATACTGCGTCTTCCAACTCGGCCCGCTGGGGTCTTGGATGCGCACTACCAGGCCCTCGGCCCCGGCCTGCTTCATCGAGGAGACCAGGACCTTCGCCGAGTCCGGCCCCGTGTCGACGAACCACTGAGGGCCGATGTCGTGGTATCCCCAGCGCCAGGTGGACTGCAGCCAGGCCGGGGGAGACGCTGAGGCAGGGATCGCCGCCAGAACGAGTATTGCGGCGAGAGTGAGGGCGATCGGTCGCAGCAGCAGAGACATGGCGGAACACCCTCGCGGGGACAAGGCTAGTAAGGGACGAGTATCTCGATGTCGGTCATCGGGAAGTGCCGTCGGTTGCACGTGACGAGCGGGCACCTTGTAACCTTGGCCGTCGCCGCAACCAGGGCGTCAGGCACGCCAATGCCGTGGCTGGGGCCAAGACTGCGCAAGTACGCGCCGGCGGCGTCGGCGATAGCCTCATCAACCCCCACGAAGCGCATCTGACCCAGCACGACGCGAAGCTCGGTTTCCCTCGCCTTGGCCTGGCCTGCCAGCAACTCAATGCGCACCACCGCCGGGCAGTAAAGCAGGTTCCCGGCCTGCGGCTTCACACTCAGCAGCCAGTCGCGCGCGGGCTGGTAGGCTCGCATGTGATCCACCAGCACGCACGTATCCACGACGTAGCGCAAGCTACTCACCCCTCATACGCGCTTCGCTGCGCTCATCCCAGGCGGCGCGCATGGCCCGCTCGTAGGTGTCACCGTCAGGCAGTTCAGGCATGATGCCGAAAGTGCTGTTGACCGCGCACTCCCATTCGTCATCCGCGTTGCGGAGCAGGTACTCGTCGATGGCGGTGCGAGCGACCTCGGCGATGGACACCGCGCGGGCTCGGCTCAGGGCCAGCAAAGCGGCCTTCTGGGCTTCGGTCAGGTACAACTGCATACGCTCCATGGCGATCACCTGCCAAT
>CAYWBK010000492.1:0-4588 GCA_964455745.1 uncultured Armatimonadia bacterium
GGACTTGAGCTTGCTGGGGCGGCGGGGCAACGGCAGGAGGGACGGGAGCTTGGGCCACAGCGCTAATGGCAGATGCGAGTATGGCAACTATCAGAAGTTTGGCAAGACGAGCGAAGCAGCTTGCGGACGATGTGCGTGAGTAGATCCCTGGCACGATGACGCCCCCGTTCTGAAACTCGACACCTACGGAATGTCCCCTGTGCCGAACTCAAAAAAACCAGTGATGTGGGAACTGCAGTGATCTCTTGCCTACTATGGCAACACACCTACAATGTAACCGCAGTCGTCACTTGAGTCAACTGCCTATACAACTGCAACAGGTAAGCCTTACGGAAATCTGCAAGGAGTGGCGACTCCCCGCTTCTTTGAAGCTGGAACTTGGCGACCAACTACCCGCCCACTTCGTGTCCTGACAGACACCGCTACCCGATTGTGAGCGGGGACAAGCGGGCCCCCATTACCGAGAGGGCCCGCCTGTGATGTCTGTTGGATCGTCAGTCCAGTGGGACGCGCGGGGCTAATTGTCGCTGCCGCTCATCGTCCACATCCCCCGGGTCGAGTGCTGCAGCCACTTGGCGTGGCCATCCATGAAGCTGGTGTTGAAGCCGTCGTTGTGGGGCTGATACACTATGGGCGGGTTGGCGGGTGGGCCCTCGCCTGCGTTAACACCTAAGGTTGACACAAGCCACGCCTGGTCGCCGGGGCTGAGGTCTGTTGCTCCGGCACCCCATATCTCGCACGAAACGTGCGCGTCCATGATCAGCAACGTACTCGAGGGTGCCACGTACTTCGCCAAGGGCTGTCCCACGGTCCAGTCGCAAACGTCGTAATCGGTCAGAGGAGGCGAGTATGCCGCGCAGTTCGCCTGCGGGTACCATATCCCGGTGTGGTCCCCGCTAGGGCAAAGGTAAATCTGCGCGTTCTTGGTGTAAGGGAAGATCATGTCCTCCCACCAGTGGAGCGGGCCGTTCCCGTTGTCGTACGGCTCCCACAGGGCCGAGTTCACCATGATCTCGTCGTAGTCCTGAGCGTACATCAGGCATCCAAGGCTGAGTTCCTTGATGTTGCTGAGACAACTGGTCTGCCGCGCCTTCTCGCGGGCCCTCGCAAAGACTGGGAACAGGATTGCGGCCAGGATCGCGATGATCGCGATGACGACCAGCAGCTCGATGAGCGTGAAACCAGACTTTCTCATGGCGATACCCTCCAGCGTAAATTGTGCAGCAGCGTTCACCATTTATGGTGCGCACACTGAATTATCGCACGAGGAGTGTTAGGCCAATGTTGCGTAACTGGTAAGTTAGCCGTAAGGCGATGGATATACATGCAAGCGACGTCGCAGCCGGCTTTCCAACACGCGCATCAGAGAGCATTGCGTAGACACAGAAACAGTAGGCGGGCCCTCCCGGTGATGGGGAGGGCCCGCCTGTTGTTATGTCTGTTGGGTCGTCAATCCAGTCGCGCTGATGGGACGCACCGACGGCTAATTGTCGCTGCCGGTCATCGTCCACATCCCTCGGGTCGTGTGCTGCAGCCACTTGGCGTGGCCGTCCTGGAAGCTGGCGTTGAAGCCACCGTTGTGGGCGTCGGTATTCACATAGGGGCCGTTATCGCCGCTTGTGACACCGTAGTTCTGCTCCAGCCACGTCTGGTCGGCGGCACTCAGATCCGTTGCTCCGGCTCCCCATATCTCGCATTGCCCCGTCGCGTCCATGATCAGCAGTGTATTCGCAGGCGCCTTGTACTTCGCCATGGACTGCCCCATGACCCAGTCGCACACGTCGTAATCGGTCAGAGGGGGATACCACGGCGCGATGCTTGTGTCCGGGTACCACATCCAGAAGTGACTGCCACTGGGGCAGAGGCTGATTTGCGAGTTCTTCGTGTAGGGGTATGTCATGCCTTCCCACCAATTGAGCAGGCCTGTGGTTCCATTGTACGGCGTGTACCATATGGCGGACGACACCATGATCTCGTCGTAGTCCTGAGCGTACATCAGGCATCCAAGGCTGAGTTCCTTGATGTTGCTGAGACAACTGGTCTGCCGCGCCTTCTCGCGGGCCCTCGCAAAGACTGGGAACAGGATTGCGGCCAGGATCGCGATGATCGCGATGACGACCAGCAGCTCGATGAGCGTGAAACCAGACTTTCTCATGGCGATACCCTCCAGCGTAGATTGTGCAGCAGCGTTCACCATTTATGGTGTGCAGACTGAAATTATCGCACGAGGAGTGTTAGGCCAATGTTGCGTAACTGGTAGGTTATCGGTAAGGTGGTTGTATATTTGCGAGCAACACGGGCGCAACGCCTACAGTCCCGGCAGGGGGCGCTGCCGGCTTTCCAACACGCGTAGGGAGGCATTGCGCGGACACGGAAACGGCAGGCGGGTCCTCCTGGTGATGGGGAGGGCCCGCCTGCGAGGGCCACAACGACGGTTGCCTCAGCTACGCCCGGCACCGCAGCGCGGACGCAGACGTAGGCCCGGCCCCAGGGCTACGGGTAGACCGGGCCGAGGTCGTCGAGCGCGACATCCCCTGTGATATCGGCTTCCCCGATTGCGCAATTCGCCGCCCACTGTGTTGTCGTCGCCCATGTTGACGGAAGGACGAAAAAGTCAATGGTCGTGGGCGACGACCACGCGACCTGGTTGTACATCCCTATCGGTCCCCACTGCGTTCTCCCAACCGCCTGACCTACCAGACCTAGGTCATACTCCGAGTCATCGAAGCCGGTCACGAAAGCTGGGTCGGCCGGCCACCCGAATCCCGCTGCGCAGTGGCCGTGGGCAGTGGCATACCCGTTGATATCCTGGTTGTAGGCTTGGGCGCTGCACGTGAAGTTCCCTTGTGCCCACGCGTTGTAGAGAAGCCCGGGGTTCCCGGGGAAAGGTCCCACCTTCTCGAACTTGAACTCGCTGCCAGCGACGCAATCCATCTCACTGAAAGTCGCATAGGGCGGAGGGCTCCAGTCGGCGCCTTCGGCCGTCGCAACAGCCGCCGCTTCCACGTGGTAACCGGCCCAGTCTAGGAGGTACCCTGTGACGCCGATGCCGCCGCCACCTATTGGGCTCCATTCCGTGGGCGGATCGATCTTCCATCCCCACATGGTGTCTTCACATGACATGCCGGTACTCGTACTCGCCGTATCGTTGGTCGCGACCAGCGTTGCCGTAACGGTCACTGTGTAATTGCCTGAACTCGTATACGGGTGGATGGCCGGGTTATCGGTGACGGGATCGCTGCCGTCGCCGAAGTCCCAACTCCACGTGACGGCGTCCGACGATACCTCCACGTTATCGACATAGGCTGCAGCCGCGTACGATTGCGGAGCGTTGGTGTAGGTTGTGGCCGGGTTGGTCGCCGGCTTGGTGATCACTACGGTGAAGTCGGCCATCGCCGGGAGCTGGCACACGGCCAGGATCGGGATGAGCCACAGGCAACATAGACATGGTCGAACGTTGGAGCGCATAGCATAGTACCCCCTTCGTTGTAATGTACGCTTGCTCTACTTACCGACCGTTCGCAGCGGCACTTGATAGCCGCGCCATGTGCCCCCTGGCATACATTGCCCAGTGACTGCCGGGGAAGTCTCCCATCACCTCCTCCTGATATTCGTAGGACGACGGATACCCGCGAGCAGCACGGGCGCAGCGCCTACGGCCCCGGCAGGGCCTCATCTGTGTCCCAGCCCCAACTTGGTACGGGGCCGCCGGTGCATTGGAAGCGAGTGATCTGCCGCACCTTCGACCATTTGGCATGTCCATCGGCATAGGTGATGTTGAGGCCGTCGTTGTGCACATCGCGCATACGCCCGTCGTAAGGCGCCTGCGCGCTTGCGAAGAAGCTGGGGCCGTCGAACACCGCCCAGGTGCCCTCCAGCAGCATAACGGTTCCGGCGACGCCGAAGGTCGTGTTCCCGATCGCGGAATCCGAGCAACCCCAATACCACCACGGCATCCCATAGGACCAGTCGGTGCCGCCGCCGTTGTCGCCGGTGCTCGGACAGTAGAAGCACTGGTCGTTTTTGACGTACGGAACGATGATGTCCGACCAATAGACCCAGTAGCCCGTCCAGGGCACGCCGACATAGGAGGTTCCGGGGTACTTGCCGTCATAGTCCTGCGAGTACATCAGACACCCCAACCCGAGTTGCTTCATGTTCGAGAGACAGCTTGCCTGCCGCGCTTTCTCGCGTGCCCGCGCGAAGACAGGAAATAGGATCGCCGCCAGGATGGCGATGATCGCAATGACGACCAACAACTCGATGAGCGTAAAGCCGCGCTTCTTCATCTCGATCTCCTCCCGTGTGCGATGCTGGCAGCCAGCATCACCAGTAACGTATGCAAAGGATAGTATCGCACAGGGCGCACTATACGACTGGTAAGAAGTGGGTAATCATTGCGCAGGTCTGCGTGGACGTGATGGCTCTCGCCGTTATGTGAAGCCGGATACGGAGAATTGTCGCCTGCCCGGACTTGCGCCGTGCCACGGGTCCGCCCGCTGATTGTAGGTAGGGCTGCCGCAACCGTGGCGGCAGGGAACGGCAAGAGAACAGGATTGATAGGATTTGGAGGATTACGGCATGACGG
>CAYWBK010000493.1:0-4561 GCA_964455745.1 uncultured Armatimonadia bacterium
CTGCCGGCGTCCCCGACGATTTGGGCGGCTGCGCCGCCACCCGTCCTGCGGACGGAAACGGCCCTAACTACCGGCCCTGAACCGGACGCTGAAGCATCCGGCTGAGGGTCCCCGCCTGCGGCGGGGCCGGGCGTCCTGCGGACGCGACGGCAACGGCTTGCCCACAGCAGTCGACTACCACCCTCGCCAGAGGCAGTTCATGGCATCTACCCACACACATTGAGGAAGAGCCCCGTAAGCCGTTCGCCGTTGTCGTCCATTCGCCGTTAGCTCGCCGTTAGCCGTTGCCGTCCGCTCATCATTCATCATTCAGCGCTCATCGCCGCCTCCCTCTACCCCGGCATCAGGAAGTGCCCATGTGTGCCGCAGATCGCGTCCATGATCAGCCACACCACCATCATGAACACATCGCCGAATACCAGCCCGAGGAACAGCGGCGTCGCCCCGAGAAGCCCTTTCGGCCCCCCGTAGCGCAGAATCACCGACTTCATCAGCCAGCCCAGGAAGACGGAGAACCATAAACACTTCAGGGGGTAGGTCTGCATCATCACGAATCCGACCGGGTGGAACTGGAACCACGCGAATCGCTGGCGGAGCGCGAACAAGAGCAGCGTGAACCCGGCGCCCGCGCCAAGCGACACCATCCCGGTCAGGCTGGCGTGCCGGGGGCTCATCAAGTAGCTTTGCAGCATTCGGAAGCCCCCCGGTCCCGCCCCCTGCACGAACCACGAATTGCACTTCATGCCGCCGTAGGCATATACGAGCTTGAGGTTCATCCAGTAGCACACAATCGTCGACAACAGCACCGCCACGGAGCACCAGCCCACGAGTCGAGCCTTGTTGATACGCGTGAGATCGGCGATCTTGAGACTTTGCATGTAGCTGGGCATGATGAAGGCCCGCAGGTCGGTCATAAAGGACCGCTCGATATACATCGCTACGGTGAGATTCCTCGGCCCGATCGCCGCCGTGCCGAAAGGCAGGATCATCAGTTCAGTCGCCGACAAAGTCGCCTGCACGAACAGCAGCCCGGACTCGGCCACGACCTTCGTCAGCGCCACTGCGAGGACGATGTAGATCAAGATTTGCGATAGGGCGACCGGGAACGTCATCCCGGCGATCATGCAGAATCCCGTCAACAAGCCGACGCAGATGAGTGCTCCGATGAAGCATACCCGGTATGACATAGCCTCCCCCGAGTCGCCCGGATCGCCCTGCCCCCGGATCGCCCTTTGGTAGACGGCGGCGAAGTGACGTCTGGCGGTCCAGAAGGACAGGAGCACGTAGGCGATGTAGCCGCCGACCGGCTGATTCCCGAGCCACCCCGGCTCGCCCCATGTTGTCTGGTCCTGTACGCCCTTGACCCCGATCAGCGCGGCAACGATGTGCTCGACTTTCGTAAACCAGAAGAAGAACCACAGTGACAGAGACACTTCCTGCCGCAGGATGACCGAAGTGCCCACGACCATCGGGTAGATGAACCCCGGAACCCAGCCGACCGAATTCCACGGCGGCTCCCGGAACGCCTGACTGAAGTCATATTGTAGCGGGAATCCAGGAAACTGCGGGAAGTAGAACTTGAGTCCAGTCTGTAGCTGCAAGAGCACCGCCACGCCGAAGCCGATCCACATCGCCCGGTTGCCGAAGAACGCGCCGTGCCGGAGGGGATGGCGGGTCTCGGCGGTCATCTCCATCGGCAGGGCCACCAGCGGGAACGAGAGCTTCTCGCGGTCGGCCCACTGCTTGCGAAACAGCACGCTTAAGAAGAGCACCAGTGCGTACAGGACCAGAGTAAAGCAGCCCCAGACGACGAGCGGCACGCACCAGTCGCGCCAGGGGAGGTGCTGGCCCGGCGGCAGGCCCTCGAAGAAATGGGTGACGGTCAGCTTGTCTTTGGGGGCGAACCAGTCCGGGATGTACTTGAAGAAGAGGTCCTCCCACTTGTTTTCCGGGGAGGCGTAGTAGAAGGGCGTCACGATTACGGGGATGAACACGTTCTCCGCCCCGTGGCCGGGCACGAGGGTCGAGAACAAGAGCATGCAGTAGATCATCAAGAGTTCGACGCGCGAGAATGGCAGCCGCTTGCCGATTGCCCGAAGCAGGGGATTGACCACGACGACCAGCGCGAAGAGCATGAAGACCGCTCCCGGGGGAAGATGCTGGGCCCCAAGGAACGTATCGCTCAGATAAACGTCCACATAAGGTATAATGAAGCTGAATGCCAGAGACAGCAGAAGGCCGACAACGACGCACCGGGCGGTGATCTTGCCGGTGGAACCTTGCTCTGACTGAGATGAGGGCGCGAGTGTAGTTGCGGAACCAGGCATGAGGGAGGGTGCTGGGCTCTGGATACTGGATGCTGGGTACGGCAAACGGCGGCAGATTGGTGGCGGCGGACGGCATCGAAGCCGATGGGCGGCAATTCCGCGTTGATCGTGCGCATTCCTCTTGGCACCCGAAGGGCGGTCAACAAATCACAGCTCTGGTGGTATATTAACAGCGAACTTGGCGCATCCATCCAGCATCCAGCATCCAGCATCCAGCATCCAGCATCCAGCATCCAGCATCCAGAACCCAGCATCCAGAACCCAGCATCCAGAACCCAGCATCCAGAACCCATGACCTATCTCCCTGACATCGACATTTCAACTCGCCCACTGACCGCGCGGAACCTTGAGGACTTCGCGGCCTGTCCGCTTAAGTTCATGTTTTCAGTTACGGCCTCGAAGGAGGAGACCCAGCGTATGTTGGGGGGGCCGGCGATGCTGACGCGGGCGGTGCGCGACACACTGCAGGAGCTGCTTGCCGGCGGCGATCCGTTACGTGTGTCGGAAAGGGATGCTCTTGATGCCTTTGAGGCCCGCTTCGAGAGCCAATACTGCGCAGACAGCCGCGAGGAGGACGAGCTGAGAGAATTGGGGCGGAGAGTGTTAGGGGAGTATGTGCAGCGGGTTGAATTGCCCCATTCAGACCGGGCACTTCAGTGCCCGGTTCTTGACCTATCGGACCAGCGCCGACTTCAGTCGGCGACCACGCGGCGCGATGCAGCCCGCGTCGCTTCCGTCAACCTCACCTTCGAGGGCGAGATCGACGGCCAGCGCTTCCTCGCCGTCGCCGATGTCGTCTTCGAGACCCCCGAAGGCAGCGAGATCGTCCGCTATACGATGGCCCGCAAGGTTGCCGGTGCCGGGGAGCTTGGGCGCGATCAGGCCACCGTGCTGCTCCATGAACTGGCCGCGCAGACTTATGGCGAGGGCCCGTTTCGTATCGTCATCGAGGCCCTGCGCCAGGGCGTGCAGACCGTGCCCGACTTTGGCGACGGCCGGCGTGAGGAGACGTTGGAGGGCCTCATCAGGCTATCGCGCCGCATCCGCGACACGCGCGAATTCGCGCCTCTCAAGGGCCGGCACTGCCAGTGGTGCCGCTCGCGCAGAAGGTGCCCCCAGTGGCAGCGGTAGTTCGGACCGTTGGTCTGCTGGTGTGCATTCTTGCGGGGGCGGTGGCCGTCGCCGAACCTCACCGCGAGGCGATGGGCAATGACCACGTCATCGTGCGGTACTGGCCGCGCAATGAAGACAAAGCGCGCATAGCCCTCGATGCCGCGGGCTCGGCGATCCAGTCGCTGCAGGCGGAATTGAACATGACGTTCGACGGCCAGATCACCATCGACATCGCCAGCACGCACCAGGAGTTCAACGAGATCACGGGCGCCAGGCAGGGCGAGTGGGTGATGGGGCAGGCTTTCTACGACCGCCGCTGGATCGTCGTGAAGGCGGTCGGCGACCTGAACCTGCGGCAACTCGTGGCCCATGAGGTCTGCCACATCCTGCTCGGGGAGAAGCTCGCGAAGTCCGGGGCCGAGGCCCCCCGTTGGCTGCACGAGGGCCTCGCGCAGTACACCGCCGGACAGTGGACGAGCGACAGCATGCAAATCATCGGCCAGGCCGCGGCGTCTGGCACGCTGATTCCGCTCGCGAAGCTCGACGAAGCCTTCGGCGGGAAAGTCGAGCAGGTCAGCCTGGCCTACGCCGAGAGCTACACCCTGGTGGCGTTCCTGGAGGAGCAGGAAGGCCAGAAGGGCTTAGGCGACTTCGTGGACGAACTCGGCCGCACCGACGATGTGGGCCGGGCGCTGGTGCGCACCTACCGCATGACGCCCGAGCAACTGGAGCACGCCTGGATGGAAAGCGTGCGCCTCCGGTATATGCGCCGAGGGTTTGTGGTTGCCGACGAACTGTGGGTCTTCATCATCTTCGGGGTGCTCTTCATCGCCGCGGTAATCGTCCAGCGCAGGAAGGCGCGGCGCATCCGCGAGCGGCTTCAGGAGGAGGAGATGCAGCGCCTGCTGGCTGAGATCGGTGCCTACCGGCCCTCTGCGACCGGTGATGACGACGAGGAGGGCGAAGGGCCACAGGAGCATCGCTTTTGATATGGCACTTTCAACGGTCAAGGCGCGGGGTGTCACGGCCTCGTTCCGGCCCGCGAAGCGGGATGGAACGAGGCCGTGACGGGGACCCCGCGCCGTCCTGGCAGCCACCCGCTCTAAGGTCCCCGTCTGTAG
>CAYWBK010000494.1:0-4550 GCA_964455745.1 uncultured Armatimonadia bacterium
CAACGGCGGCGGCCAATCCGCACAGGGAGGTGTCTTTCGATGGCCCCGTCGCGCCGTTCCGGCTTCACGCTGATAGAACTCCTCGTTGTCATCGCCATCATCGCAATCCTCGCAGCAATCCTCTTCCCCGTCTTCGCTCGCGCTCGTGAGAAGGCTCGCCAGACGAGCTGTCTCAGCAATGTCAAGCAGATCGGTCTCGCGTTTCTGATGTATGTCCAAGACTATGATGAACGATTCCCCGCCTGCTGGAATGGCCCGCAGGCCCCTGGAATCCGTGGCGAGACGTGCCTGGGGTGGCAGCAAATCATCTACCCGTACACCAAGAACTGGCAGATGATGCTGTGCCCATCATACACGGAGAATACCTGGGAGGCTCCGGCGGGCGACCGTCCGGGAGATCACGGCTATCCGTGGGCCACCGCTTACGCAACCTACGGCGCGAGCGAACCCTTTGTGGCGTCGCGCACGGCGCTGGCCGCGATCGCGATGCCGTCACAAACGGTCTTGCTGGGAGAGGTGTACGGTGACAATGTTATCTACCAGCCAAGTTGGCCTGGAGCGGATACGAACTACCGCAACAGCCACAATGACGGGATGAACGTCGGGTGGTGCGACGGCCACTCGAAGTGGATGAAGATCACCGATCTGGCAGCCGGACAAAACGGCAACATCGACTGGTATTTCGTGTCGGGCGAGAAGTAGCCGGGCAGGCTCACATACCCTGAAACCGAAACGGGGCATCCGCCTGTCGCAGGGGATGCCCCGTTGTTGCGTCCGTCGTTTTCCAAGCCGCCTCAGACGGCGCGCTCGCTCCTATCCCTTACTGCCCAGATACCCGTTGATCGCGTTCGCCGCCTTGCGTCCGGCGCCCATCGCGAGGATGACCGTCGCCGCGCCGGTGACGATGTCGCCGCCCGCATATACGCCGGGGATGTTCGTCGCCCCGGTCTCTTCGTCGGTGATGATGTACCCGCGCTTATTGATCCCCAAATCGGGCGTAGTGCTTGAGATCAGCGGGTTCGCGCCCGCGCCGATGGCCACCACCGAGACCTCTACCTCCAACTCGAACTCCGATCCCTCGATGGGCACGGGGCTGCGCCGTCCGCTGTCGTCAGGCTCGCCAAGCTCTTGCTTCTGCAGCACGACCGCCCGCAGCGCGCCCTTCTCGTCGCCGAGGTACTGCACGGGGTTGTGCAGGATGAGGAACTCGATGCCCTCCTCCTCGGCGTGGTGAATCTCTTCGATCCGGGCGGGCATTTCGTCTCGCGAGCGGCGGTAGACGATGTAGACGTGCGTGGCCCCGAGGCGCTTGGCGGTGCGCGCCGAGTCCATCGCTACGTTGCCGCCGCCGACCACCATGACCCGCTGGCCGCGGCCGATCGGCGTGTCGTAGTTCGGCCAGAGATACGCCTTCATCAGGTTCGCGCGGGTGAGGAACTCGTTAGCCGAGTAGACGCCCAGCAGGTTCTCGCCAGGGATGCCCATGAACTTCGGCAGGCCCGCGCCGGTGCCGACGAAGATGGCATCGTAGCCCTCTTCGAGAAGCTCCTGCAGGGTCAGGATCTTGCCGATGACGTGGCTGGTCTTGACCTCGACGCCCAGCGCCTCCAGGTACGCGACTTCCTCGCGCAGGATGGCCTTGGGCAGGCGGAACTCCGGGATGCCGTAGACGAGCACGCCCCCGGCTTCATGCAAGGCCTCGAAGATCGTGACCTCGTGGCCCATCTGCGCGAGGTCAGCGGCGCAGGTCAGGCCGGCAGGCCCGGAGCCGATGATCGCGACTCGCTTGCCGGTCGATGGGGGCTTCGGCGGCACGGTGACGAGGTTGTGCTCGCGCTCCCAGTCGGCCACGAAGCGTTCCAGCCGCCCGATCGCTACCGGCTCGTCGACTTTCTTGAGCACGCAGAGAACCTCACACTGCTCTTCCTGCGGACAGACGCGCCCGCAGACGGCGGGGAGTGTGTTCTTCTCCTTGACCTTCTGCGCTGCGGCGGCGAACTCGCCGGCTTTCACGAGGCTGATGAACCCGGGGATGTCGATCTCGACCGGGCACCCGGCCACGCACTTGGGGTTCTTACACCCCAGGCACCGCGAGGCCTCGTTCTGCGCCAGCTCTGGACCGTAGCCGAGCGGCACCTCGTCGAAGTTGTAGATACGCTTCTGGGGCTCTTGTTCCGGCATAGGCTGCCGCGGAAGGCGCTTGGGTTTCGCTTTAGCTTCGGACATCGTTGAGACTCCTGATCGTTGTAGATGCGCGCCCTGGCGCGGCGTCGCCGTCCGCCGTCCAAGACCTGGGGCTTCAGCCCCAGGTGCTTAACCTGTGGCGCTCCGCAGGAGCGTCAGCGCCAGCGCCGACTTCAGTCGGCGAGCCGTTCCAGACATTGCCACGGGGCTGTGGGGTCCCTGCCCCCCGCTGTCACCCCACAGCCAGGGAACGATGATCGCCCTAGCCCACCGGCGGCCTCACGGCGTACTCAGCATTTTCCGCGTGGTAGATGGCGAACAGCTCCCGGAAGGCTTCATCGCAGGCCTCGGTGACGACGCCTCCACTGGCCGCCAGTTCGTTGTCGATCAGTCCGCGCAGGTACACGATGCGCCAGCGCCAGGCTTTGCGCGCTTCGGGCAGGAGCTTGCAGTTCGCTTCCTGCAGCAGCTCCCAAGCCTCCCCGGCGCCCTCTGTCGATCTCATCGCCACTCGCCGGACGCCGTCCTGCACTTGCTGGACGTGGGGCAAATTGTGCTCCATGATCTCGACGGCCCGCGCGACCTGCTCGACGACCTCGGGGGAGAACTCGGACGCGATATACTCGCGCACGATGTCCATCGCCGGGCGGTCTTCGTCCCAGAACAGCCCCGCGCAGACCGCCTTGTTGAGGTCCTCGAAGATCCCCTCCGAATACGGGAAGCCGCCACCGAGGCGGTCATGCACTCCGGCCCAGCGCCGCTCGAGAAACGCCGGGAAGGGGTTCGCCCCGTACCCGCCCCAGGGGTCATTCTCGAACATGCTGATCTCCGGGAAGTTAATCATCGGCAGGCCGCCCGGCGCGCCGTATGCGAGCGGATATGGCGGGAACGGGTTGTAGCCGTGCGTGTCCACGAGCAGGTGATCCAGCCAGTCCGGCCGCGTCGCGAAAGCGCGGGCGAGACCCTCCCACTCCCCGGCGACGGTGTACTCGAAGCACCAGGTAGACAGCGCCACCTTCGCCGACGGGTAGCGCCGACGGAACATCTCCGAGATGTCCTTCGCGATCCGCACGAAGCCGTTCGCGCCCCAGGGCACGCACTTGCTGCACGAGCACCCGCCCTGGTCGTAGGGCCAGATCCACAGGTAGTCGAGCCCGACCGGCTCGAAGGCGGCGAACTCCTCGTCCATGCCCTTGAGGATCAGTTCGCGCCCTTCAGGAGTGCTGGGGCAGACCTCCACATGATAGTGGGCGTTCTCGGCGAAGTAACCGTCGTGCCCGGCGGTCCAATCGGCCCGCAAGTGTTCGGGGCTGGTGTTGTAAGCCTCGTTGCCGAGGACCCCGACCCCCGCCTTCAGCCCGATGCGCTTGGCGGCCCTCAGGATCGCGCTGAGCCGCTCGATCATCGCCTGCGCGGCCGGGTCGTCGATGCCGGTGAAGTGGTGCATGTCGAACCACACCAGCAGCACATTGATGCCCCAAAGCGCCAGTTCCTCGACGTACTCTTCAATCTTCTCGGTCGGCGCGTCGTGGTAGAAGTTGTGGAAATGTGTGGCGAAGTACATCCCACGCACCGGCTTGTCCGGCACGGATTCGCCGCGCCACACACCCAGAGTGAACGACCCGCGCTCGAATCGCGAGCTTCGCAAAAACTTGCCGACGCCGTATAGCAGACCCAGTTCATCATTCCCGACGATGCGGACATCGCATCCCGGCGCGTTCTCGATCCGGAAGCCCTCATCGCCGATGCCAGGCTGGATGTCGAGGATGACCTGGCACTCTCCGTCGCCGCCGATCCGCGTGGGAATGCCGGTGCGCTCCCTGATCTTACGTGCCAGAAGGCACGCGATGTTATCAATGACGTCGCTTCTCCGACTCGGCAACTCAAGTCCGATGGATGATGCCATGACGATTCCCCGCGATGAAATCAGATGCCGTTACCTGCCTCGGAAACGGCCCCACCCCGCCCGTATCGGTTTAGCGACTGCCTTCTTCGACCATGTGGCGGCGCGATTTATCGCGCTAAATGCAGACATAAACTGCTCTCCGCCCATTGCACCGCTGGCACGAGCAAGCATCCTCTTGAAAGCGAAGATGCTGGTAGTTACGCGACGTAATGCGCGCGATAAATCGCGCTGCCACATGGTCTGAGAGAGGTGTCGCTAAACACATACAACGGGAGGGGGACGGCTAACGGCCGTTGTCAGCACACCGCGCCACAACATGCCGTTCCCGTCGTTCCCGTCGTTCCCGTCGTTCCCGTCGTTCCCGCCGTCCCCGCCGTCCCCGCCGTCCCCGCCGTCCCCGCCGTCCCCGCCGTTCCTGCCGTTCCTGCCGTTCCTGCCGTTCCTGCCGTTCCTGCCGTTC
>CAYWBK010000495.1:0-4520 GCA_964455745.1 uncultured Armatimonadia bacterium
CTCTGAAACGATGAAAAGGAGCCGCCGTTCATCCGCCGCGACGGGGACTGCCGTTCTCCCCTCTCCGCTTGCGGAGAGGGGCCGGGGGTGAGGTCGCCGTGAGCCCGGCAAACGACGCCTTTCGAGGCAGCTCTCATGCCGGGTTCCGGCACTCTGAGACGATGAAAATGACGGCGATGGCGGGCGAGACGCCCGCCCCACGCGCGACAAGATTGTCGCGCCCACTCCATTTCCGATGCAGCGAGATGCGCCGGTCCACACACAGGAGGCAAATGAGGCTTCAACCTATTCAGCGTCCGGGAGGCGACGTGGGCCGACCTTCTTCCGGCATCCCTGCTTCGCCCCTGATCCTTGACGCCGCCGCCTCAGCCTCCGTGTACTCCTGGAGGCTCGGAGGCGCAACCTGCGTCGTGAGGTCAAAGTACGTCAGCGCGTTCTGCTTATCGGTTTCCGCGTCCGCGGTCTTCCGGGCATGCTCGTCAAGGGCTTGCTTCTTGCGGTAGCACCAACCCAGGGCGAGGTAAGGCTCCGCCAGGTAGCGTCCCGCCTGCGGGTAGTTGGCGACGGTCGTCTGCAGCGCCGCAATCGCCTGATCGAGCTGCCCGCTGTCCCTGAGGTTCAGGGCTGCGACGGTCTGCTGGGCGATGGCCAATTGCACCTCGAACGGCGGCTCCTGAGCCGCGAGACTCCGTGCATCGACGGCCGACTGCCTGTGCGCCTTCAGCCACGTTAGACGCGCCGCCAGGACGATGAAGCACAGCACCGATACGGCTGCGATCACCGCGAGCGCCAACGTCAAGCGGTCGCGGTTGCCGCCTGCCATCCCGGTTGTGTCTTGAGGCTCTTGAGTCATGGTGTGGTTCTATCGTCCGATGGCGGATGATCCGGCAGATCTCTAGCCCGACGTAGCCGGAGTCAGAAGGAAGATGAACCACAAAGACACAAGGCCACGAAACGGCCAATCCACCCCCGTCGAGATCTCTACTGCCGTTTCGTGCTTTCGTGTCTTCGTGGTCGGAATCGCCGGTCTGCCCGCGATCCGGTGCTGATTTACGGGCACGTCGAATGCGGAGACGCTATTGTGCCGTGAGGACACGCAGTCCACCGGGCACAACGCTGACCGTGACGGGCGTCAGGTCTCTAACGTCGCCGTCGGCGTGCCACGGGGCCGGCGGCTGGCAATCGACCTCGAACGACCGCGACCGCAGGACGGTCAGGCGCGGGTTCGCGCGAGCGGGCCTACCGGCGGCGAACAGGCCGAGAGCCGTCCAGAGCAGCGCCACCCGGCCACAAGCGTTCAGCAGCACGACATCGAGGACGCCGTCGTCCTCCACCGCTTCGGGCACCAGAGTGATCCGCCACCCGTACTGGGGCGTATTGCAGACGATGATGCCCCACAGCTTCTTCGCCACCAGCTCTCCACCGTCGAATCTCATGCGGTACTCGCCGGGCTTCTCGGTGACGAGTGCGATCAGGAAACGCCCGATGAAAGCAAGGCGACCCACCCAGCGTTTCCAGCCGCGCTCGACCGAGGCGATCACCTCCGCGTCGATCCCGATGCCCCCCATGGCTGCGAAGTAGCGGTCATCGATACGGCCCACGTCGACCGTCCGCGTCTTGCCCGCGGCGATGACCTCGCAGGCCCTGTCGATATCGCCGGGGGCGATGCCCGCCCGCCGCGCTGCGATATTTGCCGTGCCCAGGGGGATGACACCCAGTGCAAGAGGGCGACCGACGAGATGGTTGGCGACGCTGCCGACGGTGCCATCTCCCCCAACAGCGACGACGACGTCAATCCCGTCTGCAATGGCCGCCTCGATGGCCGCCCCGGTGCCCTCCTCGGTCTCACTGATGTGCAGCACAGGCTCCACT
Source organism: uncultured Armatimonadia bacterium (assembly GCA_964455745.1). Lineage (GTDB taxonomy): Bacteria > Armatimonadota > Zipacnadia > Zipacnadales > CAYWBK01 > CAYWBK01. The sequence continues at coordinate 1,873 of CAYWBK010000495.1, forward strand.
CCGCGCGTCTGCAGGCCGGCAGTGATCCTGTCTGCGGTCCCGGAACCGACGACCGCCCGTGCCCGGGGGTTGATGACGACCAGGGCGCGCATCGGCTTCCTACCTCCTCACACCCAGGTGGGGGGTGTTTGTGGCGCGAAACGCGGGTCGCCTGCAGGGCGACACACGGCAGACAAGGACCCCGCATGGCCCTGGGAGGCAACGGCGGCCCGCGACAGGATTGTCGCGGCCACGAACGGCACGCGAGACGCCCGCGCCACGCGACAGTAGACGGGGACCCCGCACAGGCCCCAACCCCGTCCCGTCAACCGCAGATCAAGCGTTGAGGACGATCTTGAGATACCAGTACACGAGCGGCATCACAAACAACACCGCATCGAAGCGGTCGAGAACCCCTCCATGCGCGCCGAAGATCCCGCCAAAATCCTTAATCCCCAGGTCGCGCTTGAGAGCCGACTTGGCAAGATCGCCCACCTGCCCCAAAGTGCCCATAATCAGGCCGATGGCGAAGCTGTGGTGAACGGTGAGGCCCAGCCACAGGTGGCCGAGGATCAGACTGAAACAAAGCGTGCCGACAAGATTGCCGATGGCGCCCTCAACCGTCTTGCCCGGACTGATAGTCGGGCACAACTTGTGCTTTCCCCATTTGTGCCCCACCAGATAGGCAAAGGTGTCGCCGCCGAGCCATACCGAGCACAGAACGATCAGCACCGCCCCCATGCGCTGCGCGAACTCACTCGCGTCCGTCTGGCCGAGGGCCTGCGGCAGATTCAGGCCGCGCAGACGCAGGAAATAGCTGAGCAGCACTGCAACGTATACGACCCCAAAGGCGGTAATCGCGGAATCGACAACCGCCGACTGATCCCGTCGGCGCGCGAGCTGGACGACGAGCGCGATCATCACGCTGATGAAGACGCACGCCAGAACACGCTCGCCCCGCCCGGTCTCCGGCCCGAACTGCGCCGAAGCAAGAACCAGGATGCCGCAGATATAGCCCCACCCGACCGAGGGGCGCAGCGACTTGCGGTAAAGCGCGGAATAGTACTCTCCCATCCCGATGACGCCGATGGCGCAGACCGGAACGAAGATCCACCAGCCGCCGAGGTAACCCAGGATGAACAGCAGGACAAACCCGATCAGCCCCACGAACGCGCGGCGCAGGAAATTGACCAGCATCGACGCACCTCATGGACGGTTCACGCGCACCGGTATCGGGCCGTCCGTCGGCCCTGCTGTCGCGGAGTTCGGCGGTGGCCGGCGCGAATCCTGCCCCATGGCCGTCCCGCATAAGCGGCTCCGACCACTCCCCAAGGGTGGATGCCGCATTATAGCACATCTCCGGCGCCCACCGCTGCGCGGCCTGCCTCTCGGGTGCGTCTTTCAATTGTAGGTAGTATTACTACGCCGGTTGTACGGCCCTGCTTGGCGATGAGATGCCCTGCGGAGAGATGGACGGCGATGGACCACCGAGACACAGAGGACACAGAGAACGGCAACGTCCCTCACCCGCCTGCCCCATGATAGACGCTCAGGGACGGCGCCGTTCACTGTGTCCCCTGCGTCTCTGCCGTGAAGATCGCCGTTTGCCTCTCCCCTCCCGGAACGGGAGGGGTGGCCCGCCGCAGGCGGGACGGGGTAGGGCCGTCGCCTTTTCATCGTTTCAGAGTGCCGGAAACCGGCATGACGACTGTGGTCAGTCGCCGTCCATTTTTCGCAGGGCATCTCATTGCCGAGCAGGGCCGCACAACCGGCGTAGTAATACTATTCGGCTTCCTTCTCCGCATCCGGTATCAGGCCTAGGCGAAGCTGCTCGCGGTAGAACTGGCGGTAGGCCAGGCACCACCAGCCGAACATCGTCGGCGTCGTCAGCAGCACGAAGATACGCAGCGTGATGAAAGGCAGCTCGTGTCCGAGCGCGGTGTGTACGTTATCGACCGAGAAGTATAGCGCACTCACCGCGCTTGTCGGCAGCGCAATGGCCGCCATCACCAGCGCGCCGAACTGGAACTTGCGGAGGTTGAAGATCCGACGCAGGAGCGAGGAGTGCGGATACGGCTTGCGGTCCCACATGCCATACCAGACCAGGCCCCGGATCGAGTTCACTCGCCGGTCCGGGAGGTACTTCGCCCTGACGCACAGGTACCACCAGTAGGCGAACGAGAACGCCCCTACCATGACGATTTTGATGCTGATGAGATAGGGCCAGCCGCTTAGACCGTAACGCTGGAGCGCCAGGTACAGTACATTGCCCTCGTCGGTGAGGGACTGGTTGCGCCAGTGGGTGGAAATGACATCTGCCAGGTGTGCCATGACGGCAAATGTAAAGACATTGCGGAAATCACGGATTCTTCTCGCGCTTAACTCTTGTGTCATCGACATAACTGATGCGTTCCCGAAAAGCGTGAACTTTCGATCGTGCCTTATGATGCTCCGTCTCGCGTCGTCGGAGCAGCGATCGGTGTTGGGTATCTCTGTCGGTATTCCGCGCGTGTCGCCGCTTGGCCTGCGCCCACTCCGGCTCTTCCTCAATGTGTGTGGGTCGTGACCTCGAACTGGTCCTGGCCTGGATTTCGTATCAGGATGCGGACGAAGTCGTTGCCGTTGCGTCCGCCAGGACGCCCGGCGCGAAGCGCCCCTCAGCCGGATGC
>CAYWBK010000496.1:0-4503 GCA_964455745.1 uncultured Armatimonadia bacterium
CTGGCCGCGCAGGAGAGCGAGGGCTGAGCAGGGCCTGTGGACTGGGGGCCGCAAGCCAGGCTCGCGCCATATTTGACACCAGCGGCGTTTTGCCCCACAATGGGGGCACAGACACAGCGGGTCATGTCGCGCCTGCGTTTTTTGTGTGCCTCATCGCTTGGTCGTCGGATCAGCGCTCGAATGCGGGCGCTGCACGGTCTCGCTGGCAGGCGCACCCGATCATGGAAGAGGACTCGTCGGTGGATCAGCTCTCAGCACAAGCTCCCCTATCACGGAACCCGCTATCAGCGTTCGTTCTGGTCTGTCTGCTCTGCATCGCGCTCTACCTCATGGGGCTTGGTAGCTGGGGCCTGTTCGACCCTGACGAGGGGCGGTATGCCGAAATACCGCGCGAGATGGTCCAGACCGGCGACTGGGTAACGCCACGGCTGGATTACGTCAAGTATTTCGAGAAGCCGCCCCTGGTTTACTGGTTGGTCGCCGGCACCATGACCCTCTTCGGTGAGAACGAGTATGCAGCCCGGCTCGGGTGCGCGATCCCGGCCGTGTGCGGCATTCTGTTCGTATTCTGGTTCACGCGGAGGCTGGCGGGGGTCCGACCGGCCTTTCTCGCGTCCGTCATCCTCGGGACAAGCCTGATCTACCTCGGTGTCGGGCACGTCGTGACGACCGACATGCTCCTGAGCGTGTTGATGGCCGCCGCAGGCCTGGTATGGTGGCTTGGCAGCGAGGAGCGCAGGTGGGGTCAGTATCTGGCCGCCGGGGTACTGCTGGCCGGCGCGACGCTCGCCAAGGGCCCTGTCGCGGTGGTGTTGATGGGCGGCGCGATGCTGATCTACATGGCCTGGACGAAGCGCTGGGCCGGATTGCTCTGTCGGCAGATGATCGCCGCGCTTGCCGTCTTCGCCGCGCTCGCGCTGCCGTGGTTTATCCTGGTGATGCAGCGGAATTCCGACTTCGCGCACTTCTTCTTCTGGGTACAGCATGTCGAGCGGTTCTCAAACCCGACCGGAGAGCACTCCAAACCGCCCTGGTGGTTCCTCCTGATCCTGATCGGCGGCCTGATCCCCTACACCGCGTACCTGCCCGCAGCCGTCAGGCACGCTTGGTCGGGGGATGCGGAAGCCGAGCCAGGAAGATCGGGGCGACTGAAGCTCTGGCTTCTGATCTGGTCGGCGGTCATCTTCGTGTTCTTTTCGGCATCCTCGTGCAAGCTGATGCCGTACATCCTGCCGATCTTCCCGACACTGGCGATCCTGCTTGGCGTCTACTTCGCGGACGTGGAGGCGGGGCAGGCCGGGTTTCCCCGCTTCGCCACCGCACTGACCGGCGTCGCCGTCATCGTGCTGGGCGCGATCGGTTCGCTGTTCGCAAAACGCGCGCAAGACATCCCTTACGATCTGTTGCGCCCGCACGCGAATGCGATGACGGCTGTGCTTTGCCTGACGGGCGTCATACTGCTTGCCGCCGCCGCGCGCCGCATCCAGCCATTCCGCGCGCTGGCAGTGGGAGCGCTGGCTTTCGAGATCGCGGTGCTCGGTACGATTCCGGTCGCCACGCCCTATAAGTCCCTACGCGACATGTGCCTGGATGTCAGGGCGAAGTTGCAGCCCGATGACCTTGTCGCCGAATACCAGTGCCTGAACCAAAGTGTGTGCTTCTACCTGCAGCGTCGGGTCATCTTGCTCTCGGGCGATCATCCGTTCGGCTCGGAATGTCTGTTCGGCTACCAATCCGAACCCGAGGCCACGAAGTTCTGGGGGCGCGAGAGTGACGCCGCGGTCGAGGAGCTGCTGCGCGGGCCGCAGAGAGTGTGGATGCTGGTGCCGCAGAAGAACTGGCTGGAGTTCCAGAACCGGTTCGCCGGCCTGTACAAATATGCCAACTCCAATGCCGACAGGATTTTCGTTGTGAATCGATAGTCACGGGCACAAATCCCACATTAGAGCTCAATCTGCGTTCAATACACGCAGGATCGCGAGACGGACCAACGACTTCGACCACAAGGACTCGAAGACAATAAGCGGCAAGGCACGTCCCGACAAGAGTCGTTCAGCCGTCTAATGTCATTGTGGTCTTCGTGGTCAAGCCACTCTTGGGTTCCGGCTACGCCAGGCAGGTACTATGCGAGACAACTTTCTGAAGTTCTCTGTTCCACAGACGGGTCAAGAGGAGGTCGACGATGTTGTCGACTCCATCCGTTCCGGTTGGCTGACCACCGGCCCGAAGACCAAGCGCTTTGAGGAGTTGCTGGCCGAGTACACCGGCGCGAAGCACGCGCTCGCCGTGAACTCCGGCACCGCAGGGCTTCACGTGGCGGTCCTGACAGCGGGGATCGGCGCGGGCGATGAAGTCATCACCACGCCTTTCACCTGGGCGGCGACAGCGAATATGATCGCGACGACAGGTGCCAAGCCGGTGTTCGTCGACATTGATGACGATACGATGAACATCGACCCGGCGAAGATCGCCGCGGCAATCACTCCCCGCACGAAGGCCATCCTGCCGGTCCACTACAGCGGCCTGCCGTGCGATATGGATGCGATCATGCAGATCGCCGAGGAACACGGCCTCATCGTCATCGAGGACGCCGCCCACGCCATCGGGACCGAGAGCCAGGGGCGAAAAGTCGGCACGGTCGGCCACATGACCGTTTTCAGCTTCCACCCAATCAAGAACATCACCACCGGCGAGGGCGGAGCGGTGCTCACCGACAACGACGAGTGGGCCCAGCGTATCAAGCTCTTGCGCTTCCACGGCGTCAGCCGCGATTCGTTCTCGCGCGCCAGCGCCAAAGGCAGCGCGCGGTACGACGTCGAGTGCATCGGCTATAAGTACAACATGCTGGACCTGCAGGCGGCAATCGGCATCCACCAAATGGCGAAGCTCGAAGGCTTCATCGCGGCCCGAACACGGATCGCCCAGTATTACCAGGAAGCTCTTGCGGAAGTGCCCGGCATTCAGACCCCGGCATCGGCGGCTCCGGGCGACCGGCACGCCTGGAACCTGTACGCGATCCGAGTCAAGGCGATGCCGCGCGACGACTTTATGAACGAGTTGGCGGCCCGCAATATCGGCTCGGGCCTGCATTTCCTGGCCGTGCACATCAGCAGTTGGTACCGAGAGACGTTTGGATATAAGGCGGGCGACTTCCCGGTGGCCGAGGAAGCATCGGAGACGGTCTGCTCTTTGCCCCTGTTCCCCGGAATGACCGAGGCGGACGCCGCAGACGTCGTGTGCGCTGTCAAGGAGGTCGTGGGCTCGGATGGCTGAGGCTGCACAGGGGAAGGGCTGCGAGGTTTCCGTTGTCGTCCCCGTCTACAATGAACATGAGAACATCCCGCTGTTGTGGGAGCGGCTGATCAAGGCTCTCAGGGCGCTGGGCGAGCCGTGCGAGCTGATATTCGTCGACGACGGCAGTAAGGACAACTCTCTCGAGCTCCTCAAGGCCCTCCACGACGACGCGGTGCGCACCAGGGTCGTCGAACTGGCTCGCAACGCCGGGCAACACCCCGCGATCCTGGCGGGTTTCGAGGTCTCGGAGGGCGAGATCATCGTCACACTCGACGCCGACCTGCAAAACCCGCCGGAGGAGATCCCGAACCTCGTCGCCAAGGTTCGCGAGGGCTATGACGTTGTGGCCGGATGGCGCAAGAACCGCCAGGATTCGATCCTCCGCAAGCTGCCGTCACTGATCGTCAACCGCCTCGTTGCCAAGGCCACCGGCGTGCAGCTTCACGATTACGGCTGTATGCTTCGCGCTTACCGTAAGCACGTCGTGAAAGCGATGGTCGATTGCCAGGAGCACCACACCTTCATCCCTGCGCTCGCCAACGCGCTGGCGAAAAAGGTGACCGAGATCGAGGTCGGGCATAGCGAACGAGCCACAGGCGATTCGAAATACCCGCTGAAGAAGCTGCTGCGCCTCAACTTCGACCTGATGACCGGGTTCACGCAGATCCCATTGCGGATGGTCAGCGCCGCCGGCCTGGTGATCGCGCTGCTCGGAATTTTGTTCGGCGTCTTCCTGTTCGTGCGCCGACTCATCGTCGGTGCGGAGGCCGAGGGCGTCTTTACGTTGTTCGCTATCCTGTTCATTTTCATCGGCGTGCAGGTGATGAGCATCGGCGTGATCGGCGAGTACCTGGCGCGCATTTACGACGAGGTCCGAGCCAGGCCCAGGTACATGGTTCGCAAGGTCTGGGATGGCGGGAAGGGCTGAGAAACCGGGGCTGCTCCCTCAGCCCTCAGGTGCGGGGTGTCGGGGGTGCGCGAAGCGCGACAGCCGACGGGGACCCGCACACATCCCTGGGATGGGGAGAACGGCGATCCGCGACAGGATTGTAGCGGCCACGAACGACGCCTGCGGTCGCAAACAACACTCGCGGGCGAGACGCCCGCGCCACGCGGGATTTCCGAGACAGTCGTCATGCCGGGTTCCGGCACTTTGGAACGATGAAAACGGCCCTACCCCGTCCCGCCTGCGGCGGGCCACCCCTCCCG
>CAYWBK010000497.1:0-4494 GCA_964455745.1 uncultured Armatimonadia bacterium
CTCACAACTCTAACGCTACCAAAATGCGATATAGTTTCCTATAGTAGCACTAAGCTTGCCGGAGACGACCGCGACAGGATTGTCGCGGCCCACTGCCTCCTTTCATCCCGCCCTGCCCTACCTCGCCGCCACCGATGTCTGCTGTGGCGGCATCGGGCGCTGTCGGCGCTCGATATAATCGGGCCACAGGGGGCAGTTGAGGTCTGTCCATGTCTTGATCCGCAGCTTCTCGTCCTCGGTGAGCGCCACATCGTGGTGGCCGGCGTTCAGGATGCTCCACAATCTGCTCTTCACCGTGCCGAAGGTCAGCGGCTCGCGCTTCTCACAACCGCCGGGATTCCAACTGCAATCGAGGAAGTTCACCCAGCCGCCCGCGATGAGGCTCCGATACGAGGCCGGAATGCGCTCGGCGTCCACCATTGCCCGTAAGTCGGGCCGCGCCTTGGCGCCGTTGTGGCAACCGGCGCAGCGCCGGTCGAGCACCGGCTGCACCACGCGCTCGTACGAGAACGGCCCCGCTCCCCACTCGTGGGGCACAATCGCCTGCTGCCCCATCGCCAAGGCCCGGGGGCGTCTGTCAGGCGGCGCGGTGGCTCGGGAATCATGGCAGCCCACACAACTGCGCGTCTCGCCGGGCTGCAGTTGCACCACGCTCCGCATCCGCTGCAATTCGTTGTAATCCTTGTCGAGCGCCTCGAAGTACAACACCTTCCCCGCCGGCGCGCTGAAGAACGCCGACCCATCGTCCGCGACCGGCACCAGTCCAAGCGCCGCCTTCGCCGTGTATGACGGCCATCCGAACGGACCCGTCACCACGTCCACGGGCGAGGCATACCATTTCATGAAATCCGCATGGTCGAAGTTCGGATTGGCCGCCAGATTGTGCCGCACTTCCTCGACGACCCGCAGCCATTTCACCGTCCCGCGCGGGATCGTCGGCTCGATGCCACGATACACGTCCATCATCGCGAAACTCCCCGTCGCCGCGTCGGGCTTCACGGTGTCCGGGATTGCCGGCGCAGACGCCGTCGCCTTGAAGGGCTGCGGAGCCATGCACCCGTATGTCTTGTCCATGTACAGAACCTCTCGGTTCCCGTACCGGTCGATCACGTACAGCCCGAACCGATCCTCCGGGGCGTGCGAGCACAGAAAGTAGTCGCGGGCGATGGGGAACGGATCGCGGAAGCATTCGGTGCTCGGCCACATCCCCGGCCAGGGCACCTCCGGCGTCAGGCTGGTGATGGCCTTCTGATTGAACCTCCCCAGGTTCGGGTTCACCAGCGCAATCGGCCCGTTGATGTCGCCGAAGTGCGAGACCAGCGTGCACGAGATCTCGCTCGTCCCCGGCACCTCGCGGCCGCAGGCGTACCCGTTCGGCTGGATGATCGTGTTGCCGAACACAAGCTGCGGGTCGGTGCCGTCCGGGTTGATCGACCACAGTGTCTGCGAGAAGTCCGCGCCCTTGTCGATGTACTCCCACCGCGTCCAGATCAGCCGCCCGTCTCGCATCACCGAAGGGGCCCACTCGCTGACGCTGGAGAACGATAGCGGGCGGATGTTGCTGCCATCGGGGTTCAGTCGGAACAGCACCGACGAGGTCCAGCGGAAGCACAACACGCGGGACGCGCACCGCGTTGAGATCATCCCCAGGCCGCCGTCCGGGAGTGGGCACGGATACAGGTCATGGAAGGCCCCGTCGGTGATCTGCTTGAGGTCCGTGCCGTCGGGCTTCATCGACATGAGATGGTAGAAGCCGTCGGGGGCGGGCCGCTGTGAGAAGTAGACCCGGTCGAGGCTCGGCGTGGCGACCGGGTCGCGCGGGATGGCCGTCTCCGTGCGGTAAAGCTCCTGCAGCGTGGCGTTCTCCGGCGCGAGGTGGCCGTCCTCGCGCGGGATGCTCAGCACGTAGATGCCCCCGCCCGGCCGGAACGGCGCGTCCGTGTAGTCGGTGTAAATGTGCGACGGCTGGAAGGGATAGCGCTTCACGAACAGCAGCTTCCCGGCGGACGCCAGTTCCGGCTCGCGCAGGAGGAGTTGCCGCTTCATCAGCCGAGCTTGGAAGAACGCGTCGCGCTCGGCAGCCGGCGCGGGTGGGCGAGAGAGAAGCTCCGCTTGCTTGCGCCGAAACTCCCGGATTTGGCTCCGCTCCGTCGCCACGTCAAGCCCTCTCGTGGCCAGACGGTCGGCGATGCCTTCGGCAAGCGCCAGCGTCCGCTCCACAGGGTCATACCGGAACAGGTGCAGGGCATACACGCCCGCGTCGCCGGCGGACAGATCGAGATCGAGTTGCGGCCCGACAGGCCCGGCCTTCGCGGCCAGGCTGACCGACTTCGTCTCGCCTGGAGCCAGCGCTACGCCGCTCTCCAGCCCGGCGACCGAACTCGAGACAGTGACAGCCTTCCCGCTCGCCGGCACACTGAACCGGACGCGGAACTGGCCGTCGACGCACGGGCCGTCCTGCGCAACGGCCAGGGGGGCGAAGGTGAAGACGATGGGCCGCCCGGCCGCGCTCGTGTGCAGCCCGCCTATCCCGACGCCGATCCGCAAACCCCGCTCGCGGCATTCGGGGAAGGCCGACAGCGGCATCCTCGCCGCGAAAGCCGTCAGCTTCGGGTCATACGCCCCCTTGATGGGCACGCTCCCCTCCGCGTGCGCCTGGCCTTCGTTGTCGCGCGTGTACCTATCCAGCACGAGGCCTTCGGGCTTCACGGCAAGGACGCAGGCCTCCGTTCCGCCGAGGCTGCTGATGATGGCCACATGCGCGCTGAGCAGCCGGTCGGTCTGCACCGCCAGTACGAGCGAATCGCCGACTGTCCCCGCCCTGACCGTGTAAGTCACCAGCGGCCCGCGGTCGAAGTCCGTGGGGGCCGCGACGGTCGCCGAGCCCTGCGAGGCCCCGGACCAGCAGGCATCGTCGAGCCGCCCGTCGAAGCGCGGCACCGCCGAAAGCTCCGGCAGCGGGAGCCGGTCATCGCCGACGTGGCGCGGGTACTCGGTCACGCGACCGTTGTATGGCACCAGGTTGGGGTCGAGGTCCGCCCGCCCGAAGGTTTTCAGCCAGGCGTGCTCCTCGGTGAGGAAGGCGTATCTGAGGAGGTCCACCACGCTCGACTTCGCGGGCGACGGAGTGAGCAACGCCGCGACCTGCGCGGCCGGTATCTCGTCGCGGCCGCCGTAGATCTCGATCTCGTCCAGCCGCGCCTCGGAATCCGCGGTCGCGTCGATAGCCACACGCACCCACCGCGCCCTCACCGGCTTGAACACGAACTCCCGGCGCTGGAGGAGCGCAGGCCCACCTGCCTGCTTGTAGGCCGTCTCCCAGACCGCGGCCCCGCTGTCCTTGTCATAGCTCGTTGCCGTCAGAATGCGGAAGCTCGCGGGTGCCCGGTCTGCATATCGGCCTGAACTATCGTTCCCCAGCGCGACCCGGTACACCCAGTAGGTGCCCCCGAGGTCGATCTCCGCCCACGACGGCTCGCCTTTGCTGATCCAACTATGGCTGTTGCCCGCGAGGCCGTCGTTGAGGTGCGCGATCTGGTGGAGCGGCACCGCGCCATCCGCGTAGACCGATGACGCCGCGGCTTTGGCCGCCGGTTGCAGCGCGAGGTTGGCATAGCCGAGGGCGTCCTTGCGCGGCACGTCCACCCCGGCGGTGGCGGCCTGCGGCCAGATGACCTTGCCGTCGAGGCCGATCATCGGCGCAGCCGGCGGGGCCGGCGCCACCGGATCGCCGCCAAGGGGGCCGACCGCGTCGTTGACAGCCACCGTCTTCACGGCTCGCGCCGTCGTCCACGTCTTGCCGTCGGATGAGAGACGAACCTCGAAGTCCGTCGGCACCCGGTCGCCGAATTCACGGTGGCGGTCGCGCGAGAAGACCACTTTCGACACCAACGCCGGCGCCGCCAGCTTGATCTGCGCCCACTCATCCCCGGTGCCGCCGGCAACCCAGCTTGCCGAGTTGCCATACTCGCCATCGTTCAGATGCTCGATAGCGTGAGCCGCGTAGCCCTCGATGCACGAGGATGCCGAAGCCTTCGCCCCGCCGCTGGCGAGGGCAAGATTGCGGTCGCTATCCGGCCCGTACACTTCCAGTTCGTCGATGCACGCCGCCGTGCCGCTGTTCGTGGCGTGAATCATGAACCGCACATACAACGCCTCATGGGGATCGAATGCAACGACATACGGGCGGTCGGAATACACAGGCGGCTCCGCAGCCTGGCTCACCACGGGCGTGATCCCGGTGATGGCAGCGACAGCGACAAGGCGAATCAGGTCACGCGCAGACATGCTCGTGTCCTCCTGTGGGTATTTCCATAGCATGACTTCGCCGCGCGTCCTCGGCAGGCCTGCTGCAGGATGTCGCGTGGGGCGGGCGACGTCGGGCGACGCCGCGTGGGGCGGGCGTCTCGCCCGCCAGCCGTTCGCCGTGGCTGTTCTCTCCTCTCCGCTTGCGGCTATGCTTTACCCACATTTCCGCGCGTGGGACGCAATGAT
>CAYWBK010000498.1:0-4491 GCA_964455745.1 uncultured Armatimonadia bacterium
TTTTAGGGACGGCAGGTTTTAGGGACGGCAGGTTTTAGGGACGGCAGGTTTTAGGGACGGCAGGTTTTGGGGACGGCAGGTTTTAGGTTTTGGGGACGGCCCTACCCCGCCCCGCTGCGCGGGGCACCCCTCCCGTGCCGGGAGGGGAAACGTCTGTGCAATCCGAGGGCCGTATCCAGTATCCAGCATCCAGCATCTCGTACCCCGCATCCACCTCACGCCCTCGGGTGCCTCTTGTCGTAGACCTCACGGAGGCGTTCCGTCGAGACGTGGGTGTAGATCTCAGTCGTCGCCAGGGAGGCGTGGCCTAGCATCTCCTGGATCGCCCGTAGGTCTGCTCCGCCTGACAACAGGTGCGTTGCGAAGGAGTGCCGCAAGACGTGCGGCGAGGTGTCTTCGGGGACGCCGGCGACTGCCAGGTACCGGCGCAATCGCTGCCAGAAACAGACGCGCGTCATCGGGCGGCCGCGGTTCGTAAGGAAGATCGCGTCCTCGTTGTCGTAGCGCACGTAACTCGGTCTGGCTTCCTCGATGTACTTACACATGAGGGTCAGCGCAAGGGGAGCGACGGGCACGATGCGCTCCTTCGAGCCCTTGCCGAGCGTGCGCAAGACCCCCTCCTGGACGTGCACATCCCCCAGTTTGAGCTTCACTAACTCGGATACCCGCAGGCCGGTCGCATACAGCAGGCAGAGCATCGCGGCATCGCGTAGGCCGTTCGGGGTCGTGCGGTCGGGCGCTTCGAGGAGCGCCTGGCACTGCTCAATGGTGAGGACCTTCGGCAGACGCACCGCCTTCTGGGAGCCGTCGAGGTTCGCGGTCGGATCGGCGGAAGCCAGCCCCTCACGCACCAGAAATTGGTGAAGCTGCCGCATCGCGCTGACCTTGCGCTTGCGCGAGGCGCGCGAGAGGCCGACCGTGGGCGAGGGCTTGGCGGCTGACGGCTTCGCGGGCGCGGCAAGGGGGATGCCGTCGGCGGAGAGCCGGTGTGGCGGGCGGCCGTAGTGGATCACGGAGAACTTCGCGAAGGATTCGATGAAAGCGATGACGTTCTCAGGCGTCGCCTCCGCGAAGCTGCTACGGCCGGCGCTGCGGAGGAATGAGGCGTATTGCGACAAGTCGGTATGGTAGGACGCCACCGTGTTGTCGGCACGGCCCTTTTCGACAAGGAGGTATTCGAGGAAGAGGTCGAGTTCGGAGTCCATTGGCGGAGAATACGGCTACCTCAACCCCCGGCCTCTTTCCGCAAGCGGAGAGAACGGCCCTACCCCGCCCCGCTGCGCGGGGCACCCCTCCCGTGCCGGGAGGGGAACGGCAAACGGCTTCCTACCCCTGCCGCGCTGCGCGCGGCTTTCCCCTCCCTCGTAGGGAGGGGAAGACGGCAACGTCAACGGCACCCTTATGCCGCCCGTGTCCTCAGGCCGCGTCCCAAACTCGGCGGACATACTCCAGCGTCCGGCGCGCGGTGGCGTCGAGGTTTTCCTCGCTTCCGCCGCCGAGGAGCGGGGAGCACATCTCGTACGATAGCGCCGCGTCATAGCCGGTGGCTTTGAGCGCCGGCAGGAAGGTGGCATAGTCCACGTCGCCGCCGCCGATGGGGGTCGCGAGGTTCACCGGGTCCTCCGCATTGTAGACGACGAAGGTCGGGTCGTATGTATAGTGCTGGACCGACCGGAAGTCGCTCAGGTGGGTGTGCACGATCTGCCCGGCGCAGGCGCTGACCGCATCGGAGATGCTTTCGCCCTGCAAGTGCATCGTGGGGGCGTCCAGGACGATCCCGACGGCATCGTTGCCGATCTCGGCCATGAGGGCGACGAGGGCCTCGTGATGGCAGGCCATCGTGGAGTGATTCTGCACGCCAATCTTGACGCCAAGTTCCGCCGCCCAGCCTGCGGCCTCGCGGATGCAGTCGGACACCCAGCGCCATTGCTGCCAGAAGGACGGCTGCGGGTGGCAATAGCCGGTATATACGCGAACCACCGGAGCGCCGAGCGCGGCGGCCATCTCCAGCGCCGCGCGCAGATACACAAGCTCTTTCTGCTGATGGGCCATGTCGGGGGCGTCGCCGCCGGCGCTGAAGTCGTTGTAGCTGGCGAGGCAGACGATGTCGAGGCCGAGATCGCCGCACGACCGTTTGAGGCGCTGCAGGTCGGCTTCGCGGTAGTCGAGCGGCGATACGTGCGGGCGCTTCGCCGCGAACTCGACGGCGCCGTAGCCGAGCGCGGCGGCCTTCGCGATGAACTCATCGACCGTCAGCCGATGTTGTCCGGGCCAGACACCGAGGTAACTGACGGAATGCAGCGCGAGCTTCATAAGGTGGCTCCGATGGCGGACTGGCCGCCGGGTTTGGCCCCGGTGGCGAGGGCCTCGGCAAGCGCCTTCGCCTCCTCGGGCATGAGGTTATGCCGGGTCTTGCCGCCCTCGACCGTCCGGATGAACACCCGGCAGGCGTCGAGGCTGTACAGGGACGAGATGATGACCCCGTCGTCGGTCGAGTCGAGCAACGCCAGGGCAAAGCTCATGTCGCCGCGGATCGAATCATCGGAATTGAAGCGCGTAAGCCCTACCTTCTGCACCGAGCGCCCTAGCTGGTCCTCGAGCGTCAGGACGCGCCCGTCCATCAGCGTCAGGCGCTGGCTCATGGCCTGGATGTGCGCGAACGTCTCCTGCAGGGCCTCGGAGGCGTCTTTGCCCTTCAGCCCGCGGATGAGCGCGCGTGTGTCAGGAGTGACGGCTTTCACGCGCGGCTGGAGGGCCTTGACCAGCGCCAAAGCCGCCGCTGCGACGAGCACAGCGACCAGCGCAATGATACCGGAGAACTGATTGAGCATCTGCAACACAGTCTGCCGAACCTCTCAGCGACAGCGGCGTCTACTTCTCGGGCTGCTTGCGCACCACGGCGCGGCGGTCGAGGGTGATGACGACGCTATCAGCGATCCTCAGGTCGATTTTCTTGTCGTGAACCGTCTCAACGACTCCGTAAATGCCGCCGGCGGTGATGACCTTGTCACCGGCGACGATGCTGCCGATCAACTCCCGATGCCGCTTCTCTCTCTGCCTGACCGGCAAAGCAACGACCCACCAGTACGCGGCGACACAGGCGATGATGAACACAAACTGGGGCAAGTGTGGTCTGATCTGTTCCCACGTCGGCATACAGTGCGGACCTTCCCGAGCGGTTACGGGGCGATAACGCCCTTGATGACCTTATCCTTGTTGTGGGAGACCCAGCGCATCGCCTCGAGTGTCTCGTCGAGCGAGTAGCGGTGGGTGATGAGCGACTTCGTGTCCACCTTGCCGTCGGCGATCAGCTCAACCGAGGCGCCGTAGCAGTTCGCATACCGGAACAGACCGGACAGGTTCAACTCGCGCTCGATAAGTTCCTGGATCGGAGCATTGGGCTCGGGCACGCTGAAGTTGCCCACGAGCTGAACCGTTCCGCCGCGTCGGGCGACCCGCACCGCGGTCTGCAGAGCCGGGACCGACCCGGAGCATTCCAGCACCACGTCCACGCCGCGACCGTTCGTGAGGCCGACTATCGCCTCGACCGGATCGGCCTCGCGCAGGTTCACGACATCGCCGGCCCCCAGGCCTAGCGCACGGTCGAGGCGGCTTTGCTCGAGGTCGGCGACGATGACGGTCGTCGCCCCGGACGCGCGGGCGGCCTGCAGGGCGCAAAGGCCGATCGGACCGGAGCCGAGCACCGCCACGGTTTCCCCGGCGCGGATGCCGGCGCGGCGAGCCGCATGCAGCCCCACCGAGAATGGCTCGATCATCGCGCCCTCTTCGAGCGAGACATTGTCCGGCAGCTTGAACAGGAAGTCAGCCGGCCAGGCGAGGTACTCGCAGAACACGCCGTTCGTCGGCGGGCAGGCGAGGAATGTGACATCGGCGCACAGGTTGTAGCGCCCGGTCTTACAAAACTCGCACTTGCGGCACGGGTACCCCGGCTCGACGGCCACGCGATCCCCAGGGGCAAGGCCGCGCACCTCGGCCCCCACCTCCACGACGGTCCCGGCGGACTCGTGGCCGAGGATCAGCGGCCCCTCGACGACGAAGCAGCCGATCCGGCCCTCCTCGAGGAAGTGGATGTCCGAGCCGCAGATGCCGACCGCGCCGATGCGCACCAACGCCCAGTCCGGGGCGGCGAGTTGCGCCATCGGGACCTGCTCGATGCGAATATCGTCGATGCCGTACATGACGGCAGCTTTCATGGTGTCAGGCATGTGGAGGGCCTCCCTTCGGTGATGCGAGGGGCTATTCGCCGGAAGGGCCACGGGGACCTGCTCGGGCGGGATACTCGATGCTGGATGCTGGTAACGGCCACGGCTCGCTGGCGGCGGACGATCTGACGCCGGTCGCTTGGCGGCTGGGGTGGGTACGGGGCAGCCGTTTGCCTCTCCCCTCCCGCTCGCGGGAGGGATGCCCCGCGAAGCGGGGCGGGGTAGGCGGGCGTTGACAGAGGCGGAACATCGGACTATGCTGCGATAG
>CAYWBK010000499.1:0-4478 GCA_964455745.1 uncultured Armatimonadia bacterium
TTCGGGCCTTTTGGGGCAACGGCCCGTGATTCGCACGCAAGATGTGGGTAAAGCAAGCCGCTTGCGGAGAGGGGCCGGGGGTGAGGCGCCGTCACTGAGCTGGGGCCGGAGTTGGGGTGCCTTGCTCCTCCTGCCGCGCCCGGATCATCAGCTTGTGCATCCCCGCCGCGATTCCATCCCACACGTCCTGCACCCTGAAGCGGCTCCGGCCTGACAGCAGCACCGGCCCCGCTTGCACGGCTCCTCCGGCCTCGACGAGGCCGGCCTGCGACCCGGACACCGTCGCGCCGATATCACCCGACGCAGTGGTGTCTGCGCCAAGCAGGCCCCACCAGCCGGGGAAGGGCACATTCTGCAGTTTCACCGCTGCATTTGCGCCATACCGACCATCGGCCGCGTCAACACCGGCGCTCACCGAAGCGTGCATCCCCCCGTCCGGCTTGCCGCCTGTGCCGTTGCCCTCAGTCAGTCAACCCGGATTGTTGGCTGGCTCGGCCGGCTTTGCGGCGGCGCCCGTCTTGGGTGCGAAACGCGAATCGACGATATGGAAATCCGCCGTCGCCTTCACCGGCGCCGCGAAGCCCTGCACGTCCACGTTAGCGTCGATGACCAACTTGCCCTCGGCTTTGCGGATCGACGACGTCTTGGTGTCGAACTGCCGCACGAGGCCCTCGATGCTGATCTTGGCCTGCTGCACATTCACCTTCGCGCCTGGCTGCATCGGGTTCGGAGCCTGGAAGGCAGGCAGCGTCGTCGAGACCGTCGAGTTGATGGTGGCGACGCCGTCCTTCATGGATGCGAGTTCCGACTCCGAGTGGATGATGATCTTCCCGACCTGGGGGAACTCCTGCTCGGTGTCCGACTGCCACTTCTCGCCGATGGCGACAGGGCCATCCGGCAGCCGCACGACCCCGGCGAAGTCGCCGATAAGCTGCAGGGGCAGCCCGCCAGCCCCGAACAGATCGATATCCGCCCCGGTGCCCTTCAATTTCGTGATATCGCCCAACTGGGTTACGGTGAGCGTGAAGGGATCGGACTTCGGAACAGTCTGATCCTGGCCGTTGAACTCGGCCGTCACATCTTCGACGCTGGCCACCAGGTTGAAGGTTGCCGCCTTCTCGTCGATGGAGTCGACCTTCAGGTTCAGCTTGCCGCTCGCGGTAGCAGTGACGCCGAGCGGGGTCCCGCCAAGCTCGATACTGGCCAACTGGGCATCCAGCAGTTTCACTTCCGCCTGCCCCGCGGGAGGCGTGTATTTCAGTTGGACCTTGTCCTCAGCCGACGCGACAGCTACAACGCACAGCACCGCAAGAATGGCAGTAAGACTACGCAAACATATACGCATGGCGACCTCCGTAAAAGGGTCAGCTTTCGAGTGTGTGCCAACTCGGATATCTGACGCATATATCCCTTAATACATGCGCAGCCACTGAAAGTTCCAGCGGGGGCCGTTCCCAAGGAGCAAAGCAGACGCCTCGCGGTCTCACATCGCGGCGAGCGCCGCCCCCAAACCGGCCCGGAAACCCGCTCTCGCCCCCTATTGCGCCAACTCGATAATCCCCGCATTGCCGACTTCCCAAGTGCAGCCGCCCGTGCCGCGCCACATCACCCACGAGTCATCTGCCGTCTTGCGCACGGACAGGTTGAGTGCAAACCGGGTGTGTTTCGCGGGATCGACGCCTAGAGAAGCCCACGGAATCTGCCACTCGGTCGTCCATCGCCCGGCGTCTATGACCCGCGCCCTGTATCTGACGCCCTGTTTCGCCCGCTCTACGACGGCATCCGGCGCACCCGCCTCGCCGCTCGACTGGAAGCTCCCGGAAGGGAATCCCCGCAGCACGATGATGGGTGCATCCTTGCCTGCAGTGAGGTCTTGCATGGCGATCTCTACAGCGTCGTCCTGTCCCCAGGCGTCGCCCCGGCGGAGGGGTTTGCTCGGATCGATCCTATTGTCAATCGCCACGAACAGGCGGTCGTTGGTGTACGCGATCCAGGCGAGGCTCCCAGGCTGAACCTTCTCGCCCCGGATGCCTTGCTCGATGACCATCGCCTTCGCCGGGTTCTGGCCCTCGACCGCTGGCGGAGCCGTCGCGCGCGCAACCTTGACCACGGTCGGCGGCCCGGTCCGCCTCGCCTGCGCCTTCGACGGAGCCGGCACATCCCTCGGCGTGCTCGTTACCGGCCACGAGGCCCGAAGCTCGCTCTTGTAGACCCCGATCTTGCCGATCGGCAGCGGCTTGAACCCTAACTTCAGAGCAGGCGAGTCCGGCTTCAGGCGGAAATCCAGATGCGCGGCATCCACGAAGTGCGGGTCCGCGTCGACCAGGTTGTCGGTGAAGGTTACCAGGGGCTTCGCGGCGGCCTCGAAGTCCCCCCACCGCCCGCCGATGCTGATGTTCCGCGCGATGACGTTGCCCTTCGGGGCCATCGGATCGTCGTCCAGGATGTTCACCAGCTTCGGGTAGCGCGCCGCCCAAAGCTCGCCCTTGTACGGAACTTCCTTCAGCCCGTTCTCCATCGTCTCGCGCCCCGGCGCCGCCCACCCGAGCCCTCTGGCATCAACATGCGTCGAGGGCTCGCACTCCACGAACACGTTGTTCTCAATCGTGCAGTCGCGCCCGCCCCCGATCATCGCCGCTCGCGTCACCCGGTAGAACAGGTTGCCGTAGATCTCGGTGCCGCTGAACTGGTCGTCGAGGTACACCCCGACACACCCCGCGCCTTGGAAGCCGTTGATATGATGCAGGTAGTTGTACCGTATGACGGTCCCCCGCATCGTCCAGTTCCGCCCCGTGTAGATCGCCCCGGCGTCGTTGGACTCATAGCACACGCTGTGGATCTCGTTGTATTCGATCACATGGTTGTTTCCGCCGAACCCCATGCCCATGTGCGGCGCATTGTCCACAAGGTTGTGGGTGATTTTGCATCCCACGCCATAGACGGTGATCCCGGGGTTGTAGACCCGGTTGATGCGTGCATAGTGATGCACGTGGTTGTTATCGGCAAGATGATTCGCCGGAGTGAGTGTCGCCCTGTCTCCGCCGCCCATGCTGATCCCCCCGGCCCCGGTCTCATAGATGTCGCAGCCGACGACGCTGTGCTCCGTCCCGCCATCGACGGTGACGCCCCAGCCCCCCACGTTCCGCAGCGTGCAGCCCGCGACGAGGTTCTTCGTCCCGCCGCTCATCGAGACCGCCGTGCCGCGCGCCGCCTCGAAGATCATCCCTCGCAGCGTGATGTGCGAGGTGTCCTTCATTGTCACCAGCGTCGGCAGCACGGACACCTCTACCCGCGCGCCGGCGACAGGCCCTGTCGGGTATAGATACAGGATGCCGGTGTCTCGGTCCACATAGAACTCGCCCGGTTCACTGAGTTCCGACAGCAGGTTGTACCCGTAGAACCACTGCCCGACGCGGTAGCCGTAGTTGTGATAAGGCGGCTCGACCGACAGGATGTGCTTGTCGGCGTCAATGGACTTCACCTTGTGCCGCTGCTCGGCCCAGTCCCAGAACCAGTAGCCATGAACCCAGGCGTCCTTCTCCCCGGTCCATCGCCCCGGCCGGTCGCCCTCGTACATGAAGTCGCCATTGAGATCGCCCTTGGTCCCGCGCACATCCACCGGGTTGCCCCCGACCAGCCCGGTGATCTTGATGAACCCGGTCTTCGGCCACCGCGAGAGGTGCATCGGCTTGTCCTGGAAGAACACCTCCAGCCCCCCGCCGCCCGGGCTGCCGTAGTCAGTGACGCCCTGGGCTTTCAGGTCCGCCTGGTACACTTTCCCCCGTGCCGAGGGCTCCAGTTTCGCGAGCGTCGCCGCATCAGTTACCGGGTTGAGGCCCGAAAGCATCTTCCCGCCCACGATCCGCACCTCGGCTCCCGCCTTCGCCCGGTACACGACGGGTTTGCCCTCCTCGCCGGAGTCCTCAGCGCCCAACGCGAACGTCCGCGACAGCTCATACGTCCCCGCTGCCAGCTCCACGGTTACTCCACCGGCAGGCAGGCCTTTAGTCTTCAGATTGCGTACCGCATCGCGCGCTCTTTCCAGCGTGGCGAAGGGCCCGCCAGGGCTTCTTAGCGCCGCTGACCGCCCGGTCCAGGCATCATTGCCTTTGGGTGAAACATACAGCATCAAGCCATCGCCGGCCGCAGTCATGCAAACACCTCCAGCGAGAGCGATCAGGCAGACAAGTGAAAGCAATCGTAGGACACCGAAGCGCACAAAGCGACGCATGAGGGAATACCTCCACAGACTTGCCGATCGGTCCCGCCGCTCCAACACAAAGCGGCACAGCACCCTCATATTTCCACGTCGGCACCGTAAACCCCTTCGCCGCTCTCCTCCTTCCGCGGAGAAGGGCCGGAGGTGAGATGCCGTTAGCCGTTCCCCTCCCGGTACGGGAGGGGTGTCCCGCCGCAGGCGGGACGGGGTAGGGCCGTTTGCCGTTCTCCCCCTCTCCACGAGTGGAGAGGGGGCCGGG
>CAYWBK010000500.1:0-4464 GCA_964455745.1 uncultured Armatimonadia bacterium
TCTCCCCTCCCGGCACGGGAGGGGTGCCCCGCGCAGCGGGGCGGGGTAGGGCCGTCGCCGTTCTCCCCCTCCCTCCGAGGGAGGGGGAGTGCCCCGCGCAGCCGGGCGAGGGGGTAGGAAGCCGTTGCCGTTCCCCCCTCTCCGCAAGCGGAGAGGGGCCGGGGGTGAGGTGCCGTTCTCCCCCTCCCTCCGAGGGAGGGGGAGTGCCCGGCGCAGCCGGGCGAGGGGGTAGGAAGCCGTCGCCGTTCCCCCCTCTCCGCTTGCGGAGAGGGGCCGGGGGTGAGGTGCCGTTCCCACTACCTTTGCCACCCCGCCTCGAGAATCGCCCTTCCCGCCTCCGCTTCAGCCCCTCTCGCTCTTGGCCTCGTCGCTGTTTGCGCGGAAAACCGTGCCGGAAAACCGCGCCCCCCAAAAACGAAACAGGCCCGCACAAGGCGGGCCCGTCGTCACGGCTCCGAGGACAGCTTTCTTTTCACTTGATCCAGAGCATCCGCCACTCCATCGACTTCAGATTCAGCGCGATTTTGCCCCCGCTGACGCCGATTTGCTCTCCGGCCACCACGTCCGTCGCCTGGAGCTTCCGCCCCTCCAGCCCCATATTGTCGAGATTCAAACTGACCGTGGTCGGGCGCGCTTCAGCGCTCAGATTACTGACCACCATCATCACATCCTTGCCCTTGTGCAGGTACAAGCTGGCATATTCCTGCTCTCCCGGGACGGTCACATACTCGGAATTGCGCCAGTAGGGCAGCCAGGTCGCGCTCTTCTTGCCGAAGCTGTCCATCGCCTTCCAAAGGTGGGTCTCGATGCCCTCCAGCCCGCCGCGCACCAGCACGTCATGCAGCAGCGTGAACCCGTAGGCTTCGGATATCGTGTAGGGCCGGTCGTAGCAGAGAAACTCCGCCGGCACGCCCCACTGGTGGCCCATGAACTCGCACCGGAACGCCGTCAGGGGCAGCACTTGATCGAATCGCGGTCCACGGTCGATGCTTCCGAATTGCTCGCCATCCCAGTAACTCGTCGCGAACCCGATCGTGGGGATGGTCATGCAAGTGGACTGGTGCACGTTGACTTCCCCGTCAGGCTTGCGCGACTTCACGAGGTTATAGATACGTTTCATCATCTCGCGCGTGGCGAAGATCGGGTAGGTCGTGCGCAGCGACCCGTCGGGCCGCCGGTATCCGCACCCGTGCAGTTCGTTGCTGCAGCCCCAAGGGTTCGCCGTGCCGTCGAGGTACACGCCGTCGATGCCGTAGTCATCGATCAGCTTCCCTAAGCCCGCGGCCACGAAGTCCTGCCACTTGCTGCGGTAGCACACAATGTAGTCCGTCTGCGGCGGCTGGCGGGTGTAGCCCCCAGCGCGCGGCGAGACGAGGCACTCCTCGCTGTACAGCGGGAACTCCGGGGCGATGTCCGCCATCTCATATCCATCATAGAGCAGCAGCTTGATGCCCTTTGCGTGGCAGGCCGCCACCAGCGACTTGAGCTGCGGTCCGTGCGTGGTGGTCGTGTAGTCCTGGATGTCCGTCCAGTGCTCGTGGAAGCAGATCGTCTTGACGCCCAGATCGGCCTGATCGTCGAGCCCGCTCCTCGGCTTGTCCGTGACGTAGAAGCGCACGGCCTTCTCGAACTTGCCGTCACACGCCACCGGACCGCCCTCGAATGCGCCGCCGGTGACGCTTCCGTCAGCCGTCATCTTCGCCGGCCTCGTCTGCGCCTGTCTCTTGCCGTCCTTCGCATAGCCGCTATGGAGGCTGTCGAGGAAGAGCGTGTGGTCGTCAACACCGAGCGGCTTGTCCACCTCGAAGACGGTTCGCGCCACGTTCGACACCCGCACTGCCTCGACATCGAACTGCCCGCCGCCGATGCGGATTTTGCCAGTCTTGCCGCCGATGCCCAGCCCGCTGAGTTCCCCGCTCGCCGTCAGTTCCTGCCCGTCCTGATACAGATGAATCTTGTCGCTCCAGGTCACTGCGATGTGGTGCCATTCGCCCTGCTTCCAACGGTTCTTCGCGCCAATGACGATCGGGTAGGTCGTCCCCTGGCGCGTGTAGATCCTCATCCCCCGGTCGTCGACGTTCCAGTAGTAGCCCATCTGCGCGCCGTTGTCGAAGATGACGTTGAATAGCTCCTGGTTGTAGCCGCCGCGCGCCGGGTCATCGGGTTTCACCGGCGGATCGATGTCGAAACCCGGTCGAACCCACATCTCCACCGTGCCCTGGCTGACGTCGATATTCCCCGCTGAGGGGTAGCTGACGGTCGATACATGCGATGTCTGCGGCGTTTCCAGGCCGTAGTTGCCGGCATGGGATATCCTGAAGTCCCAAACGTCTTGCGGATTTGGCCGGATCGGTGTCGCCTCGAAACCGAACGTGTAGTCCAAGGGTTCTTTGAGATCGTAGTCCTGAAGCAGGTGTATCCGCAGGACGGTATTACCCCCCGCCTGCGCGATCTCACAGACCTTCATCTCGTCTTTCACGTAGATGTTCCGGTCCGATTCGCTGAACCAACACAGCCCCCGGTCCTCGTCGCCGAGCCACAGGAACGCCCGAAATGGCGCCGTCCACGGCAGTTTCGGCAGCGCCCCGGAAGAGGTCGCGCCCGTCCACGGCCCGCCGAATTGATAGAGATACTTCGCATATTGCGCCGGGATCGGCATCTCCAGCGTCAGGTCATCGACCTTCGTGCCCGGCTTGCCGTCCACCCGGAAGTCCACACGGATCATGCCGTCGAACTCGACCGCGACCTTGCCGCGAAGGCGAAGCGCCTGCGACTTCGCCGTCCCGGTGAGGTCGACGACAGCCTGCGTCGCCTTCGTAATCTGCGCCGGATTGCCGGCCCAGCGCTGTTCCTCGCCGTTCACCGTTGCCTTCAGTGTCACAGGACCCGCCAGTAAGGTGGCTTGCTTGGAGACGACCTTTGTCGGGAAGACGCCCGAGGCGAACTCGTAGATGCGCCCCCACGGCAGCACCTTTCCCTCGCTGACCTTCAGCGGCTGGAAGGGGGGGAAGACCTTGTCGGTGATGCCCTCTTTCGAGCCGAGCCACCACGGTTTCTCCGGCTTGGTGATTTTCTCGGTGCGTGAGACGATCTCTTGCCCCTGCTGATCCTTCGCCACGATCTTCACCTCGTACTCGCCCGCCGGGGAGCCTGACAGGTCGAAACGCGTCGTCCCCGCACCGCCGGCGTCGAGGGCGACGCTCTGCTTCGCGACCTGCCCTCCGTGGCTGTCCGAGATCGTGGCCTCCACCGACGGTTTCACGCCGGCGGTTAATGCCCCCGCGGCGTTCGCCTCCACGATCACCAGCCCGCTCAGCGCCCGTTGCTTGACGCTGACCTCGAGCGGTTTGGGCACGGTGAACGAGATGCTCTGTGCCAACAGCGGCGCGCCATCGAGCGTCTCGGCGTGTATCTCCGCCGAGTACAGGCCGCCCTTGGCGAACCGGCCGTCGCGCGGGAGTGCCAGGCTCGTCTGCTGGGACGCCACCCCCCAAAGCTGCTGCGGGTCGTCCATGCCGATGATGTCGCTGTCGATCTCATCCGTCTTGCCTGCCCAGCCGGCGTCGTTCCGCACGTTGGCGTAGATGCGGCCCGATGGGTAAGTAAGGCCCTCGATCTCGATCGCCCCGTCACGCACTTCCGCCCTGGTCAGCCGGGCGAAGGGCTTGATGCCCCCCAGTCTTAGCTTCCCGAACTTGGCGGGCTGGTGGAAGTTGCCCTCCCCCAGCGGCGACCAGGTAGCCGCGAAAGACCCGCCCGTCTTGCAGTCCCAGCAAGCGTTGAAACCGATCTGGCTCCCCTCCGCCGGGGCCTTCGCCAGTCCGAGACCCTTCCACGGAATCGCGAAAAACGTTTCCCAGCGGTCTGAGTAAACCCTCGCGATGTGCTGCCAGTCGCAGTTCCACGCTTTGTCCTGCTTCCTCGACTCCCAATACCCGCCGCCGGGATTGAGGATGAACTGGTAGTAGACCGCCCCCTGGTTCTCGACATCCACAAACACCTCGACCGCGTCGTCCTCCCATATAGGCCCGTCATGGGTGTTGTTGTTCGAGACAGGCTTCATGCCACGGCTGAACGGCAGCTTCGCGCCAATGTACAGCGCCGTGTCATCGTAGCAGGCGACAAACATAGGCTGCGACGGAGCCGGCGGATCGCCTTTCATCGGCAGCGAGAACCCCGTGCTCGCGGCTGAGGCGGCCCACGAGGCCTCGTCCATCGACTGGTGCATCGAAGGCGCCTGGGCGACTCGCGGGATCGTCATTATCGGCGCAGCCATGAGCGCGGAGGCAAGGGTGAGAAGAACGAGAATAGGGATGAGTCGAGTCATGATTCGGGGGCCTTTCGGGCAGGTTTGCGAGGTAGCTCTCATGCCGGGTTCCGGCACTCTGAAACGATGAAAAGGCGACGGCCCTACCCCGTCCCCGCTTCGCGGGGCCACCCCTCCCGTACCGGGAGGGGAGAGGC
>CAYWBK010000501.1:0-4459 GCA_964455745.1 uncultured Armatimonadia bacterium
GTGCTCATGTACCCGTACTTCGAGAACGAACTCATGTTGATATGCCCTTCCGACCAGGCCGCCAACTGGGCGACGGGGTATACGTGCTACACGCACAGCTACGGGTCCAACTGGGACATCATGATGCCCGGCGGCACGACCGGCGCCGCCCTGCAGCGGCAGGCGGTGTCGCAGCCCGCGGAAACGATCATTTTCTTCGAGATCAAGGGCAGCCTGCGCGCCATCGGGGCCGACTACGACACCCACGGCCTGTCGCGCATCGATAACCGCCACGGCGGCGGAGCCAACTACGCCTTTTGCGAAGGAAACGCCAAGTGGTTGCGGCCGAACCAGACCGAGACGCCGGTCGACCGCTGGCACCCGTGAACGATCCTCTCCTGGAGAAGGCTCGGTGCCCGAAGGTGGACGTGCCGTTGGCCCCTCCTCTGCAGCGCCCTCCACCTTGCCTCTCCCCTCGCCGTCTACTCTGACTTGCGCGTGGCAGTCACTCCTTCCGATACACGAGACGCTCCAGCCCGGCGGGAACCGTCAGTTTCTTCCGGCAGGAGGCGAAGTCTTCCGGGGAAGGCCAGAAGTTCGTGACGGTTCGCGACAGGCCCGAACGTCTAACACAAGGAATACCTGTGGCGATGGCAAGCTACTCGGACGTTATGACCCAAGAACCCAAGCCCGACTTCGAGGAGATATCGCGCACCGTCCAGAAAGGAAGCGGTAGCAATGCGCTTACGCCTGCTTCTGGTTGCGACCTTGGTGATTGGCGCAGGCGGGTTGGGTTGCGGGCGGGGGCAAACCCATCGCAAAGCGGGCCTCCGAGGGACCGCCAGAACCGAACGAGTTCAGTCACGGCGTCCTCACCGCGAAAGTGGATGGCTGTGCGCGATACCTCGCCTGGGTGGCTTGGTCCCAGCCCCGCCGCAAGGGATGGCCTATCGGCGACAGACGCAGAGAAGAAACGCTCGCCTAGCCCGGGCTGGGTCTACTGGAGGGATGGAAAGATGACCAACCGCACTGCAGTTGGACTGTGGCTGGTGCCGATCGCGGTACTCCTGATCGAGTTTGGCGGCGAGTATCTTAATGGGGCCGTGGCTCCAGAGCTCCGGGCACCGATTCGCCCCACCTGCGATGCGCTGTGTCTCGCCGCTGTGATCGGGTTGGTGTTGTGGTGCGCGCGAAGGGGGACTCCGAGAGCAGCCTTTGGGTACGGGTTTGCGACGGGCGCGGCCTTTATGGTCGCCGAAGTGCTTGGGTGGGCATATGGCCTCAACGCAACAGCTAAGGCAGTCGGGGCCGAACCGATACCCGTCTCGGATCTTGGCTCTGCTCTCTACCTGTGGCTACCGATCTTTGCGATTGGGCTCGGCGCGACGGTAGGCGGCGCGATGGGCGGAATTGTCTGGCTTATGCAGTCGCGGCGAGCACGGGCGACAGTCACACACCACCGGTCATAGCGCCCACGTAGACCCCCGTTTCGACTCAGCTCACGTCGTCTCGCCTGCGGCCGCGACGAGGGTGGGCGGGGGGAACCCGCGGCCTATTCGGTCTCGCCGCCGGCCAGCACGCACAGTTTCGTCCCTTCAGAGAACCCGGCAACCCCTCTGTTCGTCTTATGTCTAACTGACTTGAGGCCGTCACCCCGACACAACACGGTCCTCTTCGCTCCCTCTTCCGAGGGCATTTCCAAACGCCGCAAATATGGAGCCAGACATGCACCGACGTTTACACATCGCCGCACCGACTGCACTCCTACTTCTCGCACTCACAATCTCCGCCGTCGCCGCAGATAACGTATTGTCCAATCCCGGCTTCGAGCTGGTCGCCAACGGCCTGCCGTGTGCCTGGGACATCGCCGGCAACTGGTACTTCCCCACCACGCATCCGCATGATGGGAAGCGCTGCGCCGCCACCGACATCGGCCCCAAAGGCGCGAGCCTCCTGTCGCAGTGTTATCTGCTGGTCCAGAAGGGCTCGAAGGTCACGGCGTCGGCATATTACCGCAGCGACGCCGCCAGCCTCGATCTGGGGGTCGAGTTCTGCGACGAGACCGGGGGGCACATTTCCTGGTCGACGTCGGAGACGGCTCCCGCCGCGGCGGACTGGACGCCGATCTCCCGCAACTTCACGATCACCGACGAGCTTTGGTCCGCGGGCGTGCGGTCGGTGCGTGTTCGCCTGCAGGTGACGACGGATCGGCCGGGGCTTGCCCTTGATGACATCAGCCTTAGCGCCGACGGCCTCGACGACGCTTCGGGCTTCTGCACGCTGCCGCAGATCGACGCCGCGAAACTCCCGAACATCGCCCCGAACGCCGCGCTCCGAGGCGGCGGCGGCTCGGTGCCCGGCTGGGAGCCGTTGGTGTGCGACGGCGCGAGCGCCGACTGCGCAATATGCGACCCCTCGGGCGGGCTCGAGGGCAACTCGGCGCTCCGCGTGAACGCCTCCGCGACGGTGGCGGGGCCAGTCGGTTGGCGGTCGAAGCCGGTGGCGGTCGATCTGTCGCTGCCGTACCGGCTGACGGCTTCGCTGCACACCAAAGGCCTCGCGGGCGGTTCCGCGGTCATCTCCCTGCAGCTTTGCGATGCCTCGGGCAATGCAGTGCTGTGCTCCGCGCAGGCCCCGCCGCTAGGGGCGGACGTGGAGCGCAAGGGGGTCGTCGTCGAGGTGCCGGCGATCTACAAGACGCCTCGCCCCGGCAATGCGGTGATCCGGCTGGCGGTCTGCGGCAAGACGACCGGGTCGATCTGGGCCGACGGCATCCAGCTTACGCCGGTGCCGATCTCGCTGGGAATCCGCGCGATCCCGACCGGCAACGTGTTCCACAAGGCGCGCGATGTCGCGTTTTTCGTGTCATCGCCGAGCAACGTGGACCGTATCATCAAGCCCACGGTGCACATCAAGGTGCTCGATCTTTGGGGGAAGCAGGTGCAGTACGAGAAGCGCCAGATGGCCATCGCCCCGCGCGCGGCGGCGTTCTACCCCGTGCGTCCGAAGATCACTCGCAACGGACACTACACGCTCGTCATCCGCATGATTGAGAACGGCGTTACCCTGGCGTTCGGCACCGCGGACTTCGCGTTGACCGACGCCCCGGAGGCAAGCGCTTCCAGGACACTGTCCGCGATCGGGTCCGTGGACACGGGAGCGAGCGATGATGCCCTCGACCTCGCGCGGGACGCCCGCTGCGCGTGGCTGAGGGAAACCGTGGCCTGGGAAGATGTGGAGCCGACGCCCGGGCACTTTGACTACTCGCGCCTCGACAAGGTGCTGTCCTCGCTGAGCCGGCGTGAGATCGCCCCGGTCATCGCAATCGGCGGCGGGCCGTCGTGGCTGGACGCCGGGGTCGCGGCGGCTCGGTTCGAGACCCTCTGCACGCGGCTCGCCCAGCGATGCTGTGGCAGCGTGACGCACTACGAGATCGGGGCGGGATTCTCGGGCACGCTGGGCAGCCTGCCCGCGGACAAGCTCGCAGAACTCATCAAGGCGGGGGCTCGCGGTCTGCGCAAGGGAAGCCCCGACTGCAAGGTGGTCGTGACCACCCCGGACAGCAAGCCAGAGACATACGATGCTCTGCTGGCTTCGGGCGTGGGCGATGCCGCCGACGTCATCGGAGTGCCGGTTTCCCGCGACGTCGACGAGAGCACGTACCGGGCCGTGCGCGAGGCTCTAACTCGCCACAATCTGGCAGCGAAGCCCATCTGGGGCGTGGGCTGCCCGGCGGGCAAACGGGTTGATGCCGCAGCATCGGCGGGCCCGGCGCAGGCGGCTGTCGTGGCGAAGTCGTGCGTCGCTGCGATGGCAGCCGGCTGCGAGCGCGTGGCTTGGTTCGCATTAGTCCCGTACTATGACCCCCGCGTTTCCGAGTACGATCCCGGCGCGCTTCTTAGCGCCGACCAGACCGTTACGCCTGCTTGGACCGCGTACCAGAACGCAGCCTCATTGCTTGGCTCGGCGAAGTTCGAGAAGTGGCTGGAGCTGGGCCCGGACGCGAAGTGCGCGGTCTTCTCCGACGGCGACACCCGCATCGCGGCGATCTGGGCGACCGGCGATGCGGCGGCGGTGAAGCTGTCAACGGATGCAGACAGCGTGGAGATCCGCGATGTCGTGGGTGGGCGTAATTCGGTGACGGTCCTGGGCGGCCAAGTCGGCCTGCAGGCGCGGGAGGACCCACAATTCGTGATCGTCAAGGGCAGTTTGGGAGCCGGGTAGGGCGGCACGGCCCCACCTTTGCAGCCCTGCGGGCGGCTTTCCCCTCCCGTAGACCCGCCACAGGCGGGTATGGGAGGGGAGAGGCGAACGGCGATTCTCGAGGCAGCAGCAAACCGTTGCCGTTCTCCCCTCTCCACGCGTGGCTATGCTTTACCCACATTTCCGCGCGTGGGACGCAATGATCTGGTTCGTGCCGTTGCTGTCAGACCCCGGAGGGGTCGTCGGAATTTAGCCATGCTGGCGCTCGCGCCAGCCC
>CAYWBK010000502.1:0-4453 GCA_964455745.1 uncultured Armatimonadia bacterium
ATGTGTTTAGCGACACTTCCTTCAGACCATGTGGCAGCGCGATTCATCGCGCGGAGCACGTCGCATAGTTACCAACGCTTCGACTTCGACGGAGTGCTTGCTTGCAACTGACGGCGCAATGGGCGGAGGGCAGTTCGGCCCGCATTTGGCGCGATAAATCGCGCTGCCACATGGTCTGAGGAAACAGTCGCTAGACAGGTACTGACGCGAGCGTCAGCCAGGCAATGGGCGGCCCGCCCCCTTTGGGGGCTTGACGGCATTCACTCGTTCATCGAGATTAGCTCACAGGGCTTCCGTCAAGCTACCCACACACACTGAGAAAGAGCCAGTAACGCCTGCAGGACTTCCTATGCAGCAGGATGAACACCAGGCGGCGATTCGGCCGACTGAGACCGCAGCAACCACACCGGAGGCCACCAGATGTCATCCACCGCAATGCGACCTGCACCGCTTGTGTTCAAACCCGACCTGGAGGACGCCGCCCGGCGCTGGGAGGCCGGCTTCGCGAACGAGATCATCGACCGCCCCGTCGTCTGCGTGACCGCCCCGAAACCCGAGGCTCGGCCCGTGGCCGGCAGCGATTACCGCGAACGCGTCTTCGGTGACATGGACGACATCATCGACCGCGCTCTCATCGCCGCCGAGGGCACATACTGGGGCGGCGAGGCGATTCCCACCTTCATGGCAAGTTTCGGCCCGGACGAGGTGGCCGTGTTCACAGGCTCAAGCTTCGAGTGGAGCGAGCACTCCGGGAACACTAACTGGTCGGTGCCGTATGTGGACGACTGGGAGCAGGCGCTGCCGATCACGCTGAAGACCGATCATCCCCTGTGGCAGCGGATGCTGGAATTCTACCGGCGCGCCGCCGAGGCAATGGCCGGCAAAATGCTCCTGAACCACCTCGACCTGCACACAAACATGGACCTCCTCGCCGCGATCCGTGGCCCCCAGCGTCTCTGTATGGATTGCCTGGATCAGCCGGAGATGATCGACCGGGCCATGGCCGACGCCCGCGCGATTTTCCCGCAGGTCTGGCTCGCTATCGCCGAGGCCGGGCGCATGTACGAGTTGGGCTTCTCAGGCGGGCCGTACTCGATGGCGGGCGCGGCGACGTTGCAGTGCGATTTCTCCTGCATGATCGGCCCGGAGATGTTCCGGCGCTGGGTGCTTCCGGCGCTGGAGGAGGAGGCCGAGATTGCCAAGCACGTCATCTACCACTGGGACGGGCCGGGCGCCGTGGTCCACACCGACGACCTGGTCGCCAGCAAGGGCCTGCATGTACTGTCATACGTCCCCGGCGACGGGCACGGCTCGCACCTCGATCACCTCGACCTGCTCAAGCGCGTCCAGGCCGGGGGCAAGGCGGTGCAGGTATGGGGATCGGTCGATCAGGTGAAGCTGGCGCATCGGGAGCTGCGCCCGGAGCTGACCGTCTACTCCACCTGGGCCGCAAGCCCACAAGAGGCAGACGAACTGCTCGATTGGTTCGTGGCGAACACGTGAGGGAGACACCACCCATGCAGCGATTTGGAGACGGACGCGACTGGTTCTTCGAGAAACGCCTCGGCCTGTTCATTCACTGGGGGCTCTATGCCCTCAACGCCTGGCACGAGCAGGACCAGTTCCGCCGGAGCATTCCCAAAGATGAGTACACGGCCCAGGTCGGCCTGTTCAACCCGGTGGCGTTCGACCCGGATGCGTGGCTGGACCTCGCGGAAGAGGCGGGGATGCAGTATGTGTGCTTCACCACGAAGCATATCGACGGCTTTTGCATGTGGGATACCGCGCAAACGCCTTACAACATCATGAACACGCCCTACCGGCGCGACATTCTGGAGATGCTCGCCGAGGCCTGCCACCGGCGCGACTTCCCGCTGTGCCTGTACTACTCCATCGTTGACATGAACCAGCCCAACTACCCGAACCAGGGGCGGTCGTACGAGCGTTCGGGACCCGAACCGGGCGATGAGCCGGACCTGGGCAAGTATCTGGCATTCCTGCGCGCACAGGTGCGGGAGCTATGCACGCGCTACGGCGAGATCAGCGGCTTTTGGTGGGATGCGAACGTCATCCGGCATTGCGACCCGTCAATCAACCAGATGATCCGCGCGCTGCAGCCGAACGCCGTCATCAACGACCGTGGCTTCGACTGTGCCACCGGATTCGGCGGCGGCGATTTCGGTACGCCCGAGCGCGACTACAATGAGGGACAAGTCGATGAGGCGACAGCCTTCGCCCGACCGACCGAGGCCTGCCAGGCCGTCGGGGCGCAAAGCTGGGGATACCGCGAGGACGAGGACTACTTCACCGACCGATACATCATGGAGAGCATCGCCAAGGTGCTGGCGAAGGGCGGCAACTACCTGCTGAACGTCGGCCCGAAGGCGGACGGTGCCTTCCCCGATGAGGCCGCGGGCATCCTACGACGGATCGGCAAGTGGTACCGGCAGGTCGAGGAGGCGCTGGTCGCTGAGCCTGCCTCGCACCTCGTCGAGAACCGCGACGTGGTCCTGACGCAGCGCGGGAACAAGTTGTACGTGATCCTCCACCGCCCGCCTACGACCGACGCGGTGCTGCTGAAGCCGCTGAACGTAATGCCACGCAGCGCGAAGCTGCTGAACACCGGGGAGGATGTGGCCTGCTCGACCGACCTGATCCCGGCCCTCCACGATGAGGGCAAGGGTTACCTGCGCCTCCACAATCTGCCTGTGAATGAGCACACGGGCGAGGTGTTGGCGGTGAGGCTGGAGTTCGACGGCGAACCGATCTCGCCGCCCGAGCGGGAGCCACGCGGGCGAGGCACATCCGAAGGTGGCTGTCCAACCGGCGCAGCCGAGACCGACGCAGGGGTTGACCACTAAGCCCACATTGCCAGGCGCGCCATGGATCCCGCCATACTGGCTCGATGAGGGTCGCTAACCTGAACAGAAGGTGCCTGTGGCTCCAGCGGCGAACGCGGACTGCAGACGGGCGGCTGTTCAGTCCACCAAGGAACGACGCCCAGTTTGAGCTGCGTAATCCTGCGTAAGGGGCAAAGAGGCGGAGACACGCGATGGGCCGCGATTCGAAGCATGTCTTCACATATCTGGTCGCCCTTGCGGTGGTGGGGATGCTGGGGGTGGGTGGCGGTGGCGGGGCAGCGGCTTCGAGCGATGACACGCGGGCCGACGCGGCGGTGAAGATCACCGATCGGGGCACTTACTACTCGGTAATACTGGACTACACCACGGGCGTATCGCCGCGCGCCATGGGGCAGGCTTACGCGCGCGCGGCCAGGCGGATGGAGCCGGGTCTCGAGCAGTTCATCGATTCGTGCTTTTCGACGATCTCCGCACTGCCCGGTGTCTACCAGATGCTCATCCAGCGGGCGCGGGCCATTCGACCCCAGATCGACCCCGCATACCGAGACGAAATCGAGGGGTTCGCCTCGGAGTTCTCCGGAGGCGACACGGACGTCGCGGGTGATGGGAAGCTGTCCACCGATGAGGTGTACCTGCTCAATCTCTTGCCCGACATCGCGCACGTGACCCAGTGCTCGGCGGTGTCGGTGTTCGGAGCGCGCTCGGCTACCGGGAGCACGATCACCGCTCGACTGCTCGACTGGCTCCCGCTGGAGCAGTTGCCGAAGGGGCAGACGGTAACGACGATCCGTCGGCCGGGGCGGTCCGTTTGTCTGATCGGGTACGTCGGGTTCCAGGGGGCTATCACCGGGTTCAACAGCAACGGCGTCTTCGCCAGCCTCCTGGACTCGGACACGGGGGTACCGTATCGAAACCCTAAAGGGATGCGGTCCTATGCTCTCGATCTGCGCCACGCCCTCGAGAGCGAGGGCACTTTGTCCGGGGCTGCCAGCTACATGGCGGACGGCAACCACCACTACGCCTACAACCATCTGGTCTTCTTCTCCGATCCGCACACGAGCAAGGTACTCGAAAATGACCTGACGAGCACGGGGGCGCTGGCCCGTACCCTGCGGAGTGCGGACTCGCCCCTGAGCCCGGGGGTCACCTGGGGCATCAGCGACGCGCTGGGGTGCGTCAACTCGTACCTGCTGCCCGGGAACCATGACAACCACACGGGCGATAGGTCCAACTACGCACGATGGCAGAGCATTAGGACGCAGCTTCTGTCCAAGGGGCCTGTTGTCACCCGGGACGACGTGAAGGCCATCGCCTCATACCACTCCCCCAAGACCTTCGACGCCGGACAGGGCGACATCTATAACTCGGAGAACCAGATGATCGTCATCTTCGAGCCGGCCACGATGGCGCTCGAGGTGGCGTTCCGCCCCCGCAACAACGTGTTGCCGTCCGTACCGATCTTCACGCGGGTGCCGGTTAGCTTCCAGTCGGGGGAGGGTGGTCCTCATCCCCTGGTCCCATAGGCGCTAAGTTAGGCGGCGCGGGCCGTTCAAGGAGGGGCTAACATGAAACGGCCCGCCGTTTGGCGAATG
>CAYWBK010000503.1:0-1250 GCA_964455745.1 uncultured Armatimonadia bacterium
AGCGTTTGCCCGCAACTGACGGCGCAATGGGCGGAGGGCAGTTCGGCCCGCATTTAGCGCGATAAATCGCGCTACCACATGGTCTGAGGAAACAGTCGCTAAACAGGTACCTCCCGGTACGGGAGGGGTGGCCCGCCGCAGGCGGGACGGGGTGGGGCCGTCTCGGCGACGGACGGCAACGGCTTCCTACCCCCTCGCCCCGCCGATCCCGCTTCGCGGGATACCGCGGGGCACTCCCCCTCCCTCGCGCTCTTCGAGCGCTTAGGGAGGGGGAGAACGACGGATGGCAACGGCCGGCGGGCGAGACGCCCGCCCCACGCGACATTGCCGATATTGACCCGACTCTCCCTCTCAATAGCCGGGCTTCACGACCGATAACTCCTCTGCACACTTGAGTCACATCGCCCTAAATAGCAGGTAAACACATGATCCGCGGCATGTATGCCTCGGCTGCCGGGATGCTCACCGGCTTGGCCCGGCAAGACCTTTATGCGGGCAATCTCGCCAATGCGAATACCGTCGGATTTCGGCGCAGCCGATGCCGGACGCAGGCTTTCGCCGAGGCGCTCAGCACCGTCAGCAGCGCGGGCGACTTGCTCCGGGGCGGAGCGGGGCCTGTCACCACCGCACCGGACCTCACCGAAGGCGCGGTCAGATCCACCGGCAATCCCTA
Source organism: uncultured Armatimonadia bacterium (assembly GCA_964455745.1). Lineage (GTDB taxonomy): Bacteria > Armatimonadota > Zipacnadia > Zipacnadales > CAYWBK01 > CAYWBK01. The sequence goes on from CAYWBK010000503.1 coordinate 674, forward strand.
CGATCTGGCGATCAACGGACAGGGGTTCTTCGCCGTCCAGACGCCCGCCGGGATGCGCTTCACCCGCGACGGGCAGTTCCATCGCTCCGCCGCCGGGCAGCTTGTGGACGCGCATGAAGACCCGGTCGTCGGCGTGAACGGCGCGATCAATCTCCCCGACGCGCGCTTTGAGGTCGATGAGATCGGGCAGGTGAAGTCAGGGGGCGCGGTCATCGGACGGCTTCTCATCGCCGACCTCCCGGCCGCATCATTGCGACCGGAGGGCGGCAACCTGTACTCCTCGACCGCCATCGTGCAGCGGGCCGCGACGGCGAGAGTGATGCAAGGGAGTCTGGAAGATTCGAACGTCAGCGCGGTCCAGGAGTTGGGGCAGATGATGAGCAACTCGCGCTTCTACGAGGCGAACGCGGCGGCGCTGAAGCAGCAGGATCAGACGGGGGAGGCGCTGGTGAAGATGGTGGAGTGAGGGGGACGGCACCTCACCCCCCGGCCTCCTCTCCAATGCCGCGTAGAGCGCGGCCCGTGGAGAGGGGGAGAAACGGCAAACGGCCCTACCCCGCCCCGCTTCGCGGGGCAC
>CAYWBK010000503.1:1350-4446 GCA_964455745.1 uncultured Armatimonadia bacterium
CCCTCCCGTACCGGGAGGGGAACGACTGACGGCACCTCACCCCCGGCCCCTCTCCTGGCATACGACGGCCAGGAGAGGGGAGAACGGCTGACGGCCCTACCCCGCCCCGCTTCGCGGGGCACCCCTCCCGTACCGGGAGGGGAACGACTGACGGCACCTCACCCCCGGCCCCTCTCCACAAGCGGAGAAGGGGAACGGCAACGGCTTCCTACCCCCTCGCCCCGCCGATCCCGCTTCGCGGGATACCGCGGGGCACTCCCCCTCCCTCGCGCTCTTCGAGCGCTTAGGGAGGGGGAGAACGACAAACGACAACGGCAGTCTGCGGCAGGATTGCCGCAGCCACTAGAAGGTAAGGCCGCCGCGGCCACGAACGGCGGCGGGCGAGACGCCCGCCCCACGCGGGGCTTGCGCGATGAGACGTTAACCGTCATTGCCGTTCGCCGTTGCTGCCGTTACTGCCGTTCGCCCGTGCTCATCATTCAGCGTTCATCATTCATCGCTTCCGGAGCGTGTTTCCTATGATGCGGTCTTTGTGGTCGGCGGCCAGCGGGATGCTGGCTCAGCAGCTTAATGTCGATACCATCGCCAATAACCTCGCCAATGTCAACACGGCCGGGTTCAAGAAGCAACGGGTCGATTTCCAGGACCTCATGTATCAGACCCTCAAAGTGCCCGGCTCGCCGGTCGCGGACGGGGTGCAGAACCCGTCGGGGTTACAGGTCGGGCTGGGCACCACACCTGCGGCCACGACCAAAATCCTCACCCAGGGCACCTTCCAGCAGACCGGAAATGCCCTCGATCTCGTCATCCAAGGCGACGGGTTCTTCCAAATCCTTCAGCCGAGCGGGGAGATCGCCTATACCCGGGCCGGGGCGTTCAAGCTCGACAGCAGCGGCAACATCGTCAACTCGGACGGCTACCCCCTCGACCCCGCCATTGCGGTCCCCAGCGGCGCGACCGCAATTTCCGTCGGGGCCGACGGGACTGTTGCGGCGACCGTTTCGGGCAAGACGGACCCGCAGACGATCGGCTCGATCAAGCTGGCGCGGTTCGCCAACCCGGCGGGGCTGCTGAACGTCGGCAACAGCCTGTACAAGGCGACCGCGGCCTCGGGAGCCGCGAAAATCTCGGTGCCCGGACAAGACGGCGCGGGCACCGTCGCGCAGGGGCAACTCGAACTGTCGAATGTCGAGGTGGTCGAGGAGATGGTCAACCTCATCACCGCGCAGAGGGCCTACGAGGCGAACTCACAGGCGATCAAAATATCGGACACGATGCTGCAGACGGCTAATAATGTGAGGACGTAGACCTCAACGGCAACCTCACCCCCCGGCCCCCTCTCCAATGCCGCGCAGAGCGCGGCCCGTGGAGAGGGGGAGAACGGCTGACGGCGACGGCAAACGGCTTCCTACCCTGCTCTGGTTCGCAGTGAGGGGAACGGCGACCTCACCCCCCGCCCCCTCTCCACTTGTGGAGAGGGGGAGAACGACAAACGGCCAACGGCAAACGACAACGACGACGGACGCGGGAAAGGCTATGGGTATGCGGGGCGGGATTGGGCTTGGGGTTCTGGGGATACTCGCGCTGGTCAGCGGCGCGGTTGCCGAAGGCGAGGCTGCTGCGGTCCTGACGCTCCGCGCGGCCGTGAGTGTCGCGGGCGAGAGCTTTGCGCTTGGGGATATTGCGGGCATCGAGGGAGAAGGGAGCCTCCAGGCGCGGCTGGCCGGCGTGATTATCGGGCCCTCTCCCCTATCCGGCGATTCGCGGCAGGTCTCGGCGGGGTATGTGAAACTGCGGCTGCGACGCGAAGGCATCGACCTCGCAGGAATCGAGGTCAAAGGCGACGGTGTGCGGGTCAGCCGGGTTGGCGGGGGAACGCCGACCAAACGGCAGACTACGGGAGGCGGTGCAGACAAGACTGCCCCAGAGGAGGCTCCGGTCGTGAGGCGGGGCGATACGGTGGAGGTCGTCGTGCGCGTGGGACCGATCCTTGTGAAGACTTCCGGCAGAGCGCTGGGAGATGCTGCGGTCGGAGGGGTCGTGCGGGTACAGATACCGCAGACGAATGCGACGCTGAATGCGATTGCGACCGGGGTGGGGCAGTGTCAGGTTCTGGGGGACAGGTTTTAGGGACGGCAGGGACGGCAGGGACGGCCAACGACTTACGGCGGGAACGACAGGAACGACTTACGGCTGGACATGGAGGATGGCGGGATGATTAGCGGCTTGGGATGGAAAGTGTGCGGGAGTCTGGCGGTGATCGGGGTGTTTGCGGGGTGCGCTTCGGGGGATTCGCTTTGCGGGGAAGGGTCGTTCTTCACCAGCCTGCTCAGCGATCAGAGGGCGGCTAAGGTCGGGGATGTGATCCAGATCATCATCACCGAAAGCGCCTCGGCCACTCACACCGCCGACCGTACGAACAGCGTCTCCAACCAATCGAGCCTCGGACCGGGGACGGGGAAGCTGGGCTTCCTGCCATTATTCGGGTACTCGGGCGCGTCGGACTCCAGCTCCAAGGGCGAGGCATCACGCACCGAGACCTTCGTCGGGCGCGTCGCCGTCACGGTCAAGTCGATCACGCCTACGGGGAACCTCGTCGTGGAAGGCGAGCGGACCATTCAGGTCAACAAAGACCTCCAGAAGATGACGCTTACGGGCGAGGTGCGCCCGAGGGACATCGCCAGCGACAACACCATCCCATCATCGGCGGTCGCCAATGCGCGGATCGAATATGAGGGGTCGGACCCCCAGAAGCCGGGGAGCAAGGTCGGGTTCATCACCGGGATGCTGCATTGGTTGTTTTGACGGCGCCTCACCCCCCGGCCCCCTCTCCTGAGCGCAAACGGCGCGCTCAGGAGAGGGGGAGAACGGCGGCGGCGCTGGGCGAGAGGTTTGCTCCCCCCCGCGAACTTCAGGGGGGCGGCACTTTCAATTACACGAAAGAAGTGGATTTGATGCGGATGCCATCCGGGGGAACAGGCGGAAGGCGATTTGTGCGCCGCGGCGCGCTTGTCGTGTGCGCTTTGTTCGCGATGACGGCCTATGCTCAGCCTCGGCCGGGGATGAACCCGACTGTAGCGCCCGGCGGGGCGCCGA
>CAYWBK010000504.1:0-4431 GCA_964455745.1 uncultured Armatimonadia bacterium
TAAAATTGTGATAAATGTTCCGTTATACGCCTTCGATAAGTAACAAGACGCCCGCGAAAGCCGGGCGGTCGATAGCCGCCGAGGGAATGTGGGTGCCGTTGGCCGTGCTGTTGCCTTACAGGCCCGAAGGGCCGACAGCTTCTAGCCAGGGGCGCAAGCCCCTGGAATCCGGGCCGGAGCTAGCCAATGAGCCCCGAAGGGGCGACACAGCCGTCCGCGCAGAGCCGCTCGAGTATCGCCCCTTCGGGGCTTATGGGCTTCGACGGGGCCGGGAATCCGGGGGCTTGCGCCCCCGGCTAACATCTGTCGCGCCTCCGGCGCTTGACGGCAGTGGACGGTTCCACGCGCTGGATGCGAGGGGAGTGGGCCACGGTGATGAATCGGCTCGCGAACGCGATGGGGCAGGCCTGCCGCTCATGGTCCGGCAAGTCGGTGCGCAGCAAGTGCTGGGCTGGAGTGCTTGTGGTGATGGGGCTCTCCGTCTGCGTGGCGCTTGCCCGGCCCAGCGAAGCTGCCGCGTGGATAGGAACGGGCGTCCTCGCGGCCACGGCCTGCCTGCTGTACTGGTATGCGGCGGAGACGCGTGAGATGGCGGAGGCGACCAGAAAGATGGCGGAGGCTGCAGCCAAGCAGGCCAAGGTAGCCGAGAGCGCGTTCTTCCATCAGCAACTCCCGTGTCTCGTTCTTGCGATCTACGAGCCAAAGGAAGGCGCTCTGCCCATGCAGGTCCAGAATGTCGGCGGAGTTGCGGCTGTCTGGCCGGAGGTGTCTCGAGTGCGAGAGGAGGGCTGGCGGAACCTGCTCGACGATGACCGTGATACCCCGCACATTCTGCCTCCGCGGCAGTTCTCTACGAGCGCAGGACATCAGTTCGCGCTCCCGACTCCCGCGGGCAACGAGTGCGCACTGGCGGTGCGGTGTGAGGACCCGCGCACAGGCGCGATGATCTGCTGTACGTGGATGATCTGCACGGTGGACCGCAAACGGTGGGTGGCGGACCCGCATCCGGACGATGCGATCTGCGCGACGTGCCCAGGGCGCGACCGCTGCGGTGACAACCCGATTCGGCCCTGACTCTGGCTGTACAAGGAGGTTTTTCCTCATGCGTGAAATCCTAACCAAACAATCTGCCGTACAGACATCCAAGGGCCTCGCCCTTGGAATGCGGATCGAGTTCGATTCCGGCTCGATGGTCTTTCTCACTGCGCCCAAAGGGTGGCTCTGCTGCGGCGTCTTCGACATCGAGGCAGGCAATGGCTTCGGGATGGCCATGGCGATTGTCGAAAGCTGGCCGGGGTTTGAGGTCGGGCCGGTCGAGCGGCTTATCACCCGCAAGATCATGAAGGTCAACGAGCGGGCCGCCGCGCTGGGCGTTACGGTCGGCATGGAGGCCATGGAAGCGCTGGAACTGATGTTCTGAACGCTGAACTCGGAACGCTGAACGCAGAAACGGAAACGGCAACAACGGCAAAAACGGCAAAAACGGCAAAAAACGGCTAAGACGGCTAAGACGGCGAGGGCGATGTCGGCGCATGTTACCAAAGGTCATGTCGGGGGCCGAGGCTCTTCTGAGGGTGCTCCAGGAAGAGGATGTGGACGCCGTTTTCGGCTATCCCGGGGCGGCGCTTATCCCGATCTATGACGCCATGTATCGGTCGCAGGGGCGCACAGCCCTCGCCGGCGAGTGTCTTGAGCCAGACACCGCGGGAACTTGCAGCGGAGGCTTGGGAATGTCACAGCAGACCATTCGAGGCGCGGAAGCGCTCCTGAAAGTGCTCGACGAGGAGAGCGCGGACATCCTCTTCGGTTTCCCCGGAGGGCAGGTCATCCCGATCTACGACGCTCTCTATGACTGGACGGGGCGCGACATCCTCGTCCGTCACGAGCAGGGCGCGGCGCACATGGCCGATGGCTACGCGCGGTCGAGCGGGCGCGTCGGGGTGTGCCTGGCGACGAGCGGCCCGGGAGCGCTGAACCTCGTCACCGGCATTGCCACCGCGTACATGGACAGCGTGCCGATGGTCGCGATCACCGGGCAAGTCAAGACCGCCGCCATCGGCAAGGACTCGTTCCAGGAAGCCGACGTGACCGGCGTCACGATCCCGGTCACCAAGCACAACTACCTCGTGACCGACCCGGCGCAGCTCGTGGACATCATGCGCGAGGCCTTCTACATCGCCCGCACGGGGCGACCCGGGCCGGTGCTCGTGGACATCCCCTCCGACATCAGCCTCGGGCAAGTGCCCTTCCCGGTGCGTAACATCGAGGGCTTGGACGCTTACGAACCCCCGCAGCGGCTGCCGTCCGGCGACATCGAGCGCGCGGCGGACATGATTAACGCCTCCGAAGCGCCGATCCTGTACATCGGCGGCGGCGTGATCTCCTCGGGCGCGGCCCCGCTGATTCGCGAGCTGGCGGAGAAGGCGAACATCTGCGTGGTGCACACGCTTCTGGGCAAAGGCGGCTTCCCCGAGACGCACTCGCTGTCGATGGGCATGCCGGGGATGCACGGGATGGCCTATGCAAGCCATGCGATGCAATATGCGAAACTCATCGTCTGCATCGGCGCTCGGTTCGACGACCGCGTGACCGGCGATGTGAAGAAGTTCGCGCCGGACGCGGAGATCATCCACATCGACATCGACCCGGCGGAGCTGCACAAGGTCAAGCGGGCCGGGATCGCCATCGCGGGAGACGCGCGCGCGGTGCTCGAAGTGCTCGTGCCGATGGTCAAGCCGCGAGTCGCCGGCGCATGGGAGCAGAAGCTGGAGCAGTGGAAGGCCGAGCATCCGCTGATCTACGACATGCCAGCCGCCGGCAGCCCGCTCCCGCCGGAGTACGTCATCGAGCAACTCTACGAAGTGACCGGCGGGAACGCCATCGTGTGCACTGAGGTTGGCCAGCACCAGATGTGGGCGGCGCAGTACTACAAGGTCGACAAGCCGCGGCACTTCCTCTCCAGCGGCGGCCTGGGGACGATGGGGTACGGGTTCCCGGCGGCCATCGGCGCGCAGTTCGCCAACCCCGACGCGCTGGTGATTGACATCGCCGGCGATGGGTCGATCCAGATGAACATCCAGGAGATGGCCACGGCGGTGCTGCACAAGCTGCCGGTGAAGATCGCCATTATGAACAACGGCTATCTCGGCATGGTGCGCCAGTGGCAGGACTTGTTCTATGACAAGCGCTACAGCGGCGTCTACCTGGCGCAGAACAATCCGGACTTCGTGAAACTGGCCGAGGCTTACGGCGGCGCGGGCCTGCGTTGCGAGCGGGTCGAGGATGTGCGCGCGACGATTGAGAAGTCCCTGGAGATCAACGACCGGCCGGTCATCATGGACTTCGTCTGCGCGCCGGAGGAGAACGTGTTCCCGATGATCCCGGCGGGCAAGAGTGTCTCCGACATGCTCAAGAGCGCGCCGAACGGGAGGGAGTAGACGGCGGCTCACCCCCGGCCCCCTCTCCACGAGGTGAGAGGGGGGAACGGCGAACGGCTTCCTACCCCCCTGCCCCCCTCCCTCGGAGGGAGGGGGGGAACGACGAACGGCAACCTCACCCCCGGCCCCTCTCCACAAGTGGAGAGGGGGGAACGGCGAACGGCTTCCTCCCCCCCTGCCCCCCTCCCTCGGAGGGAGGGGGGGAACGACGAACGGCGACGGCTTCCTATCCCCCCTGCCCCCCTCCCTCGGAGGGAGGGGGGAGAACGGCACCTCACCCCCGGCCCCTCTCCACAAGTGGAGAGGGGGGAACGGCGACGGCTTCCTACCCCCCCTGCCCCCCTCCCTCGGAGGGAGGGGGGAGAACGGCGAACGGCGGCGGTAGTAGATACAGGCGTAACAGGTGGTAAGCACTCATGAAACGTGTGATCTCCGTGCTCGTTAAGAACCGCCCGCGTGTCCTGACCCGAGTGGCTGGGCTTTTCGCTCGGCGCGGGTTTAACATCGAAAGCCTCGCCGTCAGCACCACGGAAGATCCGCGGATCTCGCGGATGACTATCACCGTGGATGAAGACGAGGCGACCCTCGACCAGGTGTGTAAGCAGCTTGAGAAGCTGCATGATGTCCACAAGGTCATCGACCACACCGGCCATGCCGTCGTCGAGCGCGAGTTGTGCCTGGTGAAGGTGACTGTGCCGCCTGAGAAGCGCGTGGAGTTCACGAGCCTCGTGCACGTCTTCCGGGGCGACATCGTCGACATCAGCAACGACGCGATGATGGTGCAGGCCACCGGGAAGGAAGACAAGGTGGACGCCTTCATCCGGCTGTTGTCCGAGTACGGAGTCGTCGAGATGGTTCGCAGTGGGAAGGTTGTGCTGGCCCGCGGCGTGGAAGAGACGTGAAACGGCAGAAGCCAGGAGCCAGGAGCCAGGAGCCAGGAGCCAGGAGCCAGAAGCCAGAAGCCAGAAGCCAGAAGCCAGAAGCCAGAAGCCAG
>CAYWBK010000505.1:0-4414 GCA_964455745.1 uncultured Armatimonadia bacterium
ACGGTCAGCCTCTGACAAGATTCCGAGCGCTTCGTCTGCCGGTTGTCAAAGCGGCATAGTGATGTGATGATATGTAATCGGCGGGCGGACCCATCAGCTACTCTTGAAGGGAGCTTCGTAGCTCGTTAATCATCCACAGCGCCCGTTCGTCCTCGGTCAGGGCGTCGGCCACTTTGTTGTACGCGTGCAGGACTGTGGCGTGGTCGCGGCCGCCGAAGAACTGGCCGATGTCCGCCAGCGAGTTCGGGGTCAACTCGCGCGCCAGGTAGATCGCGACATGTCGGGGCCACACGATGTCCTTGCTGCGGCGCGCGCCCAGGATCTCCTCTTTGGAGCAGTCCAGTTTCTCTGCGACCAGGGCCACGATTTCGTCGAGGGTGATCCGTCGGTCGGCGGGCGCGGTCGAGTAGTCGGCGATGAGGGCCTCCACGCTGGGAATGCTCATATCGCCGCCATCGAAAGTGATGTAAGCGCAGACCTTGGCCAAAGCGCCTTCGAGCACGCGGATGTTCGATTCGATCTTGTTCGCCATGAACTCCAGGACTTCGCGCGGCAGCACGATGCCCTCGGTCTCGGCTTTCTTCTCCAGGATCGCGACCCGCGTTTCGACATCCGGGCAGCGCAAGTCGGCGACGATGCCCATCTCCAGCCGGCTGCGCAGGCGGTCGTCCATGATGCGAAGCTGCCGCGGCGGGCAGTCGCTGGCGATGACGACCTGCTTGTTCATCTCGTACAGCGTGTTGAAGGTGTGGAAGAACTCCTGTTCGGAGGCCGGGGCCTCGCGCGAAGCGATGAACTGGATGTCGTCCACCAGCCACAAGTCGACATACCGGTACCGGCGCTGGAACTCGCCCATTCGGTTGTCGCGGATCGCGCTGATGACCTGATTGACGAAGGACTCGGTCTGCACGTAGATAACCTGGATGTGGGGATGGATCTCTTTGGCCCGATGCCCGATGGCCTGCATGAGGTGGGTCTTGCCCAGACCGACCTTGCTGTGGATGAACAGGGGGTTGTACGCGCGGCCCGGCGACTTGGCGATCTGCTGCGCCGCGGCGTTCGCGAAGCGGTTGCAGTCGGCCACGACGAAGTTGTCGAAGGAATATTTGGGGTTGAGCGGCTGCAGCCCGAACTCGGGAATGTCGTCTTGCGGAGGGACCTCCCGCACATACACGGGCGCGGCAGGGGAGATCTCCGGGGCCAGGTCGGAACGGACCTCGAACAGGACGGCCACCGGGGTCTGGGTAAGCTCGGTGAGATGGGCGCTGATGGTGTGGGTATGTCGATCTTCGAGCCAGGACTTGGCGAATTGACTGGGCACGCCGATTCGGAAGACGCCCTCGTCGAAGGCGAGGACGACGGACTGCTTGAGAAAACCCTCGTAGGTTGCGCTGCCAACCCTTTCTGCCAGGGCGGGGAGCGCTGCCCGCCACAGATCCTCGCCGACCGCGAGGCTGTTGTCCAAAGGTCCGTGTCCCGGCATGTTGAGATCCGGCATCCAGAACACCTTTCGTTTGCGGCAGTGCTTGCCTCGCCGTTTTCATGGGCGCGCACTGCGCGAATTCTCGGCACGTTTGCCGACCTCCCCGGCCGGCCATCGTGCCTGTCTGGCGCCAAGCTCTGCACTGCACGTCGCTCTCCGCGACTCCCTCTCGCGAAGCGGCATTCGACGTGTGTTCTGCCTCGGTCTCACCTCCAGCAGGGTCGGGCGGTGTGCGGTCTGGCAAGCACCGACGACAACCCTCACGCAGCAATCAGTCCGATCCTCGGATGTGCTGAGTTCCCCCTCGATACTAACGACAGACGAAAAGAGGGCAGGTAGGATTTGCTGTGAAGGCGGTAGCGCGAATGGCGTGGCGTCTGCAGCCGAGGCCCAGGGGTAATCAACACCCCACAAGCCAACAGGCTGTTGGTGTTTTCAACATTTTCCACTGAGTTATCAACAGGCGCGGGCCGGTCAGCCCACGTTCCTCCCTGCAGGACGCATAATAGCAGCAATGTCGGGTCAATGCAAGACCCTTCTTTCCACATTGGTCACGCCATTGTGGACAATTCGACCCCCGCCGCAGTGGCCGCGACCCCCCCCCGCCGCAGTGGCCGCGACAATCCTGTCGCGGACGGCAGGGGTCATCCCCGACAGGATTGTCGCGGATGCGTGTGCCGGACGGCCCTCCCCGACAAGATTGTCGGGGCCACTGCACCAGTCCACAGTGGCCGCGCCCCCCCCCGCCGCAGTGGCCGCGACAATCCTGTCGCGGACGGCAGGGGTCATCCCCGACAGGATTGTCGCGGATGCGTGTGCCGGACGGCCCTCCCCGACAAGATTGTCGGGGCCACTGCACCAGTCCACAGTGGCCGCGCCTTCCCTGCAGTAGTGGCCGCGACAATCCTGTCGCGGACGGCAGGGGTCATCCCCGACAAGATTGTCGCGGATGCGTGTGCCGGACGGCCCTCCCCGACAGGATTGTCGGGGCCACTGCACCAGTCCACAGTGGCCGCGCCTTCCCTGCAGTAGTGGCCGCGACAATCCTGTCGCGGACGGCAGGGGTCATCCCCGACAATCCTGTCGCGGGCCGTCCTCAAGCCCCTGACAAGCAGGGAAGCCCGCCGATTCCGCCGAATTGGTTGCCGGCAATAAGCATTCGCGCCGGTCGGGGCCTCATCACTAGGCTGCCGCGGCCGGCCCTGGAGGCGTGGAAGATGTCCACAGACAGCCGCAGCACAGATCCCGGCAGTGCCCCGGGCCGCGACGCACAGGCCGCCCTTCTGCGCGCCGTCCCGGCGGTCGGGCGGCTGCTCGCTTCGCCCGAAGCCCGCGAGCTTCTCTCCGAGCAACCCCGGCAGGCCGTCGTGAACGCACTGCGCGCCGCCACGGACGCCGCCAGGTCCCAGATCGCGTCCGGCGCGGCGGTGGAGATGCGCGACCTTGCGCCGGGCGTCTTCGTCGCCCACGCGCGTCGCCTGCTGGAGGACGCCGGCCGCCCGTCACTGCGCCCGGTCATCAACGCCACCGGCGTCGTCATCCACACGGGCTTAGGCCGGTCGGTCATGTCCGAGCGCGCCGCGCTGGCGGTTTATGCCGTCGCCCGGCAGTACAACAACCTCGAAGTCGACCTGCAGACCGGCAAACGCGGCTCGCGCCACGCCCATGTCGAGCGCATCCTGTGCGAGATCACCGGCGCGCCGGCGGCCGCGGTTTTCAACAACAACGCCGCGGCCACGCTGCTGATGCTCAATGCCCTCGCCGACGGGCGCGAGGTCATCGTCTCGCGCGGGCAGCTCGTCGAAATCGGCGGCTCCTTCCGCCTGCCCGACGTGATGGCCCGCAGCGGCTGTCGCCTCGTCGAGGTGGGCACGACCAACCGCACCCACCTGCGCGATTACGAGGCGGCGATCAACGAGAACACCGCCGCGATCCTCCGCGCCCACCACAGCAACTATCGCATCATCGGCTTCACGACCGAGCCCGGGGCCGAGGAGCTGGCCCAGCTTTGCCGCGAGCGCGGCATCGCCTTCCTCGACGACATCGGCAGCGGCGCTCTGCTCGACTTCTCGCAGTTCGGGCTGCGACAGGAGCCGCTGGTCCACGACAGCGTGGCAGCCGGGGCTAACATTGTATGCTTTTCGGGCGATAAGTTACTCGGGGGTCCACAATGCGGCATCATCCTGGGGGACAAGGAGCACGTCGGGGCGATCAAGAAGAACCCCCTGGCGCGGGCTTTCCGAGTGGGGAAGATGACCATCGCGGCTCTGGAAGCGACTCTGCGCTCGCACGCAGACCCCGAGACAGCCATCCGGGAGATCCCCACGCTGCAGATCATCGCCGCCCCCCTGTCCGACATTCGTTCGCGCGCCCGCAAGCTGAGAGCCCTGGTGCGCCAGTTCGCCCCGCCCTGGGTGTCCGTCGAGATGCACGAAGAAGCCGAAGCCGGGCGCATCGGGGGCGGCTCGCTGCCGGAGGAGACCCTGCCCACGGTCCTGCTGGCCCTGACCCCGACTCGCGAGGCCCCGGTATCGCTCGACGAGTTGACCTCGCGCCTGCGAACCGGCCGTCCGGCGGTCATGGCCCGCATCCACGAGGGCGCGCTGCAGTTCGACCTGCGGACGGTGTTCCCCGACCAGGTGAAGCCGCTATCGGAGGCGATCCGGGGCGCGCTAACGTAAGGCCGGAGCGGGGCGTGGGTAGAGACGCCCCGGCGGGGCGTCTGTACGCGGTTGCCATGCGCGGAAGGTCATGGCACCGGCGGGGCGTCTGTACGCGGTTGCCATGCGCGGAAGGTCATGGCACCGGCAGAGACGCCCCGGCGGAGCGTCTGTACGCGCCGTTCCCGTGCGCCGAGGGCTGGCCCTCTCGTCCGGCCCCTCCTTGAACCGCATCACGCTGTAGTGGATAACCGCCTCCAAATCGCCCTGA
>CAYWBK010000506.1:0-4409 GCA_964455745.1 uncultured Armatimonadia bacterium
CTCTTGAGGCGCACATTGGCGACCTTCTTGTCGGTCGGGTCCTGATCGGCAGACATCTCGAACCGCTCGGAACCACGTGTCATGACGATAACGCCATGCCCGAGGCTATGGATGACATTGACCCGCGACTCCTTCATGTTCATGGCAAAGCCTTGCTCCTCAAATTGCTCCTCGGCCTCGGCTATCAGACGGGACATACCTCCGGGATCGCGGACTCTGAGTTCCCAGGCTCCATCGGTGCGCTTCGCCTTCAATATCTCCGACTCCTTGAGATAGGGATACGCGTTGACGAGTTTGGCGCGCGTCGCTTCGGGCACCTGCGATTTCTCAGGCTGCGCGGGCGACGAAGTGCCGCTTGCTGACGTCCGAGCCTCGCCAGAGGGCGACTGTGTGGCCGCAGATGGTCCGGTCGTGGCGACGCTACTCACCGGCGCAGGAAGGACCGAGGCGGGCGACTTTTCGGGCCTGCGCGCCCGGCTGCAGCCGGAAGCTATGGGTAGCATTGCCAATGCGAGTATCGGCAGCAGGAGGGATGGGGTAAGCGTGCGTTTCATGGCATGGCTCCTCCCCCCGCTCTTCACAGTAATTCTGACAACTACTCGTGTCCATTGCGGACCGCGTCGACGTGAGGGCCGCCGAGGATGGCTGGCTTGGACGGATTGGTCTCTTTCCAGCCTTCGTGCGAACCGTCGGCTACAACTTGTGCTTGCTCGGCGTGAGGCGTGACACGCACCAATGCCCGTCCTGCAGATCCAGATCGACATATATGATCTCGATCTTGCCATCGGGCCCTGCGGCCCTCCCAATGAACCGCGCGAGCGCGTAACTCGGGCGGACCGCCAGAATCCCCTGGCGCGCGACGCCACCGGCGACCCAGTGGGCCACGGCCCCGTTGGAACCCGGCACCGCCTCTTTACCGACATCGGACGCGTGGCCGGGTCCAAGCGCTTGTCGGACCTCATCGGGTAGCCCGTTCTCGATGCCGTGCCGGTACTTCGCCAGCGCCTCGGAGATCGCCTTTCGCCGACCTGCCTCTTCCTGCACGATGAACGCGGTGGTCTCCAGCCGCCCTCCCTTGGTCACAGACACGCTGTGAGTGCCGTCGACGAGCGGCACCACTGCCGTCGCGGATGTCAGGTCTGGAGCATCAGACGAACCATAGTGCCACTCAGCCCGCACCGGCCGGCCGTCGTAGAGCAGGGCCAGGCCTTCGTTGCTCAGCGGCGATCTGCGGTTCGTCAGCATCGGCACAACGGCGCCAGGATAGAACGGACGTCTCAGCCCGACGGTCAAGACTATCCGGCCGCCGACCACAGACTCGGAGATGTAGCCGAGGTCTGCGATGGATACCGCCGGCGCGTCACCTCCTACCGTTTGCCACGTTGGATCAAGCCACCCGTTACGAATGCGGACGGCATACCAGTAGCTGCAGTGGCTGGCGATGATCTCCCGCCATTTCGAATACTTGCTAACGTCAGTAAGAATGACGCCGGCACGTATCTCATGGCCCCACATTCTCTCCAGCACCTTGGGGAGCTTCCACGGCGCAGGTGTGCCGAGGGTCCAGACGGCTTCCCAAGGGCCATCCGGTTTGGACGCAAGCCCCGTCACCCGGAATGACCACGGAGCGCCGAGAAAGGTCGGCCTGACCAGGGCGCCAAGGTACTTCGTGCGGTCATCGTCGATGTCGGGTGGTTTCGATTGCTCCGCCCACGGGGCAAAATGGCGTGCCTTAGCGGCGATGATGCCCTCGTCGGACGAACTCGGCAGCGCCCCCTGAGTCAGCTTCGGGAAGTACCCCCAGACCCGCCGGAGCCCCCACCTGTCCGCAGGATTCCGCACATAAGGGAGCCAAGTGCCGTCATTCCAGGTGTGTGATGCGCGCTTTTCCGGCGCGATGAACTCCGAAATGCCCCCCGTAATGGGATTGTCGAAGGGCACTTCCATGCGCCATTCGAAAGCGATTGCCTCCCCGAAAGCTCGCCGCAAGGCCTGTTTCTGCCCTTCAAGGAACCGTTCACGCTCAGGGGAATCAGGCCTACCAAGGCCGCTGTAACGAGGGCAGAGGTTCGGCATCACGGCATAGAAAGCGATACAGTCAGCGAGATCGCCGGGCGTCGCCAGCCCGACATTCCCGGTCGGGCCCGCAACTGGGACCACCGCCGATTCCGCGGCGTGCAAGGTCCGGCAGCCTGCCAATGCGCAAGGAATGAGCACTGCGAAGATAAGACATTTCGCTGAATGCACGGTGTGCCCCCTTCTGCCGCCCTGACCGGACGGCACCAACGAGATCAGTACAGGACGACAACTGCCGTTCCCCGACCCGGCCCGCGCCTACCAGTAGTCGGCACGACAGGCGCATTCGAGACGCGCCCGGATGTAGACGCTGAACGACTTCGGGACGGCGTCTTCGGGCACGGTGATCTCGCCTTCATAGGTCCCTGGTCGCTCGATCCGGGCCACCGTCTCCTTGCCGCCAAGCTTCCGCCACGTCACGGCGATGGGCTTGCCGCCGTAGTCGACCCGCATGTCCGAAACATCCAGTGGAGGGCCCTGATCCTCCCAAAGTCTCGGCCCCCAGTCCGCCCGCAGGTACAGCTCAATGAACCGGCGGAACTCGTGGCCCGGGATGCTCGTGTAACAGCGCGTGGTTGAGGCATGGACCGCCGGAGCGTCATAGCCCTTGTGCCGCCACGAGGTGTCCACGCGCCCATCCCGTATCCGCACCGCCCGCCACTCCAGGTACGTTGCAGCCAGAGCGTCGCGGCAGCTATCGTAACGGGACATATCCGTCAGGAACGCGCTGGCGCGCCAGCCGGGGCCGAAGATGCACTCTCCGGGCTGGGCTCCCCTGCCCGGTGGCGGCACCGTCGGCACACTGGTCGTCCAGATAGTCTCCAGGCCGTCTTGTGCGATCGGGGTGAGGCCAACCACCGTATAGCGGCGCGGCTGCACGAAGAACAGCGTGGTGAAGATGGACCCGACCGCCCTGGGGACAGCGGGAATGCCGATCTCCGGAGCCTTCTCCGGCTCGTCAGGCGTCCAGGTGAGCGCCTTGGAGTCAGGCCCGACGATGACGGCCTCGGTCTCATTGCGGGGCACGCGTCCCTGCGTCAGGGGCGGGTAGAAGCCCCAGATCGCCTGCAACTCTCCCCCTGCGTCGCGAAAGCCGAGGGACCGATGCTGCCCCGGCACGATGACCGAGTGCACTCTGCCCATCGCGGGCCAGCTACTGGAGTACGATCCGATCTGAAAGAGCGCTTCGGAGCAGACGCCGCGCTCGAAAAGCTGCGGTAGTAGCGCCAGCCCGGAGGGGGTCCGGTCACCGGCCCGGCGGGTCCCCTCCAGTCCGCCCTCGATGAAGAATAGGACACAATCCCTCAGGTCAGCCGCCAAGCCCGCACTTGCGGTGGCTGTGCTATCATCCGCCCGAACCGCCTCGCCCGCGAGCCCCATGAGGCCTGCGGCTGCCAGCGACGACATCAACAGGATAACGCGCATGGCTACCTTCCGTGGCCGACTGCATGGCCTGAGACCGGGCACACTTCCGCGCCCATTTGTGTTATCTTCGCAGAGCGCATCGGGATCGCAGACTGCGGTTTCATCTCCCAACAGGAACAAACCGCCCTGCAGCATGTTCCCATAACGACGCGCTTCGGCGCAGGTTCGCCACCGCGCCACGGCGAATGACCGGCTCAGACATCGCACGCGGAGGTTTACATTGATCGGACACATCCTGCAGTTGGTCGCCGGGTTCATCACCGGCACGATCCAGTCCACCGGCTACGCCGGTATCGCCTTCCTGTCGGCCATCGCGTCGGCGAACATCCCGCTCCCGTCGGAGATCATCCTGCCGTTCTCAGGCTTCCTTGTCGCTCAGGGACGGTTCAGCCTCTGGCTGGTCGCTACGGCGGGAGCGGTCGGCAACGTCATCGGCTCGATCTTCTCGTACTACCTCGGCATGTACGGCGGCCGCACGCTGATCGAGCGCTACGGCAAGTATGTGCTCATGTCCAAGCGCGACCTCGACATGGCCGACCGCTGGTTCGCGCGGTGGGGAGAGGCGACGGCGTTCTTCTCCCGGTGCCTGCCGGTCATCCGCGCCTTCATCTCCTTCCCGGCGGGCATCGCGCGCATGAACATCTGGCGCTTCACGGTCTACTCGCTGGTCGGCTCATACATCTGGAGCCTCTTCCTGGCCTACGTGGGCATGAAGGCGGGCGAGAACTGGGAGTCTCTGAAGACCTACTTCCACGGTGCGGACGCGATCATCGGCACGGTGATCATCGTCGGGTTCGTGGCCTATGTATGGCGGCACATCAAGCACGCGCGCGAGGACAACGCTGCGGCGAAGCTGGCCGCGCAGGAGAGCGAGGGCTGAGCAGGGCCTGTGGACTGGGGGCCGCAAG
>CAYWBK010000507.1:0-4399 GCA_964455745.1 uncultured Armatimonadia bacterium
GGACGCTGAAGCATCCGGCTGAGGGTCCCCGCCTGCGGCGGGGCCAAGCGTCCTGCGGACGCGACGGCACGGATAACGACCGCGTGCCTGATGTGATCTGTTCAGCCATCGCCAAGCTACCCACACACATTGAAGAAGAGCCATGAGAGAAGGATACCGCCCTGCGAGCGGGGAAGCTGGCCGCATTGCCGACTCTCGCAGGTGAGCGTGTTGCGCGTGGCCGCTGATGCACGGACAACCGATGCAGCTACATATAGGGAGGGACGTGAATGCCCCGATTCCACCGTCTTTGCTGCGCCGGCCTCAGATGTACTCCATTCCGCAGCCTTGGTATCGCCGCGATGATTCCGCTTGTGGCTTCTCTCGCCCACAGCGCTCCCGATGCGACCCCGTTGCGCCTCGCCGACGGTCGCCCCCTCGCCTGCGTCTACTACTTTCCGCACTGGTGGGACCCGTGGAAGAGCGATGACGACGCGATCCGCCGGGACTTCGCGACGCTCAAGGCGATGGGTATCTCGACCCTCGCGATGGACCACGAGTGGTCGCAGGCCATCGACGGCAACTGGCGGCTGCTCGACCGGGCGCACCGACTGGCCGCCGAGGCGGGCCTGCAGATTCTCCCCTGGCTGAGCGCGAAGGTCTGGGTGGACATGCTCGACGGCGACCGCCCGAAGCTGGTGAAGCAGTGGTATGGGGTCGATCTGAAGCGCAGCCAGCGGCAAGATGGCACGCCGGCCGCGCTGGTCATCTGGGACGAGGCGACGATCGCGGCGGGGACGGCGTATGCGGAGCAGTATCTCGACCGCTACGGCAGCCAGGCGCTCCTGCGGGTGAACTGGCATGGAAAGCCGCGCCCGGTGGTGGCGCTGAGTGTCGAGCTGGGCTGGGAGGGCGGCTTCGATGATGCCACCAACGCGCTGTTCGTCGGATGGCTGCGGAAGCAGTATGGCGGCGATCTCGCGAAGCTGAACGCCGCGTGGGGCACCGAGTACCGCTCATTCGGCGGCATCAACCCGCGAGACACGCGGGTGTTCGACTATGCGATGCTGCGCCAAGGCAAATCGGCGCACCCCCAGGCCGTCGAGGACCACATCGAGTTCCGCTCGCAACTGATCTCGGAGTCGCTGGGTAAGATGGCCGACCGTCTGCGCCGCAAGCACCCCGAGGTTCTCATCCTGGCGGAGCTGCCGTACCAGTTCGCCGCAGAGCACCCGGATGCCAAGAGCTATCGCATCCAGTATGCGGCGAACCCCTCGTGCGCGCGCTCGGCGGACATCCTGTTCTTCCGCTGCACCGGGCCGCTGAGCCAGGGGGAGGCCGACTTCCTGACGGCCTGGCGCAAAGAGACCGGCCAGCCGGCGATTATGACATACCGGACCTACAGCGACTGGGCCAAGGAACTCCCCGCAAAGATCACCGCGGATAGCGCGGATCTGTACGCGGGTCAGGCGGCGAAGTACGGCAACGGCTTCGGCTTCTACAGTTGGAATGAGATGGTCGACACGCACGTTGCGCCCTCGCGGCCCGAGGATATGGGCAAGCCGGGGGCGCTGACGCCGGAGCAGTCCGCCCGTAGCGTCGATCTGATGCGGGCGATGGTGAAGCGGTACCTGGAGATCGTCGGGAAGTAGCAGAGGCCGGCGTAGCAGGAACCGAGAGGGGATGGGTGACAGGCCGCAGATCACCGATAGCACGGCTACGTCGTTGCACCCCGGAGGGGTGCGAGGAGTTTAGCCGGGGGCGCAAGCCCTCCGGGCTCCGGCGCATACAATTCGAGAACCCTGAAAGGGCAACACGAATCCCCCTTCGCGTACATGCGGCTGGAGAACGCACTATCGGACCCAACCCCGGCGAGGCGGGAATTGCCCACCTCGCCTACCCTCTGCCGAACTCCAGGCCCCTGCCCCTCGCCGATGGGCTCAGGCGTGCGGGCCGCAGCAGCAGTCGTCGAAGCTCTCGCCGTCCGTGCTGGTAGGCTCCGGGGCGGGGCCTTTCACCGCGACCTTGACCCCCTCGATGGTGCCGGACAGCACGCCGGTCACCGCCTTCACGGCGGCTTCGCCGACTTCTCCGGCTCCCTCCAGGGCGCCCTGGGCGGCGGCTGACGCGGCTTCCTCGACGCTGAGGCCGATCTTCCGGGCCGTTTGGACCGCTCCCACCACAGCGCTCTCGGCCACCTGCGTCACGTCTCCGCCGATGTCGCCGGTGCCCTTGACCAGTCCGCGCGCGGCGCTGCGGACCGCTTCGATCACGTCGCCGCCGATCTCCTGCGCGCCGCCGATGCTTCCCTCAATGGCGCCCTTGGCGATGCCCACGAGGTCGGCCCCGAAATCCTTGGCCCCTGTCACGACCCCTCGCGCCACTCCGAAGGCTGCGTCGCCCACGCCCAGGCCCGTGTCTCTGGCCGAGGCGATGACGCTGTGCGCGAGGCTGGCGGTCTGCAGCGCGACGTCCTCCCCGACCTGGCCGGTGCCCTTGATCGCCACCCGCACCGTGTCCGAGAGCACGCCGACCGTGACCGTCGCGACTTCGCCCATCCCCTTCAGCGCTCCGATGACGGCGCCTTTAGCGACGGTTCCAACCTCTCCACCGACCTCTTTCGCCGCGCTGATTGCGCCGCTAACGACCTCGGCCGCCGTCCCCGACGCCACCTTCCCGACATCGCCGGCGCCGCGCAAGGCGTCGATGGTGGCTTCCTTCGTCACCTGAATAGTGCTTCCCAGGACGTCACCGAGTCCTCGGATCACTCCGATCGATGAATCCTTTACTCTCTGACCAAGCGTAGCTGTCGTCATCTGAAGTCATCCTCTCATCTGCTTACCCAACTCCCGGACCCTGTGAGACACGGCCCGTCAACCCCGCAGTATGTGCTTTATTCTTGTTTTGGATGGTTGCAGAGGCTGCCGGGTCACCTGTAGGAGCGGTCTCCAGACCGCGATTGTCGTTATCGCGCTGCTATAGCAGCACGCGCTCCTCGCACTCTGGAGAGTGCTCCTACAGACTTCCGCAATCACCTCACTGGTTAAGGTATTGCCCTATCCGGCAAGCCTCAAACGAGGTGTGTCACGTCGACTGGCGTCCGATGATCTATCGACTGGTGTCGAGCACAATCTTGCCTCGCACACACCCCATCTCGAGACGTTCGTGGGCCTGTGCAACGTGGCTCAGAGGCAGAACGGTCTCGATGATCGGCTTCAGTTGCCCGCGCTCGGCCAGTGTGCGCAGGGCCTCCATCTTCGCGCGATTTCGGGGCGAGAACTCGAAGTGGATCGTCAGATTCTTGTGGAATGCGGCATCGATCGGCGCGCTGCTGGGAACGACGGCGGCGATGCGGCCCCACGGCTTGGTAGCTTCGATGCTCTGCGTCAGGGTGTCGCCGCCGACGGTGTCGAAGGTGAAGTCAACGCCCGCGCCTCCGGTCTCAGCGAGCACGACCGCCACGACATCCTCCGTCCGGTAGTCGATGGCCCTGTCCGCTCCTAATTCGTGCAGTAGATCGAGATTCGCCGCCCGGCTGGTTGCGAACACGCGCGCTCCGGCGGCCTTGGCGATCTGGATCGCCGCCGACCCGACGCCACCCGCGCCCGCGTGGATCAGGGCGGTCTCGCCGACCCGCAGCTTCGCGCGCACGATGACGCCCTCCCAAGCCGTTCCGCCGGCGAGTGGGATGCTCGCGGCCTCGAAGTGCGTGAGATTCGCGGGCTTATGCGCGACCACCGAAGCCTCCGTGACATGGTACTCCGCGTAAGCGCCCTGACAGCCGAAGATCTCGGCGCAGTAAAACACCTCGTCGCCGACCTCGAAGTCGCGCACGGCTACGCCGATTTCCTCGATCACCCCGGAAACATCCCACCCGAGGATCGCCGGGAACTGCAGGCCCGCCCAGGCTCCGGCCTGCCGGATCTTGTAGTCCACCGGGTTGATGGCGGCGGCGTGGACCTTCACCAGGACTTGCGTCGGCCCCGGCGCCGGCTTGGACATGTCGGCCTCGCGGAACACGTCCGGCCCGCCGAATGCGTCGATGACCATTGCTCTCATTTGAACCCTCACCTTTCACACCAGACTGACACCCTCAGCTTGGAGCGCTGCTTTGTTTGTGAACTGGCGGCCCTGTCCCTGCACTTCAGCAAGGCAACGCCGCAATTTGTGGGCAGTATGCGTTCTATGCTCTATAATATTAACACATACATGGAGTAAATGTATCCATCGCACGCGAAGAATCTGTGCCACCGGGCGCAGAAGGCTACCATGAAGGGCTCTTCCTCAATATGTGTGGGTAGATGCCATGAACTGGTCCTGGCGAGGGCGGTAGTCGACTGCTCCGGTGAGCCGTTGCCGTTGCGTCCGCCAGGACGCCCGGCGCGAAGCGCCCCTCAGCCGGGCGCTTCAGCGTCCGGTT
>CAYWBK010000508.1:0-4398 GCA_964455745.1 uncultured Armatimonadia bacterium
CTGAGGGTCCCCGCCTGCGGCGGGGCCGGGCGTCCTGCGGACGCGACGGCACGGACAACGATCACGTGCCGAGGTACTCTGTTCAGCCACTGTCAAGCACCCACCCACATTGAGGAAGAGCCGACCGGAGAAGGGATTGTGACTTCGGACGCGAATATTGAACTCTCAGCGCGGGGCATCACCCTCGGGAGTGGACTGCTCGCATGAAAGTCGTAGTCTTGAGTGGCGAGATGGCCGGCACGGAATTCGCGCTGCGAGAGGGCGTGAACCGCCTCGGACGCCGTGGAACCAACGATATCTGCATTCCCCTTGACCCGCGCATCTCGCGAAACCACGCGGAAGTCCGGCTTGCGAACGGGGAGTGGCTGCTGGACGACATCGGCAGCGTGAACGGCACCTTCGTGGAGCAGCGTCGCATCCACGCCCCGACACCGATCCAGCCCGGCGAGCAGTTCCGCATCGGCCGAACCTGGCTCGCCCTGCACCCCGAACCCGCGCAACTCGTGGACGGAGACTCCACACCAGCTTTGGTGTTGGTCGATGAGAGCGACGTGTCTCTGGTGGGCCAGACCGAGGGCCAAAGCATCGTATTCTCTCTGGAAGCCGAGGTTCCGCCTCCCGTTTCGCCGGAGGATGTCGCGGCGCTGGAGGGGCGGCTGGATGTGCTTCAGCGCATCGGCGTGGCTCTCGGGTCCACGCTGGACCTTAATGCGCTGCTTGCGGGGATCATGGACAGCATCTTCAGCGTCGTCCCGGCGGAGCGCGGTTACTTGATGCTGATCGACCCGACGACCGGGCAACTCGTGCCCCGGGTCACCCGGCGTCGCACCGAGACCGCCGCCGGCGAGGAGGTCATGGTCAGCCGGCACATCGTCGATAAGGCTCTCGACGAGAGGGTCGTGATCCTGACCGCCGACGCCCAGGCCGACGAGCGCTTCCACACTGTAGACAGCGTGAAGGACCTGGAGATCCGATCCGCGATCTGCGCTCCCCTGGTTCGCCGTGGCGCAAGCCTTGGGATCATCTTCCTCGACAGCACCTCGCGCACCCACGTTTTCACCGAGAAGGATGTCGAGCTCATCAACGGGATCGCCATGGAAGCCGCCGTGGCGATCGAGAACGCGCGGCTGTACACGGACCTGCGGCAGGCCTACGACGAACTGCGGGAGGCTCAGGCGCAACTGGTGCATACCGAGAAGCTGTCCACAATGGGCACGCTCTCGGCGACGATCGCGCACGACATGGCGAACATCGTCAGCCCCTTAAGCGGGCTGGTCGAACTCGTCCTCGCGGGCACGAAGCTCGATGCCGGCGGCGAGGAGTTATTGCGCCGACAGATGCAGCGCCTCGTCGCACTGACGCGGCGGCTGATGTCGTTCTCGAAACCGGAGCGTATCGAACTGGAGCCGACCGATGTTCGCGAGCAGATCACGGGCACCCTCGCGTTCCTCCGCACGGAGTGCATTCACCGGAAGACCGAGGTCGAGACGGACCTGCCGGACGATCTGCCGCGAGTGATGACGGACCCCCTGCAGGTGGAGCGTGTCTTGCTGAACCTGTGCATAAACGCTCTCGAGGCGATGGGCGAGGATGGCGGCGCAATCAAGGTATCAGTCAGACAGGACATCGACGAAGTGGTGATCGACGTGACCGACAGCGGGCCGGGCATCGCCCCTGCCGATCAAGCCCACCTTTTCGACCCGTTCTTCACCACCAAAGAGCACGGCACCGGCCTGGGCCTGTACTCCTGCAAGCGGATCGTCGTGGAGGAACTGGGGGGCTCGGTAGAGGTGGACAGCGTTCCCGGACACGGCGCAACCTTCACCGTCCGCCTGCCGATACAGACCGCGACGGCAAAAGAGTCCGCAGTTCCCCGCCCCTCCTGACCCCGACCTCGGGACCGACCGTCGGAATGCGTCCGG
The DNA here is from genome assembly GCA_964455745.1 of uncultured Armatimonadia bacterium. Taxonomy (GTDB): domain Bacteria; phylum Armatimonadota; class Zipacnadia; order Zipacnadales; family CAYWBK01; genus CAYWBK01. Next base: position 1,923 of record CAYWBK010000508.1, read on the forward strand.
CCGCCGGCGGTTCCTTCCTCCCCCCACGCTTCGGAGACTCACCGCAACCTTTCACTCCTCCAAGCGTATACTGCAGGAAGGCGACAGGGGGCGGCGAACAAGGATTGCAGCGCAGCCAGCCTCGGCAGGAGGGGTGATTCGATGATCCGCATCACGACGTTGGCCACTCTCCTGGCGCTTTCGGTGAGTTGCTTCGCCCAGGACGGGGTTTTGCAGAAGTGGGACTTCGAGAAAGACGAAGGCGGCTGGAAGAGCTTCGATCAGCAGGGCAAGGTCAGTCTCACGATGGAGAAGGACTGCGTCTATGAGGGCGCTTCGGCCTTGCAGTTCGACTACCGGCAGCGAACGCCTGACGCCGGGGCGGCCCAACGCGGCCTGGGAGGGCTGCCGGGAACGGTGGGCGTCGAGCTGACGAAGCCATACCCGCAACTCAAGTCGATCAGCCTGGCGGTGTCCACCTCCGTCTCCGTGCCCCTGGGGATCGTCCTTCGCGAGCGGAACGGCGCCACTTACACCTGTCCCGTGTTCTCCAACGCCGGGCAGTGGAACGTGGTACTCCTCGACCTGGATGATTTCGCGCTCGATGAGGGCTCCAGCGACCCGGACGGGAAGCTCGACGCCGGCCACATCGTCGGGATCGGAGTGGTCGACGCGAGTGTGCTTACCCGCGCCCTCAAGCAAGCCGGGGTCCCCCTTTACACCGACCCCGAAGGCCCGGCCACGATGTGGCTCGATGACATCAAGCTCCTTTCGACCCCCGGCCCCGCGCACAAGATCGGGATTGTCCCGCCGAAGGGCGAGCCGATCTACATCGACAACTGCGACGGGCCGACGATCCAGTGGGCGATGCTCGGGGGCACGATGCTGAAGTTGTCGCTCCAGAAGCAGGGGGCGGCCGCGGGCAGTTGCCTGAAGGTCGATTACCAACTGCCCGCCGGCACGGTCATGGTCCTGGTGCACCAGGTGAAAGTGGGCCAGCTTGCCGGCGCGAAGGCGCTGGTCCTCTCGCTGAAAGCCGAAGCCGGATGTACGCTGGCCATTGTGCTCGAGGGGAAAGGCGGCGGGAGGTACATCAAGTCGCAACGGCTGGAGGGCGGGCAAGATTGGCTGCGACAGGAACTGAGGTTCACGGATTTCAAGCCGGACGGGATGTCCAAAGATGCCGACGGCACGCTCGACCCGGCGGACATCAAGCAGATCGGCATCGCGGACCTCGCCGGTCTGGTGGGTCAAGCCTACGCCAACACGATCTATGTAGACGAGGTCGCGGCGGTCAAGTAAGCGATCCCGCTACTATGGAAGGAGCAGCACATGCGACGATTTGCCCTGGGGTTTGCGGTATTGATAGCCACATGCGCGGCCGGACACGCGCAGGTGAACAAGGGGGACATCATTGTTGGCTTCGATTTCGAGAAAACGAGCAAGCCGTGGACGACGATGGACCAGATGGGGCAAGTCGGTCTCACCGGCGATCCTGAGCACGTCCGAGCGGGCGCAGGCAGCCTCGAGTTCAAGTACACGCAACGTGCGCCCGGCGACGGCGCACAGGGGATGCCCGGATCGCTGATGGCGCCGATCGAGGGCGGCCTGAACGGCGTGAAGTCGGTGCGTCTTTCGGTGAAAGCCGTGCGGCAGATGCCGCTGGTTGTTGGGCTGAATGAGGCGGGCGGGGTGACGTACACCAGCGTGGTCTGGGTGCCTGCCGACAAGTGGCTCGACGTGGACCTGCCCATCGGCGACTTCTCGCAAAGCCTTGACGACCAGCATCCCGACCCGAAAGGGCATCTCGACCTCGATCAGGTCTCCGCCATCATCCTGATCGACGCCACGCCGTTCCTGTACGCGCTCGCCCAGTCCGGTGCGCTTCCGGTCTCCAAGCCAACCTTCGGCGAGCAGACCGTCTGGCTCGACGAGGTCAACTTCATGGGCGATGCGCCGCCTGCGGAGAAGCCGGCGCACCCCGTTGCCGACGGGCAGCCCATCATGATCGCCTCCTGCCGGCGCAGCTTCGCGCAGTGGGCGGTCTTGGGGGGGAACGATCCGAGCATCTCCGAATCCCCCGACGCCAACGATGGCCCCGGCCTGCGGGTCGCTTACAAGAATGCGCCGGGAACGATCATCGCCATGTTCCATCCGTTCGCTTCCGGCCTGCTGCAGGGGGCGAAACAAGTGGACATCTCGCTGAAGACCGCGGCCGACTGCACCATCGCGCTCACCTTCGAGCAGAACCTCGAACCGAAGCCGGCCCAGGGTGACGGCAAGGCGCGGTTTGCGCACCCGATCGAGTTGAAAGCTGCGGACGGCTGGAAGCGGTTCTCGCTGCCGCTGACGGAATTCAAGCAAGACGAGAAAGAGACGCCGGTGCCGATGAACCCGGCGAAGTTCGCGTCGGTAATCCTCGTCGATTTCACCGCAGCCGCGACGCAGCAGCCGGTCACGAACGTCTTGCAGGTTGACGACATCGTAGGGGTGAAGT
>CAYWBK010000509.1:0-4395 GCA_964455745.1 uncultured Armatimonadia bacterium
CGAGATCGTACCAGCGTAGATTCCTGCGCGTTCTGAACGGAAAACGTCTTGTTAGGTACTAAGGCGCATACTGGATCGCTTGCGATGGCGGCGTCTCCGTACCATCGTCGAACACGGCTGTCACGCGGTAGTACGTCTCTCGCCCGTCGAAGGTCGCGTCCACGAACTCGGGCTGGCGGGTCTCGCCGAGGCGCGCGGAGGTGTCGGCGGCGAAGTCGCGGTCCGCGCCGCGATATACCCGGAAGCCCGCGAAGCCCTGTGCTTTGCTCCACAGGCTGCCATCGGTCGCCTTGTCCTGCCAGCGCAAGGTGACCTTGCCGCGCACTTCCTTGCCGTTTGCCACGATGCCCGCGACCGCCGGACGCTCGGTGACGCCTTTGCCGACGAGGAGCACCTGCGGATCGCCCCAGCAGGCCCAATCGGAGACGGAGTTGACGTTGGGGTTCGTCATCAGGGCGAGGGCGATCTCCTGGCCCGCCTGCGCCGTGAGGTCCACCTCGAGCGGGTGCCAGCCGGTTTCGGGCTGGATCAGCTCCTCGTGGCGACTCTCGCCGTTCACCTCGACGCGAAAAATCACCCCGTCGCTTTGCTTCGCCCCGTCCTTGATGCCGCTTTCGGCGGCGAACAGGATGCGCTGCCCCGCTGCGACTGCCGGCAGCTTCAGCGTGAACTCCGCCCTCGCCCAGCCGCCCCCTTGCAGAGGCGGGTGCTCGAACAAGCTCGGCTCGGTCACGCCGCCGGCCTGTTCATCGCGCCAGGCGGTGTCGGGGGAGTTTTCGACCCGCAGCTTGAGACTGCTCAGATCGGCAATGCGGCGGCCCGGTCGCGGGAGGCTGATGCGGGTCAGGGGGCTGAACGGCCCGAGCGCGCCGGAGGCGTCGGCCGCGGCGACGCGGCAGAAGACTTCCTTCAGATCGCCCGGCGGCCGAATCTCGAACCGCGCCTGTTTCGTCACACCCGCGAGCAGCGGCTCTTTGGCCTGGGGGCTGCCGAAGGCCTCGACGCGGTAGTGGTCACAGAAGAAGTCGAAGGTCTCGCCCCACACCAGCCGCCCCTTGCTGCCCGAAAGGCCCGCCACCTGCGGCAGTTTCGGCTTCAAGGAGCGCTTCACCGCGACGACCGCCAGCTTGTCCGGCTTCCCGGGAACCTCGGCCTGGCAGTCTTTCGTGCTTGCGAGAACCTTGCCCGAGATGTCCCGGACCTCGAAGCGGTCGAACTCGCGCCAATCGGCCCAGGTAAAGCGCCGGTCGGGCCAGATGAGCGGCGACCAGGACACCTGCGTCTTGCCCGCTGCGGTTTCGAGCTTCACCGCGCTCACCGGCGGCGGGGCATAGTCTATATACGTGCGGTTGTAGTATGGCTGGTCAGGAAGTGAGGCCATGACTTGCTTGATCGCTGCGGGGAAAGCGCCGGTCCTGACGATGAAGTCCTTGCCCTCATCGGTCCAGGAAATCGGGGTGAGAATATGCGCGCGGAAGCGGATGCACGTCTGCAGAGAGTGCAGGTACTCGCTGACGGGGGCTTCGAGGGCGTTGATCGGGTGCGGGTGGTACTCGAAAATGCCCCAATTTGGGTTGCGAGCGACGATCTTCTGGAAGACGCCGACATCGCTCGCCGCGCCGAAATACGTGGTGATGCCGATGTTGCCGGTCGGCGTGTCGGCAGTCCAGACGGCGGATGCGCCGCGGCTGAGCCGCCCGAAGCCGTAGCTTTCGCCGGGGATCTGGTGGCTGAAGATGCTCTGCTTCGGCACCCCGGCCTCGACGAGCCAGCGCGTGTGGTCGCGCACCCAGAAGTTCAACAGTTTCACCCGGAACCCCGGCGAGGCGTCGTCGACGCTGGCCCAGGCATCCCAGAAAAGTTGGTTGCCCTCCGAGGCGACCCCTTCCGCCGGCTTCTCGCCCGGCCAGACGCGCGGGGCATCGAAGCCGCCGGCGATGTAGCCGTCTTCGCCCGGTCGCGGCATCCCCGGCGCATCCAGCGGCACGCGGTTAGGGAAGCGCTCCGGGTCCCAATACCGCACCGACCAGGTGGTGAAACTTGTCCCGAAGACCGCGTTGAAGCTGGGACGGTCGCCTTTCGCCTTCGCCGGGGAAGGGTCCTCGGCGAAGCGCTCGCCGCCGGGGTAGCCGAGGCCCGCGCGCTCGGCCCCTTTGGCGTAGATGCCCCGGTGGGTCAGATAGTCGCGGAATTCGGCGATGGTGTAGGGGCTGTAGTCGCCCCAGCGGTTATCGCCCTGGTGCATTTCGCATTCAATCGGCCCGCTGCAGCCGACGACCGTTTCGGGGAAGTCGCGGAAGGCCTTCGCGAGCCGCGCCGCCCGCGCCGTCTCGACCTGCCGGCGAAGCTCGTAAGCGGCCTTGGCGTAGCGCGAACTGCACACCCGCACGCCGAACTCGAAGGCCTGCTCCTGCCCCGGATCGGCGATCCGCCCATCCTGGAACCACTGCGCCAGCCGCCGATCGCCTTTCTGCGGGTCGTTCAGGAGTTGGTTGAATCCCCAGGCGTGGGCGTGGTGCTCGATGGCCCCGCCCTGCAAGACCAACCCGATGCCGAGTTCGCGCGCGAGGGCATAGGCCTCGTTCTCGGCCCCCTCGCTAATGACGGCGACGCCGAGGTGGGCGTAGAGGCGCTCGGGGCCGAGGATTGCGCGCATGTCCTCGACGACTTTGCGCAGATTTTCCCGGTCGGAGGGCTTGCCAAGATGCCAGCCCTCGTGTATAGGGAACATGCAAAATGAGTTCGCGAAGCAGGGCTTGGGGAGCACAGGACGCTCCTGTGGCGTTGCATATCCTATTATGGAGATGCACTGCATAGCAATTAGTGCGCAACATAGGGGGAACACACGCTTCAATGCACTCCACATGGCCTGCAATCACCTTGTCTATCGGCGAGGAATGGCCTGCCGTGCGCGGACAGTGCTGTGAGCCTTCGGCGTCCGGGAACAAATGACCTGCGGGGGAGGTTACAAGGTCCGTTCACGGAAGAACAGTCGATAAAGGGGTACTCATGCGGCGGAGAGCCGTCATCATCACGATCACGATGGCCGTCTTTTCGGCGGTCATGTGGCTGTTTGGCTCCGGCGGCGTTGCGCGCGCCACCCGCAGCGGGCAGCCTTTCGCGCTGCTTGCGGCCGCGCCTGAGATCGCCCGAGCCGACAGCGCAGTCGCTTTGCCGGACCTGCCGTCCGGCGGCGCGGCGACAGACAAGCCGTCCGAGCTTCCGCTGACGGTGCTGAGCGAGGGCGCGCCGAGCCGCAACGAGATCGCCTTGACCTTCGACGACGGCCCGCACCCGGGCTATACCGAGAAGCTCTTGAAGATCCTTGGCGAACGCCATGTGAAGGCAACCTTCTTCCTGGTCGGCAAGATGGTCGAAGTGGCCGGAGACCTGGTGCAAAGAGAAGTCGCTGAGGGCCACGAGGTGGGCAACCACACCTACAGCCATGTCTGTTTGAAGACCGCAACCGCCGAGCAGGCCGACCTCGAACTACGCAAATGCCAGGCTGTGGTCGAGACGCTCACCGGGAAGAGAATGGACATCTGCCGGCCACCGGGCGGGGTGTTCAACCGCGAGGCCGTCCAGATAGTCAAGCAGCTTGGGATGATGACCGTGTTGTGGACCTGTGACCCTGCCGACTACGAGGACATCCCCGGCAACGAGATCCTGTCGCGGACGCTGCCGAACCTCTCCCCCGGCGGGATCGTCCTACTACACGACGGCATCCAGGGGACCGTTGACGCCCTGCCGCAGATCATCACCGCGTGCGAGCGCCACGGCTTCAAGTTCGTCACCTGCACGGAGATGGCGAGCCACAAGGCGGAAGGGGCGGCGCGGTGAGCGGCAACGGCTGACGGCCTCCTATCCCCCCTTCCCCCCTTCCCCCCTTCCCTCGTAGGGAAGGGGGGAACGACCAACGGCAACGGCCCCACCCCGCCCGCTTGAGCCGCCTGCGGCGGCTACGGGGCACCCCTCCCGTACCGGGAGGGGAACGGCTGACGGCCTCCTATCCCCCCTGCCCCCCTTCCCTCGTAGGGAAGGGGGGAACGACTAACGACAACGGCCCCACTCCGCCCGCTTGAGCCGCCTGCGGCGGCTACGGGGCACCCCTCCCGTGCTGGGAGGGGAACGGCTGACGGCCTCCTATCCCCCCTGCCCCCCTTCCCTCGTAGGGAAGGGGGGAACGACCAACGACAACGGCCCCACTCCGCCCGCTTGAGCCGCCTGCGGCGGCTACGGGCACCCCTCCCGTGCCGGGAGGGGAACGGCTGACGGCCTCCTATCCCCTCTGCCCCCTTCCCTCGTAGGGAAGGGGGGAACGACCAACGACAACAGCCCTACCCGCCCGCTTGAGCCGCCTGCGGCGGCTACGGGGCACCCCTCCCGTGCCGGGAG
>CAYWBK010000510.1:0-4387 GCA_964455745.1 uncultured Armatimonadia bacterium
CAATGCACCGAGATGAGGACGCAAGAATCCAGGAGGGCGAGAGAAATGGACAAGAAGTATCTCATAGAGGGTATCGCCATCGGAGCCGTCGCTGGAGCTATCGCGACGATTCTGCTCGCACCGAAGTCTGGCAAGCAGACGCGTGACGAGATCAAGACTCATCTGGATGAGATCAGGGACTGCATCGTCACACGGCTCGAGGAAGCAGGCGAGTTCACCAAGAAGAAGTACGAGCAGATCGTCAAAGCCGTCATCAGCGAGTATGAAGCAGCGAAAAAGATCACTGCGGATGAAGCCCAAGAGATCGAGACTCGACTGCGTGAAGGCTACGAAGCGATCAAAGGGACGGTCCACGATCACGCTCATGGGACAGAGTGCGACTGCGGCAAGCCAGAGGCGCAGTAGGGGCGGCGGCGGGGGCGTACATGCGCGTACCGTCGACCACGAAGGCAACCGCCAGGACTACTATGGCTGGCCCAGCGGCCGGGCCTGAGAAGCGGGCATGGCAAACAATGAGTGACCACGGTGTGTCGCAATCTGATTTTCTGAGCACTATCCTCACGCGTCGAAGCGTGCGGCAGTTCAAGCCGGATCCGGTCCCGGTCGCCGTGCTGCAGAAGCTGCTACAAGCGGCACAGGCTGCGCCGTATGGGACCGCCAACGACGAGCGCGAGTTCGTGGTGCTCGGCGGGGACGCCAAAGACGAACTGGTGGCCTTTGTCGCAGAGCGTCTCGACGCGATCCTGCCGGTTCTCGGCGATGCGCCGGCGAAGGCCGTGTTGCAGGATGCGCGCGGGCTGATGAACGCCATCGGCCAGGCCCCGGTCATCGTCGCGGTGTTTGCGCTCGTGAGCGATGAGGGACACACGCTGGCCTTGCCCTCGGCGGCGGCCGCCGTGGAGAACCTGCTGCTGGCGGCGTGGTCCCTGGGCTTGGGGGGATGCTACACCACCGGAGGTGTCTATCTCGCCGACAGCATCGCAGAGTACCTCAACTTCCCCGGGCGACAACTGATCGCGCTCGTCCCGCTGGGGCATCCGTTAAGCGTGCCCGCGATGAAGCCTCGGCCTGAGGATGCGGTGATCTGGCGGGGCTTCCCCCGGATGGCCGGACGCGAGCAGGCGCGGGCCTTGCCGACTGACGATGACGCGCAGGTTGACGTGGCGGCCGCACACCCCACCGGCGAGAAGCCGTGGATGGTGCTCATCGTGGACGTGGCGACGCAAGCGACCGAGCGCACTGCGAAGGTCTTGCGTCGTGCGGGGTACTCGGTGCAGCAATGCGCGCGTCCGTCGGAAGCGCTGGCAGCCATCGCGGCCCACCAGCCTGACGTCGTGATCGTGGACGCCCTGCTGCCGGAAATGAGCGGCTACGACCTGTGCAAGCAGATCCGGCAGGTCGTCACCGGCTATCTGCCGGTCATCGTGACGACCACCGCCTATAGCGCCGCCGATGTAGCCTCCGGGCTTGTGAGCGGCGCCGACGCGGTGCAGCTCAAGCCGGTGTCCAGCTACGAACTTCTCGCTGCACTGCAGGCGCTGCTGCGGTCCAAGACGCTCTATGAGGCGCTGGAGACGCAGGCTGGCGAACTGCAGGTCGCCAACGAGCACCTGATCGAATTGGAAGCCACCATGCGGACAGCCACGGAAGCGGCGGAGGCGGCAAATCGCACGAAGAGCGCCTTCCTGGCCAACATGTCCCACGAGATCCGCACCCCCCTGAACGCCATTCTTGGCTTCTCACAGTTGATACAACGCGACCCGTCCCTGCCTCCCCACCAGCGACAGCATCTCGACACCATCAACCGCAGCGGAGAGCAACTGCTCCTGCTGATTGACGACATTCTGAACATGTCGAAGATAGAAGCCGGACGCGCGATTCTCAGCCCAACCACCTTCGATCTCCATACCCTGCTTGACAATCTAGAGATGACATACCGGATGCTCGCTGACGCCAAGCAGTTGCAGCTTCTCGTGGAGCGCAGTGACGACCTACCCCGCTACGTTGTGACGGACGAAGAGAAGCTGCGCCAGGTGCTCACCAACCTGCTTGGCAATGCGGTGAAATTCACCGAAGAAGGCGGGATCGCGCTTCGCGTAGGTGTGCAACGCCTAGAGGCGACAGGACTGCGTTTGCTGGCTGAAATCGAGGATTCCGGCCCCGGCATCGCCGAGGAAGAACAGGGAAAACTGTTCCAGCCCTTCGAGCAGACCGCCACAGGCACTCGCGCTCTCAAGGGGACGGGCCTCGGCCTGGCCATCAGTCAGGAGTTCGCCCGCTTGATGGGCGGGACGATCACTGTCAGTAGCAAAGCGGGGCAGGGAAGTATCTTTCGGTTGGAGGTCGGCCTGGAAGAGGGCGCCGCCGAAGCCGTCGCGCAGAAGGAAGTCCTCCGCCCCGTGACCGGACAACAGCCCGGACAGCCACGCTATCGCATCCTGGTAGCCGATGACAAGGAGGAGAATCGCACCCTCCTTGAGGTGATGCTCGCCGCAGTCGGCTTCGAGGTACGAGGCACGACCGATGGCCTGGAGGCCATACAGGCGTATGAGACATGGCGCCCGCATCTCATCCTGATGGACATGCGCATGCCCGTGGTGGATGGCTTCGAGGCGATCAGAAGGATCAGGGCGAGCGCCGGCGGCGAGGCAATCCCCATCATCGCCGTGACGGCCAGCCCCATGCTGGAGCACCGTCAAGAGGCGCTGCGCATTGGCGCCAATGACTTCTTAAGCAAGCCCTTCCGCGAAGCGGAGTTATTCGCGAAGATCAAGTCACAAATCGGCGTGGAGTACACCTATGCCGAGGAGGCGCCTGATGTGCCGGCTTCGCGTGCAGACCCGAGCGTGGGTGAGTTGACGGCGGAAGCCGTAGCAGCCCTGCCGGCGCAACTCATTAGCGAACTGTGTATAGCTACGATTGACGCGGACCGCGATCGGCTGCTGGAGCTCATCACGATTGCTGAATCCCACGACGCCAACCTGGGACGAGGCCTACGAATCCTCGCACAACGCTTTGACTATCGGAGTCTGCTTGGCCTGCTGCAAGCTGGAGGGAGCGAGTGATGGAGCCCTCAGGCGCGCAGCAATACGCGGCAAGCATTCTGGTCGTGGACGACACCCTGCCCAACCTGGAGTTGTTGTCGGAGATGCTCAAGGCACGCGGTTACAGGGTCCGGCCTGTCCCCAGCGGAGACCTGGCGCTCCAAGCCGCCAGGAGCAACCCACCCGACTTGGTTCTACTCGACGTCCACATGCCGGAGATGGACGGTTATGAGGTGTGCGAGCGCCTCAAGGCCGACGAGAAGCTGCAGGACATTCCGGTCCTCTTCATTAGCGGCTTGAGTGAGATCACCGACAAGGTGAAGGGGTTCCGGGTCGGCGGGGCGGATTACATTACCAAGCCATTCCAGTTTGAAGAGGTGGAAGCGCGAGTGGCGACCCACTTGGAGCTTCGGCGGCAGAGACGCCAGCTCCTGGAGAGCTACGAACAGCTTCAGAAGCTGGAGGGCCTGCGTGATGACCTCACCCACATGATCGTGCACGACCTGCGCACGCCGCTGACCAACATCATCGGCAACTTACAGACTCTCCAGGAGGCCGATTACGACCGTGAGCTGACCCAGGAGTTCGTGCCGGTGGCGGTGGAGGCAGGGCAGACGCTGCTGGGAATGGTCAACGACCTGCTGGACATCAGCAAGCTGGAAGCCGGCCAGATGGTGCTGGAGATCACGGAATTCCCGGTGGCGGAAGTGATCGAGATGGCGCTGGACAGTGTGCGCGGCCTGGCGGAGCGGAAGGGCCTGGAGTTGTCCGCCGAGGTCTCCCCGCCGGACCTGCGATTGCGCGCCGACGAGGACAAGATACGGCGGGCACTCACAAACATACTCGGCAACGCGGTCAAGTTCACCCGGGAAGGGTCCGTAAGAGTGCAGGCGCGGGGCGAAGACGGAGGGGTTCTCATCTCGGTGACGGACACGGGCGAGGGGATCCCCGAGGCGGATCGCGAGCGTATCTTTGGGAAGTTCAGCCAGGTCGAGGGGCGGAGTGCCGGACACACGATGAGTACCGGCCTCGGCCTCGCTTTCGTGAAACTCGCTGTCGAGGCGCACGGAGGCAGGGCGTGGGTAGAGAGCGAGATCGGCAAAGGCAGCACGTTCTTCGCTAGCCTGCCCGCCCCGTAGCATCGTCGACTTGCTCGTGGCCGTCATTGGCCGATGCGCTTGCCGGAAACTCGCCGAGAGGCGAGGCGATTGCAAAAGTCTGTAGGAGCACTCTCCAGAGTGCGAACAAGCCGTTATTCCCGCTATAATGAAATAGATAATGACTAATATATGTCATTATGGCGGCATATTAACGGCAATCGCGGTCTGGAGACCGCTCCTACA
>CAYWBK010000511.1:0-4376 GCA_964455745.1 uncultured Armatimonadia bacterium
ACTGCCCTCCGCCCATTGCGCCGTCAGTTGCAAGCAAGCACTCCGTCGAAGTCGAGCGTTGGTAACTATACGACGTGATCCGCGCGATAAATCGCGCTGCCACATGGTCTGAAGGAGGTGTCGCTAGATACATACAAGCGGAGAGGGGAGAGCAGCAGCAGTTCCCTACTGCGCGAGAATCACCGTTCGCCTCTCCCCTCCCATACCCGCCTGCGGGCGGGTCCACGGGAGGGGTGGCCCGCCGCAGCCGGGACGGGGTAGGGCCGTTTTCATCGTTCCAGAGCGCCGGAACCCGGCATGGCGACTGTAGTCAACCGCCGTCCATCACTCCGCACGGCATCTCATTGCCGAGCAGGGCCGCACAACTGGCGTGGCAATATTCAGAGCATTCGTTTCGCCGCAAGGGAAAAAGTTCCTCCGTCAGCCGCCAAAACGGCCCGTGTGGGTGGAACTGAAGGGCTGCATCGACTGTCTATGGTGCAAGGACCGGCATGTCGGGGCACGATGAGACGGAGGAAGGGCTCTACCGGGGCAGGACATTGCGTGTGCTGAACTTGCGGCGAACCTTTACTCTTTCCCCTCACTGTGGTATATTGTGCGTGCATTTCCGAACCGTGGCCCAGTGGATGTCCGCACACGAGCCGCGATGCTACGCCTGTTCCCGACCGGCCGAATCTCTTGTCCACCGGGGCCTTGGTTCGCGAAGTGCAACATCCGTACCGACAGAGGAGAGCGGGCGGGGGAACTGTGATTAAATCAGGGAAGGGAGGGACGATTCGCGAACGTGCCGACCGCGGCGAACTGCCTGGGTCGGCGGCGTGTTTTCTGTGGGTCTATTTCTACTCAATCCACACCACGTCGTGCTGATCGATGCATTGTGCGCCAGTGGGCGATTTGCCCGGTAGCGCCTGCCCTCACCCTGACAGGCGTCTGACCGGCTATGCGGAAATCGGCTGTGGTACGCGGGAGGGCTGTTCATGTTCATTATACGCAGTTTGTGGTCGTTATTTGTGGCCGCGGTAACCCTGGTGGGGGCCATCATCGGCAACTATGCCGGGGAAAGGCTGAAGAACGAGTATGGTATCACCGCCGACGGCACTGATGCCCTGCGGTTCAGCATCGGGATGAACGTCGCCGGCGGCCTCGTCGGGTTTCTCTTTGGAGTGTTCGCTTTCCGTACGCTGCTTCAGTGGGCCAAGAACCTCGACAAGGTGCCCCTTCTCGACAAGATGGCAGCCGTGCTGGGCGTCATCCTGGGGCTGAGCGTCGCTCTGCTCGCCAGCGCCCCCTTCGCGACGTACACTGTTCTCGGAGTTGCCATTCGCATCGTCGCCTGCCTGGCTGGCATTCTTCTCGGTGTGCGGTTCGCCATGAGCGCGACGGAGCAGATCGTCTTCGTATTCCCCGCCCTGCAGTCGCCGCGGCTTGGGGCGACCGCGACACAGCGTCACCAGGGCGCGAAAATGCTCGACACCAACATCATCATCGATGGTCGCATCGCCGACATCGCTGCGGCGGGCTTCATCGAGGGTGAGATGTTGATCCCCGGCTTTGTGTTGCAGGAGCTTCGACATATTGCCGATTCGGCGGACGCGCTCAAGCGCGCTCGGGGGCGTCGAGGGCTGGAAGTTCTCAACAAGCTCAAGGCCGCCTTGCCAGAGCGGGTGCAGGTGTTCGAGGACTACCCGGCGTCGGCTGACCAGCGCGAGGAGGTCGACGCGCGTCTGGTGACCCTGGCCAACGCCGTCGGCGCGATCGTGGTCACCAACGACTACGGGGTCAACGAGATCGCCAAGCTGCACGGCGTGCCCGTCATGAACGTGAATGAACTGGCGAACGCCATGAAGCCTGTATTCCTGCCGGGCGAGGACCTCATGGTCACCATCGTCAAGTCAGGCAAGGAGCCCGGGCAGGGCGTCGCCTACCTCGACGACGGGACGATGGTGGTGGTCGAGAGAGCTGCCCGGCATATCGGCCAGCTCGTGCCCGCCTCTGTCACCAGCGTCTTGCAGACGACCGCCGGCAAGATGATCTTCGCGGATCTGGCCGGCGAAGAGAACGGGAAGCGGAAGGCGCCGTGATGGCACGCGCCGCGGCCGTCATTGTTGCCGCCGGCAGTGGTCGGCGCTTCGGAGACCGCCTGCCCAAAGTCTACGCCGATTTGTGCGGCAGGCCCGTGTACGTGCGGGCCTGTCATGCTTTCGACAGATGCGACGAGATCGAGCGCATCGTGCTGGTCGTCGGCGAAACCTTCGGCCCGGAGCGTCATATACAGGCGCTCGCGGCCGCCGGCGTGCGCAAGGTCGTGCGGGTGGTCGCGGGCGGAGCCGAGCGCCCTCAGTCCGTCTACAACGGACTCGCCGCCCTACGGGATGAGCCCCCGGACATCGTCTGCATCCACGATGCCGCCCGCCCCCTGGTCACCGACGACGTCATCCGCCGCTCGATCCGTCTTGCCGCCCAATACGGCGCTTGCGTGACCGCGATCCCCGTCGTGGACACCGTGAAACGCGTCGACGCCTGCAGCGCCGTCGAACCTCACGCCAACCTCCCGGCCACGCTTCGCGACCTCACCTGCCGCACGATCGTCGAGACGCTGGACCGCTCGGAACTCTACGCCGCGCAAACTCCCCAGACTTTCCGCTATGATCTGATCCTCGGCGCTTATGAAGCCGCCCGGGCTGAGGGCTGGCAGGCCACCGATGACGCGGCTTTGATCGAGCGTCAGGGCGGGGTTGTGCATATCAACACGGGCGCGGAGTCAAACTTCAAGATCACGACCCAGGCGGACCTGCGGCGGGCCTGTGCGATCCTGCGCGAAAGCGGGGGAGAGGCGGAGCCGCAGTTTGCGGTCGGTCACGGGTATGACGTGCATCGCCTCGTGCCCGGACGGAAACTGGCGCTCGGAGGGGTCGAAATCCCCTATGAGAAGGGCCTGCTCGGCCATTCGGATGCGGATGTGTTGCTGCACGCCGTCGCCGATGCGTTACTGGGCGCCGCGGGCCTCGGCGACATCGGCCGATGGTTCCCCGACACCGATCCCCAGTTCAAAGACGCCGACAGCGGCGAGCTTCTGGCGAAGGTGGCGCTGGAGGTCCGCTTCGATGGGTGGCGGATCGCCAATATCGACGCGACGGTCGTAGCGCAGGCTCCGAAGCTGGCCCCGCACCTCCCGGCGATGTGCGAGCGCATCCGCGAGGCGACGGGCTGCCCGCGTGTCAATGTGAAGGCGACGACGGAGGAGAGGCTGGGCTTCACGGGCCGGGGCGAGGCGATTGCGGCCCACGCGGTGGCGAGCCTGACGCGGCAGGAATGATCCCGGACAGTGTGTGACCGGAACCGCGCTCGGCCTGGCCGTATCCAAATGAGCAATCCGCCACGAGGGCACAAGGACATTAGACGGCTAACTCGCTCCTTTCGCGACCGGAAAGGCAGGTGCCCATGCCTCCGGCGGCGAATCTACGGGTCAGAGGGTCATTGTTCAGCCCGTGAAGCAACAGCAGCCATTCGATATGGGCAGTCCTGGTAACCGTGATGGTGAGAACTCCAACAAGCGAGAACCGCAATCCAGGGGCGGTACTCCCAATGCAGGACCGATAAAGAAGGAGATCAGAGCATGAACAAGTATAGTCCGTGGTTAGTGAAAACAGCAGTTCTAATGGTAGCCGTATCACTGTTCCTCGTAGTGGGCCGCATCTCACCCTTTGTCACCGCAGCCGCTGCAGATGGGTCAAGAGCCAGCGCGCGTTCGGCATCGGAGAATGGCCGGGATGTCGGGGAAGTTCTCGTTGATGGTCGCGTCGTGCTGCGTATGCGCACCAGCGCCGGCGGGTACACACCTTACCAGCGTGCGACGACAGTGGCTCAGCGCCTGGGCGATGCCCTGGCCGCGGGCTTGCGGCCGGAGGACATACACTTCGCGCAGTGGGGAAACGAAGCGGTGATTCTTGCCGGCAATAATCTACTGCTCACTGCTGACTCGGATCATGCGCGCTTCAACAATACGACGCCGCTGGCGTTGGCCAACGACTGGGCGACCAACCTCGCCGGAGTGCTTGGGGGCCATCACGGCGGCCGCGTTCAGTACAACCCTGGCAACGACAATCATGCCGGTCACGGCAACGACAACGGCTCCCACCCGTCGCCACATCAACGATAGCAGCCGTCTGCGGTGATGCGTCCGGGTGGAAGCAACTTCACCGCGAGATATTCTTGCCGCTACCACCCCCCGCCGACTGTCCAAGTCTGAAAGAGAAGCGTCTGCCGGGCCAACGGCGACCTCACCCTGACCCGCCTACAGCGGGTAGGCCCCTCTCCGCAAGCGGATAAGGCGGAACGGCGACGGCTTCCTACCCCCTCGCCCGGCTGCGCCGGGC
>CAYWBK010000512.1:0-4368 GCA_964455745.1 uncultured Armatimonadia bacterium
CTCGAAGAGCGCAAGGGAGGGGGGCAGGGGGGTAGGAAGCCGTTGCCGTTCCCCCCTCTCCACTCGTGGAGAGGGGCCGGGGGTGAGGTGCCGTGGACTGGCGGTGAGGGTGCCGCCACCCTACCTCGCCTTCAGCAACTCCACCTTCCCGCTGTCGAGCCAGTACATCGCCGCGCCGATGTGCAAGTTCCCCTCGCCACGGCGTCGGAGATGACGAAACTGCGGTTCGGCAGCGTCTCTGCGGTCTGCAGCACATGCCGTTCAGTGATCTCGATCATCGCCGCGTTCTCGTCCGTTTGCCCGCTGGCCCTCATCTGGGCGAGCGGCGTCGCGAAGCCGGAGGTCAGCGTGCCGATGCTCCCCGCCGGCATCGCCCCGGACGCCGCCAGCGCCACCGTGCCGCAGTGCTGGTGCCCCACAATCAGGATCAGCGGGACGCTCAGTTCGACGACGGCGAACTCCAGGCTGGCAAGGGACGCGCCGTCGAGGACCGCTCCCCCGACCCGCACGACGAAAAGCTCCCCAAGCCCCGCGTCGAAGATCACCTCGGGTGCGATACGAGAGTCGCTGCAGGTAAGGAGCGCTGCGATTGGCTGCTGCCCGGCCAGCATTGCCTTGCGTTGCTCCGCCATCACATTGCGACACGTCGATTGCCCGCTAAGAAAACGCAGATTGCCGGCATGAAGTTGGCTCAAGACTTGCTCAGCGGTGACCATGTCTGCCTCCCAGACGCGGCTTCGCGACGACCCGATTGATCGCAGGTTCTCCGGCGAGACAGCGTTCTCCTGCCTGGACGGCGCCGTTACTCGCCGTTGCCTCAACGCAGGGGCACACACCCAGGGCGGCGAAGGTGTCGCCGTCATCGGCGATCAGTCACCTTCACGGAGCGTGCTTTCCCCATGCGCTTTCTGCCTGCTACCCTCCTGGCCACGAGTCTTGCCACTGCCGGGCACGCGCAAGCCCCCGCGCCCCGAATCTGGGACACCTACAGCGACACCTGGGTCGCCACGGATGCCCTCGGGCGTCAACTACCGACTTTCGAGCAGGTCGGCCCGCCTCGCAAGGACCGCTTCGTCGCCGTCTTCTACTTCCTGTGGCTGGGGCCGCATGTCAACGGCGGGCCCTATGACATCACCAAGATCCTCGCCCAAGACCCGCAGGCGATGCAGAAGCACGACAGCCCGCTCTGGGGGCCGCTCGGCGCCTTCCATCACTGGGGCGAGTCGCTGTTCGGCTACTATCTGACCGATGACTCCTATGTCCTCCGCAAGCACGCGCAGATGCTCTCCGACGCCGGCGTCGATGCGATCATCTTCGATGTCACGAACCAGATCACGTACAAGCAGTACTATATGACGCTGCTGAAGGTCTTCTCCGAGATTCGCCAAAACGGCGGCAAAACCCCGCAGATCGCGTTTCTGTGCCCCTTCGGGAACCCGGAGCGCGTCGTGCCGGAACTCTATCGCGATCTGTACAAGCCCGGCCTGTACCCCGATCTTTGGTGCCGGTGGGAGGGCAAGCCGCTGATCCTCGCCGATCCCGACAGGCTGGCCGACGCTGAGGGTAACGATCAGCACGATGCCGCCGTGGCTCTCACACTGGGCCACACGCTGGGGCAATCGTTCACCACCGCGCACTCGTTCGACGCGGTTGCCGGCTGTTTCCCGACCTGGACGACGAAGGATTCGGCGCTGACCCTCAGCCTCCGCCGCGATGGCCCGGGCGGGCCGCCGGTCGCGAGCCAACGCTTTGTCAATGTCGAGGACAATGCCTGGCTGTCTCTGCGTTTCAACCCGCCCCTCCCGGCGGGGACCTACTACCTCGAGATGTCCAACCCGAAGGGCACCGTAGGCTGGTGGAGCAACACGGCCGATGTCTACCCCCACGGCGAGGCCCTCGCCGACGGCAAACCGGTCTCCGGCGACCGCACCCTGCGCATCAGCCTCACCGACGGCCCGAACGCCGAAATCCGCCGGTTCTTCACCTTCCGCAAGCCCCAGGCGAGCTACTTCGAGGGACCGACAGGACCCGATCAGTGGAGTTGGCTGGAGGTCTACCCCCAGCACGTCTTCCGCAACAGCCGGGGCGAGAAGGAGCAGATGTCGGTCGGCGTGGCGCAGAACGCGGTCGACAGCCGCATCGGCTCGATGAGCGAACCGAACTCGAAGGGGCGAAGCTGGCATAACGGCGCGATGGACCCCGCCCCCGATGCGGTGCTGCATGGCTACAATTTCGCCGAGCAGTTCGAGCGCGCGCTCAAGGAGGACCCGAAGGCTCTGTTCATCACGGGCTGGAACGAGTGGATCGCAGGGCGCTTCGACGAGTTCGCCGGGGTGAAAGCGCCGGTGATGTTCGTCGACGAGTTCGACGAGGAGCACAGCCGCGACATCGAGCCAATGAAAGGCGGCCACGGGGACAACTACTATTATGAGATGGTCTCCTATATCCGCCGGTATAAAGGCGTCCGTCGTCCGCCTGAGGCGAGCGGGCCGAAGAAGATCGATCTCGACGGCCCCTTCTCGCAGTGGGCGGATGTTGCCCCCGAATTCCGCGACGACATCGGCGACACCGCGCATCGCGACCACCCCGGCTGGAACAACTGTGAGCATTACGTGAACAACACCGGGCGCAACGACTTCGTGACGATGAAGGTCGCTGTGGACACGCGAAACGTGTACTTCTACGTGCGTACGAAGGACCCGATCACCCCTTCGAGCGACCCGAACTGGATGATGCTTTTCATCGACGCAGACCAAAACCACGCGACCGGCTGGGAGGGCTATGACTTCATCGTGAATCGCACCGTCAAAGATGCGACCACGACGCTGCTGGAGGAGAACCAGGGCGGCTGGACTTGGAAGCCGAAGGCCGAGGTGCGTTTTCGGGTGCAGGGGAACGAGATGATGCTGTCAGTGCGCCGCGCCGACCTCGGCATGGCGGGGAAGCCCGTACATTTCGACTTCAAGTGGGCGGACAACATCCAGAAACCCGGCGACATCAACGAATTCACGATCAATGGCGACGCCGCTCCCATCGGGCGCTTCAACTACCGATACACCGCGCGGGACGACGGGATGTAGAGCCAATGCCGTTCATTCTGGCGCGGGGGGCCGCCAGTAGCGCGCACAACGTGCTTCCCCGGGGTTGTGGGGTCCCCGTCTGCAGCCGCGCTTCACGCGGTACCTGTCCAGCGACTGTTTCCTCAGACCATGCGGCAGCGCGATTTACCGCGCCAAATGCGGGCCGAACTGCCCTCCGCCCATTGCGCCGTCAGTTGCGGGCAAACGCTCCGTCGAAGTCGAAGCGTTGGTAACTATACGACGTGATCCGCGCGATAAATCGCGCTACCACATGGTCTGAAGGAAGTGTCGCCAAACACATACTTCGCGCGGCTCAGACACCCCACAACTTGGGTAAATGGTAGGCATAGGGCGTCACCGTCCGTAGCTGGCGAGGACCTCCATCGCCAGGTCAAGCCGGTTTGAGGTGATCGTGTCCACCCCCAGGTCGATCATCGCCCGCAGGCTCTCCTCATCGTCCATCGTCCACGCCCAGAGAGCCAGCCCGCGCGCCTTCGTCGCCCGCCGCAGTTCCGGCGTCACGCCTTTGTACAACGCGCTGATCGCCTGCAATCCTCCTATCAACACCTTCTCCGTTAGCTCCCAAGCCGCAGCATCATCGCCCGCTTCAACCCCGAGGCACAGGAAACCCACCGGCAAGCGCGGCTCCAGATGGCGCACCTCGCAGCAGGTGTCGAAGCTGAACGAGATGATCGCCACATCGCGGATTGCGTCCGCCTGGCGAATGACATCGACGACCTGCGCCGCGATGCCCTCGGCCTTGATCTCGAGGCATAGAAGGGTCTTCCCGCGCGTCAACTCCAGCAGTTCCGATAGCAGGGGCACCCTTTCGCCGGTGTACTCAGGCCCCTTCCACGACCCGGCATCCAGTCGCCTGATGTCCTCCAGCGTCATGTCGGCGATCTTCCCGGCGCCGTCCGTCGTGCGATCGACCGCCGGGTCGTGCATGACGACGACATGCCCATCCCGCGTGAGATGTACATCGCACTCCATCGTCGGCGCGCCCATCTCAAGCGCCTTGCGGAAACTGACCAGCGTATTCTCCGGCGCGACGGCCGACCATCCCCGGTGCGCGATCACAACAGGCTTGTTCACTGAAATGCTCCTTTGTTCGCTGGCTATCCGAAGAACCGCCGCGTGGGGCGGGCGTCTCGCCCGCTGACGCTGTCGCTAATCGTCCCCTTCTCTCCACGAGTGGAGAAGGACCGGGGGCATAGGCGCTAACCTATGGCGAGACGCCGTTCAAGGAGGGGCTAACATGAAACGGCCCGCCGTTTGGCGAATGATA
>CAYWBK010000513.1:0-4327 GCA_964455745.1 uncultured Armatimonadia bacterium
ACTACGAGGGGTGCCCCGCGCAACAAGGGCGCAAACTGTCAAAGATGCGCTAGCAAGCATTGTCTTCACGAGATCGTGAATTCCGGGCATCTGGCGTAGTTCGGAGACGCCCAGCGCGTAGCCGCCCACAGCAGCGACGAAGCTCATCACGCAGTCCAGCGAATCGACGTTAACCGTTGGGTACCGTCGGGACACAAAGCGCAGAGAGAGCGGTAAGAGGGTACGCAGCGCGTCAGTGTCGGCCACATCTATGGCACCGAAGACGGCCTCGTTGGTTTCCTCCGACAACTCCTCCATGGCCTCCGTAGGCACTTCCATACCCTCGGTAAGCCAAGCCACCAGGGTGACCGTAGGCGTCAGCCGCTCTGCGGCAAGGGCAGGGCGGCCCCGGACGATGGGGCGGCGGTACAGTAGCAATAGCATGCGTGCCAAGCTGGGCGCGATGTCTTTGTCACAGCTGGCTGCTGCCTCTAGCGCGAACTCCGCGACTATATCCCAGACCCTGGCGAATGCCTTGTCCTGGAAAGCGTCCAGGCGGGAGTTCACGTCTGTGTTGACGAGATCCGTAAGCACGGCTGGCGGGGTCACCACGCGGGCGTAGGCATCACGCTCGATTCTAACCTGTTCGGCGACTGTCAGCAGCACGTCCTGGATGATGGCCGGATGACCGAGTCTAACGATGGCCTCCTCGGATGCCCACGGCACGTCTTGCGCCCGGACCGCAGTGCGCTTCCGGTGGTCATCGACGATCACGTATGCCACCTTGTAGAGTTCCTGAACGGCGAGCCACCCTGCTGCTTCATGGAACGACGAATGGCGTAGGAGACGCTCCAGTGCATCGCAGATGCTGTAGAAGACCGTCTCCTCCTGGCCTTCCCACGCATCCTGCAGAAGCTGGGGCAGCACGAAACCGGCCGCACGGGCGCAATCGGGTTGT
This sequence comes from uncultured Armatimonadia bacterium, assembly GCA_964455745.1. Classification (GTDB taxonomy): domain Bacteria; phylum Armatimonadota; class Zipacnadia; order Zipacnadales; family CAYWBK01; genus CAYWBK01. The sequence continues at coordinate 938 of CAYWBK010000513.1, forward strand.
CCGGGATGCGATTCTGTATCCTCCGTTGCCAGTACGCGGGTTCTCGCCAGTATCAGGTTCTCCAGCCACTCCGTGTCGGGTTCCTCCTTGACCGCCGGTCCCAACGCGTACGTTCGGTACGGGCGCGCGAACTCCTGACCTGCCAAGTTGTCAGTTGGAACCCTCACTTGCCGCAGAGGAAACCACGACCGTGCGTGATGGAAACGACGTCGTACAAGGATGTACTCCATGAGTATGACGCCGAGAGCCATCACCGCCGCGTTGCGTTCGGGTTCCTCTCTGTCGCTGGTCACCAGTACGCGACCGAAATGCGCGAGCAACTCAACGTTGTCACGCAAGCGTTCACGCAGCCCAGTGTCCACAGAGCGGCCCAGGCCTGCCCACCGCGACGCAGCACGCTCCAGCGCACGAACGCCGTTGGCGCGTATTTGCTCGATCGCATCCTGAGGCAGGACGCCAACCATGCTTCGCACGCGATAGGTGATGAGAGAGCCTACGGAGAGCGTGCACAGGCCCAACGTCACGACTGGCGTTAGGAACAGCCTGAACGGCAAGACGTGACACAGGAACAGCGTCCAAAGCCCCAAGAGCAGGGCATGGATCATCATGCCCAGGACACGGCGGCCGTAAGGCTCGTTTAGGAGGAACCGCACAACCCTTGTGGTGTACCGGCTGAAAGACAGCTCTACAACGAGCAGCGAGATCGCGAGAAGTATCGCCAGAATCCCGCCCGTGACGCCCACAGCGACTGTGAGCACCGCAGTGATTGCCTCCGAACTCGGATAGTGCGGAAGCTGGCCCAGGTAGCCATCGACTACGAGTCCGTGAACGAGAGGGAGAATGTGGCGGGACAGTATCCAGTCCGCAAGTGACAGGCAAACGAACCATGCTGCGGCACTTCCGAGCACGTTACTCCGTGCACCAAACAGGACCCCCAGAAGCCCGCCGGTCACAAGGCCGTCCCGCACGTTCTCGCGCAGGATGCGCAGCCTCTCCAGTGACTCCTGGTAGCGCCCGTAGAGACCTATCGTGTAGCCCCCTTTGCCCATACCCGCTCCTGCCCTAACCCGCCAGCATGTGAGTAGCCCTTCCCAGCACCGCCACCGCCACTCCGCGGACGCGTTAGGAAAGAGTTCTTTCCCTCTGTCACACCTAAGGAAAGCGAATCGCGATTCTCTTTCCTTAACTCCCTGCCCTCTACTTCACCGGCGGCATGTGGATGGCCCTTCCCAGCACTGCCAGGGCCGCTTCGCCTACGCATTCCGACAGGGTCGGGTGCGAGTGAATCGTCTCAGCTACGTCATTCGCTGTTGCGCCGAGGCTTATGGCCAGGGTGATTTCGGCGATCAGTTCCGTCGCGGCGGGGCCTATCGCTGTGCTGCCTATCAGTTGGCCCGTCTTTGCGTCGGCGATCAGCTTCACGAAGCCCTCCCTCTCCCCTATCGCCGTCGCCTTGCCGATGGCCTGGAATGGGAAGCTGCCCACCGCGACTTCGATGCCGCGCTCCTTCGCCTGCGCCTCGCGGATGCCTACCGAGCCTATCTCGGGATGTGTAAAGATACAGGCTGGAACTGCATCATAGTTGACGTGCCCACCCTCGCCCATCATGTTCTCCACCGCCACGATGCCCTCGTGCGAGGCGAGGTGCGCGAGGCCTATTCCGCGCAGGCAGTCGCCCGCACCGTAGATCGTGTCCACCGCGGTCTTGAGGGTCCCGTCGGCCATGATGCGCCCCCGGTCTAACTCGATGCCCACCTCTTCCAGGCCCATGTTCGCCGACACCGCGCGCCGCCCGGCGGCGACCAGCACCGCGTCGGCCTCGACTTCGCCCGCCTTGCCCTCCGCCTCGAACGCCACGCGCTTGCCGCTGTCCGTGTGGTGGATCGCCGCGACTTTCGCGCCGGTGTAGATGCGCACACCGCCCTTCTTCAGCGACTTCGCGAGGAGATCGGTGGCCTCGGGGTCCTCGGTGGGGACGATGCGCGGCATCATCTCCATGAGATGCACCGCCGTGCCCAGGCGCGAGTAGACGTATGCGAACTCACAGCCCAGCGCGCCGGCCCCGATGATGACGATGGACTTGTACGGCCCGGGGAGATCGACCGCGTCGTCGGAGGTGAAGATGCCGCCCGTCGGGCCGGCGTCCGCGCCGGGGATCGGCGGGATCATCGGCTCCGAGCCCGAGCACAGCAGGATGTACTTGCCCTCCAGATCGGTGACGGCCCCGTCGGACGCGGTGACCTGCACCGTCGTCGGCGAGGTGACCTTCGCCCAGCCGAGGTGAGAGTCGACCCGGTTGCCCTTCAGCAGCATCTCGACGCCCGACACGAGCTGCTTGACGGTGCGCGACTTATGCTTGCGGATGCCGTCGAGGTCGATGGTCGGCTCGCCGAAGGTGACGCCGAAGCGCCGCGCCGCGGCGGCCTCCTCGACCAGCGACGCGGACTTGATGAGGGCCTTCGAGGGGATGCAGCCGCGATTGAGGCACGTCCCCCCCATCTCGCGGGCTTCGGCGACGGCCACGCGAGCCCCCAATTGCGCCGCCCGCACCGCCGCGACATACCCCGCCGGCCCGCCGCCTACTACGATGAGATCGTAACTACTTGTGGAACTGGTCATTTCGATGCCTCCTGAGTGTGCCTCACCCCCGCCGTGCCTGCACAGTCGATAACAGTATCCGCTCCGGCGGAATGCGTCAACTCGCGGACGATCCCCGGACGATCCTCCTCGGAAGTTCGACTCACGTTTGCCGCGATGCAGCCGAAGGACTTTGCAAGGTCAGGCGCTGAGCGCCGAACATGGCAGCCAGGACAGGGTTGATGACCTCGCTGTGTGGCCTTATATGTAGATGATTCGCATAGCAGCCATTCAAGTAAGGCGATCTGCCGCACGGAAGGGAGATGCCGTAGACCTTGCGGTACGGGCAGAGCGGCAATTGTTTCCCGATGGCACCGGAAATGCACCTGCCACAACTGACGGCGCGACGCCAGACGATGCCGACGCCCTCGTGGCCGAGGATTATGGGCAGGCGCGCGCCCGGCCCGGGGCCGGGAATCGTGAGCGCCTGGGGCTGGAGCGGCTCGCCGAGGGCGTTCGGCGCCCTTGCGTGGGCCGTGCCGGGCAGGTCGGTTCTGCCTCCCGCGACGGGATTCCGGGACGGTATACCGGCGCGGTTTTCCGGCACGGTTTTCCGTGGAAAACTTTGTTGATAGTGTTGATAGTCGGTTTGACCGCATACTTCTGAGCATCTAGGGACACATCTAGATACTAGTATAGGTTTCGCGCGACTATATATATAGGGTATTACTGCTATGCGCACAGATCTGGTGCGCCTATCAGGGCGATTTGGAGGCGGTTATCCACTACAGCGTGATGCGGTTCAAGGAGGGG
>CAYWBK010000514.1:0-4295 GCA_964455745.1 uncultured Armatimonadia bacterium
GGCGTCCTGGCGGACGCAACGGCAACGGCTTACCCACAGCAGTCGGCTACCCCCCCCTCGCCAAGACCAGTTCATGGCATCTACCCACACACATTGAGGAAGAGCCCCTTCCCGTTCGGACATGCGCCGGCGCGTCTGTTGGCACACGCGCAAAGAGCCGACGATCTCTCGCCGGCTCTTCTCGGAAACACGCGCTGGGTTCGGCAAGCTTACGACAGCTCGACCTTGGCGCCCTGGGCCTCGAGCTTCTCTTTAAGTGCGTTGGCCTCATCCTTGGGTAGTTCGTCGCCGACGACAGCCGGTAGCGACTCGACGAGCTCCTTGGCTTCCTTCAGGCCGAGGTTCGTGATCTCGCGGACGGCCTTGATGACCTGGATCTTCTCGGCGCCGACATCGACGATGGAGACCTTGAAGTACTCCTTCTCCTCCACGACCGGAGCTGCCTCAGCAGCCACGGCGGCCACGGCGACCGGCGCGGCGGCGCTGACGCCCCAGGCGTCCTGCAGCTTGTCCTTCATCTCGACGAGCTCGAGCACCGAAAGCCCGTTTATCGCAGCAATGATCTCGTCAACCGTCATCTTTATCTCCTCCTGAGTGTCCCATTTCCATTATCGGCCTGCCCTTCGGGCGGCCTACGGCCGGCGGCACGGAGCCCCTACGGCTCTAGCTGCCTTGCTCTTTGTCGATCTTGCCCTGTAGCACGTAAAGCAGGCTCGTGAGAGCCCCGTTGACTGCGCCGAACACACCGTTGAGCGGTCCGGCGATCGCGCCGACGACCATCGACTTGATCTGGTCGGTGGGCGGCAACTCGGCAAGAGCGACCGCCTGCTGCGCGTTGAAGATGCGGCCATCGACATAGGCCGCCTTCAGAGCGACGTAGTCGTGCGTCTTGCCGTACTCGGTGACGGCCTTGGCCGGCGCGACCGGATCGGCATCGCAGAAGATCACGGCTGTCGGCCCCTCGAGATACTCGGCCAGACCCTCAGCCGGCGTGCCGGCAACGGCGATCTGCATGAGCCGGTTCTTAACGACGGCCATCTGTCCGCCGGCGGCGATGACCTGGCTGCGCAACTCATACATGTGGGCAACCGACAGGCCCCGGAACTCGGTCAGACACAAGGCCTGCGACTTCTCGAACAGATCCCGCAGTTCACTGACTTTGGCTTCTTTGGCAGGGGTGGGCATGTTCACCTCCTCGTATTATGGTCGCTGAATGTGCTTTGAAAACTCCCGCGTGGCGCCGGCGTCTCGCCCGCGAGCCGTCCGTTGCCGCTAATCGCTCTCCCCCCTTCTCCACAAGTGGAGGGGGCCGGGGGGTGAGGTTAGCCGCATTCGCGGCATGGCTGTAACGAAACAGGGAGTCCCGGTCGGGGACTCCCTGTGAGGACGCATCTGAAGGGCGCATTGCGCCCTGCATCCGGTGGGGTGGCTCCCGGCCTCGGCGGGCGGCCCGGCCATCGACTCGGGGTCGAGGTCAGGCCTTTGAGCGTGGTGCGCCCGCTGTCTTTGGTCAGTGACAGCCTGTCTTTGTTTGTGTTACGCGACCTTTGCGACTGCGGCATCGACGTCGAGTTTCACGCCGGGCCCCATGCTGGAGCACATCGACACGGTGCGGATGAAGCGCCCGGAGACGGCGGCCGGACGCGCCTTGACGATTGCCTCCATCAGGACCTGGAAGTTCGCCAACAGCTTGTCATTGTCGAACGATACTTTGCCGACCGATACGTGGGCCACTCCGGTGCGGTCCATGCGATATTCGACGCGACCGGCCTTAAGCTCGCCGACCGCCGCAGCGACATCGTCGGTGATGTTGCCGGCCTTCTTGCTGGGCATACGGGGGCCGAGCTTCTTGCCGAGGCGTCCGACGACGCGCATCATGCTGGGGTGCGCGACGAGAATGTCGAAGTCGCCCCAGCCCTCGTCGATGGCCTGCACGAGGTCCTCGCCGCCGACGCGATCCGCGCCTGCCGCCTGGGCTGCCGCCGCATGTTCGCCCTCGGCGAACACTGCGACGCGGATGGTCTTGCCGGTGCCGTGCGGGAGAACGATCGTCCCGCGAACCTGCTGATCGCCCTTCGCCGGGTCGGCGCCCAGCTTGATGTGAACCTCAATCGACTCGTCGAACTTGGCGTTGGCCAGGGACTTCACGAGTTCGAGCGCCTCGGCGACGCCGTGAGTCTGCTCTCGATTGACGCCCTTGGCTATATCGCGGTACCGCTTGCTGTGCTTGCCTGCCATTTGGTCTCACCCTTTTTCGCCCTGCCTCGTTTCGGGCGCGGAAGGCGGGGGTTTTGCCTTCCGCCGCTGACCGATTCGGCCACCGTAAGCCCCGAGGTCGTCACGGGCGTATTATTGGACTGCGGGTGTCAGGTTCCGGGTTTCAGGCCATTTCCCTGATCCCCAGCCCTGTACCCTTGTGCCTAATCAGGCACGACTTCGATGCCCATCGAGCGGGCGGTGCCCATGATGATCTTCATGCCGGCGTCGACGTCGCGGGCGTTGAGGTCCGGCAGCTTCTTCGCGGCGATCTCGCGGATCTGGGAGAGCGTGAGCCGCCCGACCTTCTCGCGGTTCGGAACGCCGCTGCCTTTGTCCTTGCCGAGCGCCTTAATCAGCAAATTGGCGGCCGGGGGCGTCTTGCAGATGAACGTGAAGCTGCGGTCCTGGTAGACTGTGATCTCCACGGGGATGATGTCGCCGATCTGGCTGGCAGTGCGCTCATTGAAGGTCTTGCAGAACTCCATGATATTGACGCCCTGCTGACCGAGGGCCGGGCCGACCGGCGGCGCCGGATTCGCCTTCCCCGCGGGGCACTGCAGTTTGACCATCCCGATGACTTTCTTCGCCATGACACTGACTCCTTAACCTTCCGCGCGCCTTCCGGCTGCCCCGCATTCACAAATGATGCGGACTATAGCTTCTCGATCTGCGTGAAATCGACCTCGACCGGAGTCTCGCGGCCGAAGATCGAAATGAGGACTTTGAGCGTCTCGCGTTCGGCGTTGACTTCCACGATCCGACCGGTGAACTCGGTGAACGGCCCCTCGGTGATTCGCACGCTCTGTCCGGTAGCCCAAACGGCCTTGGGCTTCTGGGCCTCTTCGCCAACCGTGCGCAGAATCTCGTCGACCTCGGACTGCTTGAGGGGGACCGGTGTGTCGGATGACCCGACGAAATGCGTGACCCCCGCAGTCTGCTGGATCAAGTGACGCATTTCGTCGCTGAGGTGCATTTGGACCAGGACGTATCCGGGGTACAGCTTGCGCTTGACCTCGCGGCGTTTGCCCGCTGCAGAGCGGATCTCGGTCTCAGTGGGCACCAGAATGCGGCCAAGCAGATGGGTCAGGTGGCGCGACTCCGCCATCTTTTCGATGCTCTGTCGGACCTTGTTTTCCTTACCCGTGAGGGCGTGCACCACGTACCACTGCATTGCCATCGATCCTGCCCCCTTTCCCATGCCGGGGGAAGCATTCCGGTTGCGGGGCCCGTCACATAACCCCGGTGTGTCGCTCGCTAATGATAGAGGTTGAACGCCCTGACAAGGCCCGTGAAGATCATGTCGAGGGCACCGACCCAGATGGCCACGACCACGACCGCGATGATCACGACAGCGGTGTAGGAGTAAGTCTCCTCATGGCTGGGCCAGACCACGCGCTGCAGTTCGGCCCAGACATCCTTGAGAAAGCGCACGCCGCTGACGAACGGGCGCTTGAGCTTGGTCGTGAAGCCTGCCTGAGCTGTACCACTGGTGGCCATGTTGACGACCCCGTCCTAAGATGGACATGATGTGCCGCGGTCAGACGGCGGATAAGGGCGCGAAAGCGGACCACCCACGGGCCCGCTTGCGACAGCGACTTCGGCGCGTCGCCAAGCCCCCGCCACGACCGCCGCGTTCATTGTTCAGTGGCAGGGGCGGCGGGACTTGAACCCACAGCCTGCGGTTTTGGAGACCGCTGCTCTGCCAATTGAGCTACACCCCTGCATTTGCGACAGCTACGATGCGCCTTCAAAGCTGGCGCCGACTACCCGACTACTTGCGCAAGCGCGCCTCGCCATGCGGCGTATGAGCGCGGCACTTTGGGCAGAACTTCTTCAACGTGAGGTTGCCCGTCACGTTTTGCTTGTTCTTGGTCTTGACGTAGTTTCCGTCCTTGCAGACCGAACACTTCAGAACGAACTTGGTCTGTGCCATAGCCAACACAACTCTCTTCCGCACTAAAATCGGGGATAGACCGTACGCCTCTCGCCGTTCCCTACTTGATGATCTTCGTCACGACGCCCGCCCCCACCGTGTG
>CAYWBK010000515.1:0-4267 GCA_964455745.1 uncultured Armatimonadia bacterium
ACAACATCGCACCATTTGTGCCGCCCCCTTCGGGGGCTGTTCTTATCCAAGGAGGACTGCTTTCCAGGCTCTTGCGAGCCTGGCTAAACTCTTTCGGCCCTTCGGGCCTTTTGGGGCAACGGCCCGTGATTCGCACGCAAGATGTGGGTAAAGCATAGCCACGAGTGGAGAGCGGGTCGGGGGGTGAGGTCCGCCCTCCCCAGCAGGCCCTTCCCCCTCAAACGCCGAATGTTACTCCGTGCTCTTGCCAAAGGAGGCTCTCCCCCCATGCGCATCTTACGGTCTGTTGCCTTTCTTGTCGCTTCACTACTCTTCACTCAAATGGCCCAGGCCTGGAACGCGACCGGGCACATGACGATCGCCGCCTTGGCTTACAGAAACCTGTCTCCGGCAGCGAGGCAGAGCGTTGACGCGCTCTTGATGAGCCACCCGGGGATGCACCCGCAGAAGCCGGGCGACGTTGACTGGCCGAAGGCGCTGGCCGCCGCGCCGGACTTCGATCCGAACCTGTATCGCTTCATGCTGGCGAGCACCTGGCCCGATGACATCCGTAGAACGGGCAACCCTTACGATCACCCCGAGTGGCACTTCGTGGACTACCCCCTCAAGCCGCCGTCATTCCCGATGGAGTCCGCCCTGGCGCCCGGCGACAACCTGCTGTCGGCGATGCACCTCAGCATCCAGGCTGTGCAGGATCCGAAGCGGACGGCGGAGGACCGGGCGGCATATCTCAGTTGGGTGATCCATCTCGTCGGGGACGTGCATCAGCCGTTGCACTGCGCCAGTCTGTTCACCGCCGATTATCCAAGGGGAGATCGGGGCGGGAATGACTTCATCGTCGCAGGCCCGCGCGGCGGGAACGTCAAGCTCCACGCGTTCTGGGACGATCTATTGGGCACAACGCGGGCGACCTTCAACATCCTCAGGATCGCCGGCGGAATAGCCACGACCCCCGGTCTCCAGCGAGACCGGCTTCCCGAGTTGAACGGACCCGCGACGCCGGAGGCCTGGAGCCTCGACAGCCGCACAGCCGCGATCAAATGGGCCTATCTCAACGGCGACCTGAAAGGTATCACTCCATCGGCCCAGGGCGATGCTCCCCCGCTCCCGCCGACCTACGCAACAGATGCCCGCAAGGTAGCGCGCCGTTGCATGGCGTTGGCCGGCTATCGCCTGGTGGACCTGTTACAGGGGATCATGAAGTAGCCCGCAACAGTAGGATTTGGAGGTGGGGAAGAGGCAGGGCGCGGGACAAGCCGCCGTGCTCCCTCTCTCTACGAGTGGAGGTATGTGTTTAGCGACACCTCCTTCCGACCATGTGGCAGCGCGATTTATCGCGCGGATCACGTCGTATGATTACCAACGCTTCGACTTCGACGGAGTGCTTGCTCGCAGTTGACGGCGTAATGGGCGGAGGGCAGTTCGGCCGCATTTGGCGCGATAAATCGCGCTACCACATGGTCTGATGAAACAGTCGCCAAACAGGTACGAGTGGAGAGGGGCAGGGGGGGTGAGGTTTGCCGTCACGCGGACACCCCTCCCGTGCCGAAAGGGGAAAGGCTAACGGCCAGGGGCCGCTTGCCGTGCTCCCCCTCTCCACGGGCCGCGCTCTGCGCGGCATTGGAGAGGGGGCAGGGGGGTGAGGTTTGCCGTTCGCCGGGCCGGGGAGTGAGGTGCCGTTACCCTCTTGCCCTCCTCAAACACTCCGTCTTGAACAGCGCCTTATAGGCCGCACTTTCAGGCCGCCGCGCCACCATCGCGTTCTGCGTCTGCAATGCCGCCAGCGCCTCCGCCTCAATGGCCTGCCGCTCCTCATCGGTCAGCGCATCCCACGCCGCCTGCTGCAGTTCTTTCTCCCGCTCTTTCGTCGCCTGTTCGGCTCGACGCGCTTTCTCCGCGGCCTCGGTCTCGGCGGTCTCATGGGCGAGGCGCTGCTTGTGCGCCTGGGCTTTCAGGAAGGATGCCGGCGGCTCCCACTTGTTGCGGATCGCCTCGACGACCACCGCCGCCGCGTCATCCGCTTTGCGGTAGGGGAGATACTCAAGCTGCGCCGCGACCTCCTCGGGGCAACCTTGGGCCAGCTCCTTCGCAACGCGTTCGGTCACGCCCGCCTGCTTGAGCTGTGCGGCGAGGGTGTCTTGCTCGGCGGTCGTGCGCGCGCCCCTGGGGCCTGTGGCCTTCCGGGCGGCAAAGTGGTACACGACCTGCTCGGGTGAGCGCCGGTCGGTCTTGAGGATCTCGACGCCCCGCAGATACCCGTTCTCGCAAAGTTCGTCGTGGGCGCGCCGAAGCTCCTGGCGAATATGGCTGGGGAAATAGTGGCGGCTCATCCCCAGCTTCTCGAAGGCGAGCTTCTGCATCCCGATGCGGAAAACCGCCTTGCCGTCATAGCGCTTCTTGTCCAGATACCGGAACAGCCGCCGGGAGATAGCCGAGCGCAGGCCGAAGTAGAAGTCCGCGTCGAGCTGCTTGATGTTCCCGGCCTGGAAGGAGGCGAAGATCACCGAGTTCCACGAGATATATGACAGGGGCATCGGAGCCTGGGGCGCCGCGGCTTTCCGTCCGGGGGTCTCGTCATACAGCGCGTAGTCGTCGATGATGTGGAAGCCCACGTCCACGTACTTGCGCGCCGCATTGTCCCAGAAGGCCCGCTGGGCCTTGATCGTCACCCCGAGAAGCCGGTCGAGGCCGTCGCGCAGGCGGCGATAGCTGTCGCCCTTGTCCGGCCAACCGAGGCGCTTGATGAGGTCATAGCGGGTGATGTAGACCCGTCGGTCCTCGAACCCCTGCTCCTTGGTGACCTCCATTAGTGCGATGTAGACCTGCTCGTCGCCGGCGATCGGGAGGCCGAACTTGTCGCTCCCGGTAACGGTCCAGATGCGCTCGACCGGCACGCGGTCCTTGCCCTCGACCCGGTCCGCGAACACCACCGTGTTGAGCCCCTTGGGCGCGCGGTCGGTGAGCAGCGCAAAAGGGAACTCGCACAGATTCATCTCATCGCGGCCGATGCGCGGCAGCGGCATACAGCCCGCAAACGGCGGCGCATCATCGAGGGCTTCGGGGGCGTCGAAGAGGGTGTGCCCAACATGGGCAGGGCCAACAAGGGTGGGGTCGATGGTGGATCGGCCATCGCTAAACCGACTGTCGATAGGACGACCGTCGGTCGAGCGTTCTGCCTTGGCCGAATTCCCGGTTTCGGCTGAAGGGCCATGTAGGCTGTCAGTAGATTCCCGCCGTGCCGTAGGCTGCTTCCCCCTGTCAATGTGGTGTTTGGCGTTGAGTGTTGCTGCGAAGTGGCTTCGAATCGGGCAAAAATGGCTGCTTCACAATTGGCAGGTAAACTATCGGTAACGGTGACGCAAACCTTAAGGGGCGAATTCGTCACGGGCACCGATTCTTTCCGTTACATGAGCCGCGGCGGGCTCCGGGGTCTATTTCGTCTTCCCGGCTGCTTTCTCCTTGATTACCTGGGCGATGGCGGCGATGAGATCGTCGCGAGTGTAGTTCTTCTTCCCCATAGGTCCGCTGAAGACCACAAGCCCCATCTCTCCATGACCGGGCACTATCATGGTTGACTTGCCGTTGATGAGCAGTCCGGCCTCGCAGCCGATCTTGCTCGCGTCGGCGATCTTCTTCACTTCAGGCTTGGCGGTGTCCAGGAACTCCACGCGCATCTTGTCCTTGTAGGTCTCCTGCGCGGCCAGCTCCTGGACACTGGTTACCGTGTCCGAGTGGCAGGAGTTAGTCCCTGATACGAAAACCGTGATCTTCACCGGCGCATTCTCCGGGCCGATGGGCTTGGGGAGCGCATCTCCGACGGGCTTGTGTTTGTCGCTGGACTTTGCCTGATCCGCCTTCTTTTTCTCGTACTTCTGGCGTCCCTCCGCATTCGCTGTGAACGTGCCCTTCACCGCGAAGACACCGCGCACGACCAGAATCAGTGCTACAGCAGCGATGAGGATGTAACGCGTCTTCTTCACCTTGGCCGGGCCTCCATAATCAGGGGAAGCGTGAACTCCAGTACCTCCTATTATCATAACACAATCTTACGAATTCCGGTTTCTGACGTAGGCAAAGATCGAGGCCATTTTCCCCTCCGACCGTGACCCCGACAATGGGTCCGCCCACTGATTGTAGGTAGGACTGCCGCAAGCGTGGCGGCAGGGAACGGAGCAGGACACAGAATTGATCGGATTTGGAGAATTACGGCACGACGGATAGTCCCGTAGCAGCATAGCCCCGACGGCCTGTCCTCTGGCTGTTGAAT
>CAYWBK010000516.1:0-4243 GCA_964455745.1 uncultured Armatimonadia bacterium
GCCTTTTGGGGCAACGGCCCGTGATTCGCACGCAAGATGTGGGTAAAGCATAGCCCTCGTAGGGAGGGGGAAACGGCAACGGCCGCAGCATTTCCGCGATAGTCTACGCAGGAAGCACAACGAGGACCGGTGATGAGCCGGTCCTCGCTTCGCGTCTGGGTACTGAGATGCCGGTGCGCCCTATGTCCCGGCTGGGCCCATCCGCCAGGCGTCCAACTGCATGAGATGCGCTTCGCCGCCGCGCGCGAACAGTGAGACGCCCAGGCTGTCTTCGCGCGAGGGGTAGATGCGCTGGGTGATGCACTGCCGCCCGTTGGCGAAGACCTCGATGATCGACCGATCCAGGAACACGCGCAGGTCGAGGACCTCGCCGGGCGACAACCTCAGCGGCGCGATCTGGACCGGCACATCGGCGATCGGCACGGGTTCGTCGTGATAGGGTAGCACGCGAGCCTCGAGCGGATCGGCGTACATCACCCCCCAGGGACACGGCCAGGGGCGGACGACGTCTTCGCTGACACTCGATCGCGAGGTGTCGATCCGCAAAGTCGCATCGCTCGCGCGATAGACGATCTCGGTGCGCTCGGAGCCGTCGGGGGAGCACCTGACGGCGAGGCCCACCTCGTCCGCCTGATGCGGGGCGAAGCGCAGGGCGATCTCCAGGCAGTCGCCTCGCACCTCTCCGATTGCCACTTCGGCGTTTGCGGCCAGGGCCAGCCCGTCGTGATGCTGGTGGTCCCGGCGCAAGACCTCGATCTCCGGGATCGGCTCGATGCCCAGCGTCCCGTCGTCGCGGAGCGCGAGCACCCTCGGCAGTGTCATCACACCAGCCCAACCGGCGGCGCGGGATGTCGCGTCCTGCCGGGCCTCGCAGACCCATCCGAGGAAAAGGCGGCGGCCCTCCGCGTCCAGCATGTTCATCGCGGCAGTGAGTTGCCCGCCAGCCCAATTCATGCGCCCGTGGTCCTCGGGCACGAACACTCCATCGCCATATCGGCCGAGGTAGTACTGGCACCCGTACTTGTGGCTGTCGAACAGGAGCATATACCTGTCACCGAGGGGGAAGAACGTCGGCACGGCGCAGTCTTCGCCCTGCTCCGTCCACTCGGGGCGCGGCTCGTAGAACCGGCGCACGAACGTCCAGTGTACGAGGTCGCTCGACCGGAACAAGTAAGCGGTGTCGCGGCCCTCGGGGCGCACATGCCCGCACAGGGCGTACCAGGTGTCGCCCTCGCGCCACGCGCACGGGTCGTAGACCCGGTACTCGCCAAAGCCCGCGTCACCAGGTTTCGGCACCGGGATCACCGGGTTCGCGGGGTGCTTGGTCCAGGTGATGAGGTCATCGTCATGGCTGGTCGCGAGGCACATGCCGTCCGGGTTGCCGTGGTAGACCGCCGTGGCGACGCCGTCGCAGTCCACGATCATTCCGCTGAAACAGCCCTCACGATCCGGGCCGTCGGGGTCGGGCGACAGAACGATGGGGTGGTGAACCCAGTGCACGAGATCGACGCTGGAGGCGTGTCCCCACCGGATGTTGTCCCAGTGAGCCATGTTCGGGGTGTGCTGGTAGAAGACATGATAGCGCCCGTGCCAGTACACAGCCCCGTTGATGTCGTTCATCCACGCCGCCGGCGGCATGAGGTGATATGTCGGACGTTGCGGATCGGCCATGAGCTTCTCTCGAAGCTCCCAGCCCCCGCGCAGAAGATCCTCCGTCCGCGCGATCTGCCGCTCTCGATCTACGATCTCGGCCAAGACAGCACCTCCGGTTCGCTGGTAGCGATTCCGTGCTTGCGACGCAGGCTCTAGCCCAGTGTGGCGGGAATCAGGGGAATGGTTGACCACGAAGACACGAGGGCACTAAACGGCTGGCCCACCCTTGTCGAGGCCCGCATGGCCGTTTCGTGTCTTCGTGTCTTCGTGTCTTCGCGGTCAGAATCGCCAAGCCGTCCCCTTACCCCAGCCCGCCCTTGCTCTCCCGGAAGCCGCGCTCGGCCTCGATCTTCTGCTGGTAGCCGCTCGCGCGGTAGGCTTTCAGCGGGCACGGCTCGAGGTCCATCTCCTCGCGCACCGAGGCCAGAAGCGGCTGCACGTCGGTGTTGAACGCGCGGATCAGAACGTTCTCCGCCCCGACGATGTCGCCCTCGGCCTGCGCCGCGGCGAGGGCCTTGCGATCCACACACAGCGCCTTGGCGTATGCCGTCTGGATATTGACGATCGTCTGGATCATCGCCTCGATCTTCAGTTTCTCGTTGTGACTTTGATCGACCATGTAGGCGATGTTCGGCGGGTTCGGCAGGCTCTCGGCTTTCACCAGTTCGTTGTAGATGAGGAAGACTTCGTACGGGTTCACCGAGCCTGTGGTCAGGTCGTCGTCGGCGTAGCGGGCGTTGTTGAAATGGAAGCCGCCCAGCTTGCCCTCGTCGATGAGCCAGGCGACGATCTGCTCGATATTCACCCCGCGCGCGTGATGGCCGAGGTCCACAAGCACCTGTGCCTGCTCGCCGCACTTGTTGGCGAAGATGAACGCGGCGCCCCAGTCGGCGATGTCGGTGTGGTAGAAAGCCGGCTCGAAAAGTTTGTACTCGATGAGCATCCGCATCGAGGGCGGCATGGCGGCGTAGACGGCCTGCAGCGTCTCCTCGACCCGCCGCTTGCGGGCGATGAAGTCGTCCTGGCCGGGGTAGCTGGTGCCGTCGACGAACCAAAGGCTGAGGATGTCCGACCCCACGATCTTGCCGATCTCAATCGAGTCGATCATGTGCTGGATCGCCTTCTGGCGGATCTTGGGGCAGGGATTGGCGATAGCCCCCAGCTTGTATTCCTGTGCCTGGAAGCAATTGGGGTTGATCGCGCCGATGCGGATGTTCTTGCTGGCGGCGTAGTCTATCACGGGCTTGAGTTCGTCCGGGGTAGGGGTGCCTTCGAACTCGAAGTCCCACAGCACATGGACGGCCATCGACGGGGCGACACCTGTGAGCTGGTGGACGATGGCCGCATCTTCGATCTTCTCGTAGATGCTCATCGCCGCGCCCGGCTGCTTGAAGACGCCGAAGCGGGTGCCGGAGTCGGCATATCCCCACGATGGCGTCTCGATGGCCTGCGATTTGAGGGCCTGGCGGACGGCGGCAACGTCAACGCCGCGAGCGGCGATGGATTCGGCGAGGTGTTCGTAAGCGTTCATGCAGGTACTCCTTCTGAGCGGGTAAAGTACGAGCGGCATTTCGACGACAGGCGCGGACATCCCTCCCATAAGGACGTCACGGGCGAGTCGGACTCTCCGTACGAAACTGGCGGTGTTGTGGCCCAGTCGCGCCTATTGCAGCTTGTATGTGGCCGTGATGCCCACGGAGACGGTGGCGCGCGCGGGTTTCGATGGGGCGACGGGTCCGCCGTAGCCATAGGAGGGCATCGGACCCGATGTAGTGGATCGGACCGACAGCATGACGAGCGGCCCGAGTTTCTTCTGGGCGCCTGCAGCGGCGATCTCCGCGAGCTGCTTCGCGTCATCGAGTGCGTCGGTCATGGCGCGCGCCCTCAGCGGCTTCGGATCGTTTACCCCGAAGGTGACGGCATCCGAGTTGTCGATTCTCCCCTGCATGTAGTCCATGCGGCTCATCTCAGCGCCTTTGACCGTCACGACCGCGTCCATGAGCTTCGCAACGTCGTCGTACACGGTGGCCGCGTTCACCTTGTTGATGCGGACGGTCAGTGTGTTCGCGGCGGAGAATCGGTTGATGTCCGCCCCGGGATCACCAGGCCCCATCTGTCCGTAGTTGAACGCTCGCGAGATGCGCGGCGCTCCCACCTTGATGTTCTCCTTCGCGACGCCCACCTTCGCGAGCGCGGCGGAAGCGCGGTCGCAGATGTCGGCGCAGTTGAAGACGGCTTCCTGCGCCGTCGGCCCTTGCCCGTGAAGTGACAAGCTGACCTCGGCCCAGTCAGCCTCGCTGTCGGCGCTGCCGTTCCCTGTGACCGTGATGGTGTTCTCATCGACTGTCTGCCCCGTCGCCAGTCCTGCCGCCAGGACGACCGATAAAACGACGAAACACACGAACAAATGGCGTGTCATGCAAATGACCCCCTTCATGGAGTGGATTGCAGCCGATCCTGTCTGTCTCAGAAACTAAGTGGGCGCGACAATCCTGTCGCGCGTGGGGCGGGCGCCGCCGTTGCCGTCAGCCGTTCCCCCCTCTCCACGAGTGGCTATGCTTTACCCACATCTTGCGTGCGAATCACGGGC
>CAYWBK010000517.1:0-4238 GCA_964455745.1 uncultured Armatimonadia bacterium
AGCACCCGGCTGAGGGGCGCTTCGCGCCGGGCGTCCTGCGGACGCAACGGCAACGGCTGCCCCAGAGCAGTCGGCTACCGCCCTCGCCAAGACCAGCTCATGGCATCTACCCACATACATTGAGGAAGAGCCTTCCTGCAGAGGAAAGGATAACGTCGTTGTTGTTTCCCTTTCGGACCGTACCGGATCAATCCCACCTCCCAAACAACGGCAAAGCGCTGGAGCCCGAAGGGGGCGGCGCCCGCTAATTGCAGGTAGGACTGCCGCAAGCGTGGCGTCAGGGAACAGCGAGGGGAACAGGATTGATAGGATTTGGAGGATTACGGCATGGCGGAATCTTGTCAGAGGCTGACCGTATCCCAAGATGAAGGGCGAACGGCATTGAACCACGGAGACACAGAGAACGGCTGGGAAACGGCCCGCCTGCCCCGCGCTAGGCGTTAAGGGACGTTGCCGTTCTCTGTGTCCTCTGTGTCTCTGTGGTCCATCGCCGTCCATCTCTCCGCAGGGCATTTCATTGCCGAGCAGGGCCGCGCAACCGGCGTAATAATCCACCTACGATTGAAAGACGCACCCCCGAAGGGGGCGGCGCCGGCCTCTCTTGTGCGGAGGCTGGCTGCCGCCAGATCGCATGAGAAGTCGATCGAAGTCACGCCTTCGCTACATCCATCCGGTACACGAACGTCTCCCCCACCTCCAGCACCTTTGCCGGCGGCTCGACTCCGGTCGCATTCAACCGCCCGAGGAACTCCCACTGGTCGGCCATGTTCCGCGCAAACATGTCGTAGTGGTTCGGCACGACCAGTTTCGGCCTCAAATACCGCGCCAGCTCCGCCGCCTCGTCGCCCCCCATGTTCCCCAACTTCCCGTTGATGCACACGAACATCACGTCAATCGGGTGCGCGGCCATATAGTACAGGAAGCGGTGGAAGCCCGTGTCGCCTGTGTGGTACAGCCTCAGCCCGTCCTCGGTGGTGATGAGATACCCCGCGCTGTCGAGGGCCTCCGCGTCGTTCGGGATGCAGAAGGTCGCCAGCAGCTTCAGCCCCGCCGCCACCGCCGTATCGCCCGCATCGCAAAGGACCAGCTTCCCCTCGGGGACGCCGATCCCCCGCAGCGCCCGGATGACGTTGCGCGGCCCGAGGAATGCCCCGATGCGGTCCCAGTCCATCCGCCGGATGGCCTCGAGGTCGTTGTGATCGGAGTGGTTGTGGGTGGCGATGAACAGATCGCACTCGACCTCCTCCGGCTGGATTGGCGGCGGATACCGGCGCGGCCAGGCTTCCGGCGGCCCGTCCAGCGCGCCGGAGAGATAGGCGTCGATGAAGATGACCTTGCCGGACGAGGTTTTGAAAATGTACCCCGCCTGGCCGATCCACCAGATGCCGACGGCTCCGGTCGGGACGTCGGTGCTGCGCACGAGAGACATCAGTTCGGGCATCGACAGGCTCCTGTAGTTGACGACGTTGGCGGGGCCGAGTCGTTCGGAGTGGCTGGACTACGAGAGCGCCAGCCCCATCGGCGCTCGGGGCGGCTGCAGGCTGCCAACTGTATCCGGCCCCAGGCTGCCTGCGCGGCGGCGGGGCCGGATATTTCGCTGCGCTCGTAGGTCCGGCCCCTCCGAACGACCCGGCCCCTCCAGGCGGCCTGCTACTGCAGCTTCACGAGTTTCAGGTCGCGCACTTCGAGCGTCATGTCGTCCAGCGGCGTGTTGAAACCGACCTCGATATGCGAGATCTTGTCAAGGTCGAGCTTGCCTTTGGGGTCGGGACTGGAGAACGCGCCCCACACCATGTCGCTGAAGGTGAAGACCAGCTTCTGCCACTGTTTCGACGCCGGCGCGCCCGCCTCGGTGAAGTACCGGGCGCCGTTCGGCTCGGCCACCATGAAGCGCACGCGGCTGTTGAGATCATCGGCGCTGGAGCGGACCTCGAAACTCACTCCGCTGAAGTTGCGGAAGTCGCGCGGCACGGCGAACGACTGCGTCGCGTAGCACCAGCGGTCGCCGGGCTTGTCGAAGCGCCCGATCAGAACGAAGGCTCCCCCTTCGCCCTGGCGATGCTCCGCCTTGCCGTTGCCGCTGACGCTGGTCGTCCACACATCGGGCGACAGGTCGAGAGGCTGCTCGGCGATGGGTGTGAGGCTGGCCGGGTCGACCACGAACGTCGAGACGGCCGACGCTGTGCCGTGCCCCCCGAAACTGCCCGTGCTGACCAGCTTCTGCATCCCCGGTCGGGGACTGACGGCGCGGACGTGGAACACAAGCTGCTGGCGGTCCATCGGGGCGAGGTCCACCGATACGCCGTCCGGGGTGGCCTGCCAACCGGCGGGCGCGTGCAGTTCCACCCGCCCGCGCGACCCGCCGGTCTCGTTGAAGTTGTAGACATCCACCGAGTAAGTGAACGTCTCGTTAGCCCGCATCACATAGACGTCCTTGCCCTTGTCCGTAGGCAGGTCGCTGTGCCCGACGAGGATGACCTTCGACGGCTTGTTCGCGGGCAGCACGCCCCGTCCGCGTTTGGGGCCCTCCAGTTTCGAGCGCACGGCGTCGTCCGCGCCGATGACGTAGGTCGCTTCGGGACCGACCTTGATCGTCAGCTTCCCGTCGACCGGCTGCGTCGGCTCGCCATAGCCGAACACATCCGCGACCGTGACCGACGGTTTGCGACAGGGGATCGTGACCGCGGTCGGCTGCTGAGCCCACAGAACCAGGACATCGCCGCCGGGGCCGGCGAACATCCGGGCCTCCACCGACGGGTCCGCCGCGTAGCGACCGAGGTACTCCCCGTGCCCGATGATGTTGGCGCAAGCCGACAGCGCCAGGAACCCCGGATGTGGCGTAAGGTCGGGGTTCAGCAGGCCGAACTGCACGCCGTTTTCGAGGTAGTGCGGCAGGACGAAAAAGAAATGGCGGTCGGTGCCGGCGGCGAGAGACATCAGCACGGAGGGCGTGAGGAAGCGACACTGCAAATGCTGGTCGCGCATCGCCAGCAGCGCCTTGTCCTTGCCCTCGGTGCCGCGCAGGGCAATCCCGGCCTCGCTCAGCCAGATCGGGCGGCGCTCGGCCTCATAATGGTCCAGCAGCTTCAGATAGCCGTCAAGGACTCCCTTGTATGACTCGGGCGTATTGTAGATGTGCCAGTTGAAGATATCGAAGTAGCCGGTGATGCCCTGCTCGTACAAGGATTCGTCAAAGCGACGGTAGCCACTGCAGAAGGACGCTTCGAGGACATTGAGTTTCGGATTACCGGTTTTCAGCCCCAGATAGAAGGACTTCTGAATGCCCGCAAAACGGTCGCTGAGATCGGGCCAGAAGCCGATGTCCGGCTCGTTCCAAACCTCCCAGGCCTCAATGCGACCGGCAAAGTGCGCGGCGGCAGTCTTAGTGAAGCTGTAGGCATCCCGCAAGTCAGCCACATTGAGGCTTCCGGGCCGTTTCTCGCGCGCCCAAACCGGCGAGTCGTGCGCGATCTGATACACGTGAACTCCCGCCGCCTTGTAGGCATCGGCGACCGTGTCATATTTGCCCCAGTTGTAATCCCCCTTCGTGGGTTCGACGTCGCCCCAGGACAGCCTTTCGCGCACCCACGAGATTCCGGCAAGCCGCACCATCTTCGCCAGCGGCTCCCACTGCGTCGGCCCGCTCAGCCACGCCGCGGCGGAGTCGACACACACGCGGCCATCGGGGTCGAGGGGGGCGTCGTGGCGGTCGATGACCACGCCGAAGGGAGCCGATGCCGACTGGTCGCCGGATTTGAGGTCCAGCGTATAGAACCCCGGCGGAAGAGACTGCAGGCTGAGACGAACCCCTTCCGGAGCGGCCTTGCCCTCGCCCGTTTGCATCACCTGCTCCCAATAACTGGTGACGGTGAACGTCACGTCCGCCGGCGGATCGGCGGTGAGGGTGAACTGCGGGGCCTGCCCGGTGACGAAGATGCTGCCGGGGGCGTCGCCGACGGCGGTGAGGGCCGCAGCGGGCCTGCCCGCGGCGAGGACGCACAGGGCGGCCAGGGCGATGATGATCGGCTTGGTGAGCATGGTGGAAACCTTTCAAGAACGGGAGAGTCTGCAGAGAATGTTTTCGGCCTGAAGGGCGGATTGTCCTTCAGGCCGGGCTCTTCTTCAATGTGTGTGGGTAGCGTGATCCCGCCGGGGCGGGACTAAACAGACCACATCAGGCACGCGGTCGTTATCCGTGCCGTTGCGTCCGCAGGACGCCCGGCCCCGCCGCAGGCGGG
>CAYWBK010000518.1:0-4232 GCA_964455745.1 uncultured Armatimonadia bacterium
AGGTAATCGGCGGGAGTCGGGCCGTATTCAACGGCCAAACGACAGGCCGTCGGGGTTATGTTGCTACGGAACTATCCGCCATGTCGTAATCCTCAAAATCCTATCAATCTTGTTCCCCTCGCCGTTCCCCGCCGCCACGCTTGCGGCAGTTCTACCTACAGTCCTACAATCAGCGGACGGACCCCGTGTAGGCGGTCACTGGGAAAGAGGGTCTGCCCAATCCGTCCGCCCGGAAAGACGACTGGGCCACCGTATGGTGACCCAGCCGCGCAGGACAGAACGATCGAGGCGCATGGCCGTCTACCGGAATGCGATGCCGAGGCTGTCCATCAGCGCACGAGGGTCCACGCGCGGGTACACAGCGGGATTGGCGGACAAGTAGCCCCAGAAGGTGTGGCCGACGTAGACGATCGGCGGTCGGGTGGCGTTGGAATTCCACGGTGTATCCTGGCCGTATGGATCGCCCCACCGCCCGCTGGAGTTCCAGATGCTGTACGGTGACTCGGGGCTGCCGAACCGTCCGTACGGATTCGATATCGAATCGGGATCGTTGACGTCGCGGCTAATCACACCCAGGAAAGTGTTGTCCGAGCCGACGATGACCGAGCCAATGGGCGGCATGGACGCCGGGCGGTCGCCGCCGATGATGACCTGCGTGACGACCGGCAGATACTGCCACAGGCCCTGGTATCGGCCGTGGTACGGCACGGTCCAGTCGTCGTGGTGGCGAGGGGCGCCAGGTCGGTGGTTGCGGTCGGGGCCCCCGCCCTGATCGTGCCGATCACCATCGGGCACGCGCCCGTGTCCGGAGTCGTCGCGCCCGAACCCCCGGTCGCCGCTGGGAGGCTGGACCGGGCCGCGACCCCCGGGAGGCGTGGGGTTGTAGCCGTTGCCGGGGCGCGGCTGGTCGTTTCCGGGACCGTAGCCGGACTGCGAGCCCCCGCCCCACGCGGGTTGACCGCTGTTGTGGCCGTTGCCGGAGTCGTGGGTTCCCGGATTGACAGGGGTGTAGCCCTTGCCGGACTGTGGCTGAGAGCCGGTTGGCCCATGCCAGGACTGCGAGCCTCCGCCCCACGCGGGCTGACCGTTGTTGCGGCCATTGCCGGGGTCGTGGGTTCCCGGATTGACAGGGGTGTAGCCCTTACTTGGCTGCGACGGTGAGCCGGTCGAGCCACGACCGGCCTGCGACCCGCCGCCCCAGCCCGCCTGGCCGGAGTTGCCGTGGGACTGGGCAGAGGAATAGCCCCCGGAGGTTGACGGGGTGTAAGCGCTCCCGGAGCCGGTGGAGGCGCGGCCGGACTGTCCGCCGCCGCCGGAACCGGACTGCCCGCCGCCGTGGGACTGACCCGACGAGACCGCCGGAGCGCTTTGGTGTGACGGTGCCGATGAGTTGTTGCCGCCATTGTTGCCGGAGGCGGCCACGAGCGTGACGGCCACGAGCAGGGACATCAACGAAATTGTTAGGCGCATGGCTTTCATCGTTACACTGTCCTTTCGGGGGCCCGCCCCGCATCGTCGGGGATTTGGTCTGTCTCGGCCGATGGCGACTGGGTTGTAGTGGCTGCGGTCGTTCTCGGTTGGGCCCTGCATGTACTATCGTCGATAGTAATACTACCCACGATAGTAGATGTCAAGCACTTTTTTTCTGAATTCGGCCAACCAACCACGATTGCCCGCATTTCTTGCATTGTGTCTCTCGACTTCCACAAAGCATGTTGACCGATGGAAGCGGCGTGGACCGTCCGTAGCATGGGGCGTGGCCCGGGAACCTCAGGGGCAAGCGCCGGGGTCTTACCAGACGGGGGATGGGACGGACACATCAGGCGACAGGGCGCGCGGACTGAAGGATCCTCCGCGCATGGTGCAGCTCCTAGCGGCCGCAGCACGATCACATCCGCCGCGCCGAGGGGCAGCGTCAGCGCGAGGTCTCCCTGTTGCCGCGTCGACTTCAACGCTCGCCCCCCTCGTGAAGCGATCGGCCAAGCACCGAGAGTGGCTTCGCGAAGCTACCGGCCGGACCCCCGCGTGCTTTGCCAAAGGGTTGTCACATCCGGTGCTGCCGACCGCAAGTCTGCGACGTCATATCGGTACACTCGCAGCGAGTGCTGCGTGCCATGATCGAGCCAGTTCGTTGTCAGTACATAGAGGGCCTCGTCGTGCCCAAGCCGTACGCCATACCACGAGTCATGCGATACCTGGAACCGAAAGTAAGCGCGCGTTCGTGGGTTGTAAGCGTAAATCAGGGTCCATCCAGGCGCTGGTTTGATCCATGGGGTAACGAAGTAGTCGGCGAACGGATCCGGGGTGGTCACTCGTGTTTCGCACTCAACGCCATAGAGAAACCCGGAGTTGTCGGCCCCCACGCTGCAGTCCGTCGGGTACAGCCACGGATCCCCTTCCCATGGTTGGACGGGCACTTCGTAGGTAGCGATTCTCCGCATATCGCTCGTGAACACGAGGAAGCCCAGATTAGGCCACTTCAGAGCCTTGGCCCACGGACCGAAGACGCTGCGGCATGGCATTGGGCAGTAAAGGTACCCATTGTCGGCGACCAGCAATGGTTGGCCCCCTGATAGCCACTCGGCGAGATGGGGTTCGCTTCGCGCAGTCACCCCGAACCGTTCCCGCGCGAACTGGAACAGCCGGGGAACTGTGCCCACCCGCAATACCCCCGCGTCCGTCACTGCCACGCCGGGAATGCCGTCGCCCGCAAGCCCCCGGATCCGGGCGGAGCACAGCACCGGCCCCGATTCCTGCAGGATCACTATCCGACGATTCTTGCTGTCCCAGCAATAGAGGCGACCCTTGCCATCCACGTCGATGGACGACAGGCGTGCCGCCCCTGCTTCTCCCCCCTTCACAGACAGTTTCCCGATCAGACGGTTGTCGCGGAAGCAGTAGACAGCATCGCCGTGTGCGCCAAGCACATATAGCGTACCCTTCTTGCTCACAGTGAAGGCTGCGGATAGAGCCATCCTCACCCCCGCGTCCCGGTTGCCCCCGGACAGAAGCTCCGCGAGCAGCGACGTTTCTTCCACATTCAGCGCCAGCATAGCGTGCGCTTCTGTCCCAGACGCGGCGCCCGTGTTTGCCTTTCCCGATTGCGCGGGCAACGGGACAGACTGCCGCTCTGCCGAGCGCCGCGAGACGCACGCAACGAGGCAACACTGGATCAGCA
The DNA here is from genome assembly GCA_964455745.1 of uncultured Armatimonadia bacterium. Taxonomy (GTDB): domain Bacteria; phylum Armatimonadota; class Zipacnadia; order Zipacnadales; family CAYWBK01; genus CAYWBK01. The sequence goes on from CAYWBK010000518.1 coordinate 3,179, forward strand.
ACGCGAAGACCAGTAGCTTGCACTGCATCCTGGACACGGCACGACACCTCCCGATATCGTCTCTCGTCCGGGGTTACCGACCTGCGGCCGACCGGTCGGGCCACGCCGCGAAGCAGGGCATTAGCGCCGCAGCACGATCACATCCGCCGTCCCCATAATCGGCAACATCAGGGCTACTTGGGTCTCCACTCGCCCCTCCGTCGCATGGTGGTCAAGTCGACGAGAGCGACCCTCTCATGGCCTTCGGCGTCCCGCTCTGCGAACGCGAGCAGACTACCATCATCACTCATCGAGGCCGCCTGCGGGGAGAACAGCCACGCGCTGACCTCGCCCTTGCGTAGGGGCCACGGATCCGGGGGGGCACACACACTGCAGACCATGCGTCGCCAGGGGCGATCTGTCTCACCATAGAGGACCCCTATGCGACTGCAGTTCAGGTCAGCCAGAAGGCCGCGCAGAACCTCGATATGCACCCGCAGTGGGTGGTCCGTGGGTGAGTTGGCAGATCCACGTGCAGATATGAGGCTCAGGCTGTCGAGATCCAGATAGTACAGGCCATTGCTTGGCGGCGGTGGGGCCGGCGGGCGTCCGGGTACCATAAGGTCGCCCCACAATAACGGCGTGTCGTGCGACAGAACTGCCACGTGGCGTCCGTCCTGGTCGGTCCAGATGGTGCGCGGCGTCGGCGCGGACACGCTCGCCATGGACCCTAGCCGCCCCAATTCGCCTCCGGGGCTGCCCCACGGTCGCCAGTGCCACGACAGCCCGGCGCCGACGTTCAGGGGGCCTTGCCCATCGTCTGTCCGGAGAGTTGTCCATTCGCCCGTTGCGGCTCGTAGTCCGATCAGCCGTGCGTGGGCGTCATCAGCGAAGACGACGATGCTTCCGTCCGGGGTCGCCACAGGCGGAGTGTCAGTCGCGATCTTCGCACCGGGCGGAGCGGTGCGACGCTGCATCCCCCGCGCTCCGTCCCACTGCCAAACCTCCTGGCCGCTGCTCCCCACCGCGAAAATAGTGTGGTTCGTCCTTGAGAACCCCAGAGTCCTGATCTCAG
>CAYWBK010000519.1:0-4224 GCA_964455745.1 uncultured Armatimonadia bacterium
GTTTGGCCCGTTTGAGAAGGGAACGGCTGGACAATTGGATCAGCTCTCGATCATGAGCATTTGGCGCCAGTTTCTCAGAACATGTGGAGGCGCAATTATGCTCTTTGCCGACCTGAATCGGCAACGGGACGCGGCCGAGACCAATTCCTCCGCATCAGGGTGGCCGCGCGATTGATCGCGCTCAGCTCGTTTGTAGTCTACACGGACCCCGAATATGGCGACCGAATCGAGCGCGATAAGTCGCACAGCCACCTTGATCTTTGGGCTGGTGTAATCACCGATTCAGGTCGTCAAAGAGCATTATCGCGTCAAATGCAGGCCGAACAGCGCACCGTGGGGCATGCTCTTGATCGCTCACGACGCGCATTCGTCAGTGTGCCGCTTGCCTGTGGACCAGCACGGTAAACCGCGCGTCCACATGGTCTGGACAGGTGTCGCCAGACAGATGCGAGCCGCCCCCCTACAGGCGGCCTCCGTCGCTTCCGTCACTTCTCCGGCGTTTCCAGCCATACGTCCCCGTTGCTGTTGTTGCCGCCCTCGCCCTTGATGTTTGCCACGATCTCGTACTTCGCTCCGGGCTTGATCTCGGGCACTTTGAGCGCGAAGATATTGCCGTTGTCGGCGGCTCCCGTGAAGGCATCGTGCGGGTCCACGGCGATCTCCTGGCCGTCGCACAGGAGCGCGACGCGATGGATGCTCAGCGCGTGCGCGCCGCCGGTGTACTGCCACTGAACGGCGTAGTCGCCTGCGACTTTGATCCTGGAGCTTACGTCGATGCGCATTTCGTTGCCCTCGGTGGTCACCTGGTTCGGGGCCCAGGAGCCGATGCGGGCGTAGCTGCCGGAGTTCAGGCCGAAGTGCGGGCCGGGCGGAAGCGTCTTCTCCTCGCCCGCAGCGAGCTTGCGGGCCGCCTCCTTGATGTCGGCGGACAGCGTGCCGAGCGCTTTGGCGATGTTCAAGCATTGATCCCTGTCGCCGGCATAGTGGCCGTACTGATCGATGTCGATCTTGAAGGCCTCGGCGCAGGCCTCGTATTCGGGGATAAGGCTGGCGACGCTCGTCGCCGCGTCGGTCGCTTTGTCGGCGGCGGCCTTCGGGTCCTGGGCCGCCAGCTTGCACGCGTCCGTGTACTGAGTTGCCGCAGTGTCGATGGCGATGAGCTTCTGCGCTGCCAGGCGATGCAAGCGGAAAGCCAGTTCCGCCGCCTGCAGCAGGTCTTCGTTGCGCGTTGCGTCCTTGCGCAGGGCTGTCGCCCGCTCGAGCGCCGCGTCGGCCGCTTTGAGCATCTCCGGGGCGGCTGCGCTGAGGCCCTCCATGCGCAACGAGAATTTTGCGCGCACTTGGGTCGGCTGGCACCACAGCAGGTCGCGAATCACCCCGCTGTTGCGGTTCTGCGCGCCTGCCCCGGAGGTGGGGAAGGGCTGCGCGAGAGTGTCATCGATGCGGTGGCCGAGGTCTGCGCCGTCCACGCCGAAGAAGCGTATGGCGAAGCGGCGCTCGTAGTCGTCACGCGGCGTGCAGCCCAGCGACCAGGCGCACTCGGGGACGTACAGCATTCCGAGCCAACTGTTGTTGAACATGCCCCCGTACATCCACTCCCACGTGGTCGTGCAGGTTCCCTTGACGCCATCCTCGGCCCCGGCGCGGAGCATACCCCGAATGCCGCGGAAGGTAGTCTCGTAGTCGGGCCAGATGACGGAGAAGCAAACGACCGCCGGGGAAGTCCAGCAGTCCTTGAAGCCGGCGTCGAGATACTGCTTGATCTCAGGATATGTGGACGGGCCGTGGTAGATCCACTCGGTCGGGATGCAGTCGCGCTGCATGATCTTCGCGTTCTTGAGCGTGAGATAGGACCGCTCCGGCGTGCTCGCGCCGTGCGACGGCCAGAACAGCATCGTGCGATGGTACTTCTTGCACAGCTCGTTGAGCTTGTTCATGTGCTCGGCGTACAAGCCCCCGAGGCCGATCTGGGCGACCTTCGCCTTGCACTCAGGGCACAGGCCGAAGCCGTCCTCGAACTCGTCTGCGCCGACGTGGATGTACTGGCTGTACGGGAACTGCTCGGCCAACTCGCGGAAGACGTTGTCGAGGAACTCCCAGACCTTCGGGTTGCAGGTGCAGTAAACCCACGAGCTTCCGGCCTCCTGCAGGTCCTTCAGCTCGGGGTGCCCGAGCACCGCGGCGGCGTGGCCGAGGGATTCGAACTGCGGGATGAGCTGCATGTGGTACTTGTGCGCGTACTCGGAGAGTTCCTTGGCCTTCTCGGGGGTGAAGGTGCCGGGGCGGCCCAGGAACGGGTACTTCACGAACTTGTAGTCGTCCTCGCCATAGTACATGATCGCGTTGAGCTTGCAGCGGGCGAACTCGCGAATGACGCGCTTCATGAACTCGACGTTCACCGTCTGCCCGCGGGCGATGTCGTACTGCATGGCGCGGAGGGGATGCGCCGGGTAGTCTTGCACCTCGCAGGCCGGGATGCGGGCGGCCTCGCCCTTGCCGTGGACGAGTTGGGCAACCGTCTGTGCGGCGTAAAAAACACCGGCGGCGTCGGCCCCGGTGGCGATGACGGAGGTCGGCGTGACCCGTAAGGCATAGGACTCCGGCTTACCCGAGCCGCGCTTGAGTTGGATGACACCCGACCCGGCCGCGGCGTCGGACTTGACGACCGACACGGCGCTTCCGAGCGCGTCGGAGAGCTGCTCGGCGAGGTCGCGCGCGGCGAAAAGGTCCTCGGCGCTTGCCGATGATGGAACTTGAATGCGGGTCTGGTGTGAAATACGGAAGTCGCCGGCGGAAAGAGCGATCTTCTGCGGGGCGGGGATGACCGCGATGCCGCGCGACTGCAGAGCCCTGGCGGTGTCCATCGCCTGCTTGAGCTGGGGCGTTAGTTCGGCGATGTAGGCCACGATCGGACGGCCGTCGTTGCTCTTGTAGAGCGCCCAGTCGTCGCCCTGGGTGATCGCCACTGCGAAGACGTCGATGTAGCCCTGGCGCGCGTGATCGTCGGTCAGCTTGTCCGTCAGGTTGACCGGCGTGCGGTTGGCGGCGTTCCAGGCGTCACCATCGGCGATGACGGGGCCCTCATAGGCCACCGGGCCGGTAGCGGAGTCCACGTGCACCACAAGCTGATAGGACGTGCCCTTGCCGGAGAGGGCCACGATGCTGCCGGTGTCGAGCCAGAAGCCCAGGGGCTTGAGCTTGGGGACGGGGAAACGAAGCTGCACGGCCTCGCCGGACTTCACCGACACATAGCTGTCGCCGGTGGGAGTGGGGGGGATGCAGCGGACGTTCTTCACATATTCCGCATATTCGCCCCAGGTGGCATCAGCATACAGGGGGGCGATAAGTCCAAAGGCGACAACAACCGACAACAAAACACGCGCGAATCTCATGACGGGTCTCTCCGATTGATGGCGGCTACAGGAGCCGAATGTCGTGTTGGAAGCGTTATGCTTCTCAGGGCAACGTTCGCTCGTGTCGAGCCGGATACCTGCAATATCGGCGCGACTTGGCGGAATGAGGGGCGAGTGAGACTCGCAGCCACGCGTTCTGGGTCGCGCCCTATGGCCGGAGGCTGGTCTATCTCGATCTGTGAGGCCGAATACCATGCGATTGATGCGTCTTTTCGTGTGCGCAGTAGTCACTGCCGCGCTCTGCGGCTGCTCTGTTGTCAGTCCGTACCACTCAGTGCGCGACATCGTCAGGGTTACTAACGCCCAAATCAAGCAACAGCCCACTCGTCTGAACGGGGCCAGCGTGTCCGGCGCCGACCGGATGGTCCTGATTCGCGATGCCGCTTCCTGGCAAGCTTACTGGGGCGAGGGGGAAGCGCCGCCGGCAGTGGATTTCGGCAAAGAGATCGTTTTGGTGGTCTCTTCGTGGATGGCATCCGGCGGGCCCGGAAGCGTGGAGATCCGGATCGTCGGCTATAGTGACGACAACAAGACGAAGACGCGCACGGTTCTTGTGCAGGATTCAGTCAGCGGTTCGTGGGATACGCCGGGAGGCGTCTCGCGGGCGTACGACATCGCTGCAATCCCCGTCAGCGACAACAAGATCGTCCTCAAATGGCAGCGCAACGCGGGTAAGGGTGTCAAGGAGACGCTGGAGGAGCCGGTGCCCTTCAGCGCCGAGGACTCCGGCGCGGCGGCAGAGCCTGCGGCGCCGGGGGGCTAACCTGCGCGCGGAGGCGACGAGGGAAGGAAATCGTCCGCCGTTCTCCCC
>CAYWBK010000520.1:0-4221 GCA_964455745.1 uncultured Armatimonadia bacterium
AGGGGCGCTTCGCGCCGGGCGTCCTGGCGGACGCAACGGCAACGACTTCGTCCGCGTCTCGCAACGAAATCCTGGCCAGGGCCAGTTCGAGGTCACGACCCACACACATTGAGGAAGAGCCCCATCGCGCGGAAGGCGGCTCGCGTGCCGGACGCGAATACTGCTGCCAGGTGGCGTCCGCTTGGCGGACAGTCAACGGAGGATGATGCCTGATGACGCGCTTTGGCGCCACAGCTCGGGCCGTGCCCGCAGCGGTTGCCTTGCTTGTATGCCTTCTGCCGGTCGCCGCTGTGGCGCTTCCGGCAGGGCTGCTGTTCCACGTGTCCTTCGACAAGCTCACCACCGATGCCGATTTTGCCAGGGGCGACCCGCACTCTTCGCTGAAGATCGGTCTCGATTTGCGCTCGGCGGAAGGGATCAAGGGCGCCGGGCTGCTGCAGCATCGTGATGAGCGATGCACCTACCAGATCGCCGGCAACCTCGATACCAGCCAGGGGACCTTCTCGGTCTGGGTCAAGCCGCTAAGCTGGGACGGCCACAGCGGCAAATTCCGCCACTTCCTCGTCGTGACGGGGGAACCGAGCTATGTCATGCTGGCCTACCTGTATTGCATAGGCGATGAGGCGGTGCTCAACTACATCCACCTCAACGACAAGACCCCGCAGGAGGCGACATGGCGCGCCGGGGCCCCGGTTGACATCCTCAAGCGCAACGAGTGGACACATCTTGTGACGACCTGGGATGCACACGCCGTCCGCGTCTATGCCGACGGCAAGCGCGTCGGCGAGGGACTGGTCGCATCGCCGCTGCCGAAGCTGACCAACGGCACGTTCACCATCTGTCCGGTCGACTACTGGCACAATGCCGAGTGGGGCGACCCGGACGAGCAGACCATCTGCGACGAGGTGCGCATCTTCGACCACGCTCTGACTGACGAAGAAGTCCTCGACCTGTACGCCTTCGACGTTCCCGGCGGGCTGCGAGACCTCAAGCCCGGCCTCGCCGTCACGATGAGGCCTGACTTCGCAGGCAAAGCGCTGCAGGTCGGCGTGCGCGGCGCGCACCTGACCCCTGGGTGGGAGGAGGGTCTCAAGCGCGGGGCGACGCTGTCTCTCACCGTGCGCAACCCAAAGGGCGTTACGATTCTGTCCAAGACGTTGCCGTATGCCGAGAAGACCGTGAGCGTGCCGGTCGGCGACTGGATCGACGGCGACTACACCGCCGATGCGCGATTGGCCGCCCAGGGCGAGAGTCTGAATGGCGCTGCGAAGGTCACCAAGCCCCCGACGCCCTGGCTCCCGGCGCAGACGGAGTGGAAAGCCGACCGCGTGCTCCCGCCCTGGACGCCTCTCACGCGCCGTGGGCAAGTTGTGGACTACTGGAACGGAGAGGTGTCTTTGCTGGGCGCGTTGCCGACGCAGATCACCGCCGGCGGACAACCGCTCCTGGCTGCGCCGGTGCGGCTGGTCGCCGATGCGCCGGCATCCTGGGGCACGCCGAAGGTGACGGAGGAGAAGCCCTATCGTGTATCCGTGGCGGGCCAGGGAAGGCTGGGCGCGATGGCAGTAGGCTCCAGCACTCTGATGGAGTTCGACGGCCTCATCCGCGCAGACCTCACGCTGACGCCCCCGCCTGGGGGCAGCGACGTCAAGTCGCTCGCCATCGAAATCCCATTGCGCCCGGAGGTAGCCGCCTACTATCGAAACCCCTTCTGCCAGCCGTTCGACGGCAAAGCCCTCGACGAGAAGGACTTCATCCCCTACGCGTGGCTGGGGAATGAGAAGTGTGGGCTATCGTGGTTCATGGAATCGACCGCGAACTGGCGCATCGGCCAGGGTCAGCCGGCGATGACCATCCGTCGCGAGGGCGACGCCGTGATCGTGCGCCTGCGGCTCATCAGCGAACCGACGCGTGTGACGAAGCCGCTGCATTACACAGTCGGTTTCGAGGCCACACCGGTGCGGCCGCCCGATCCGAGGCGCTACGGCAACTACCTCGCCAGCGGCCCGCAGTTCAAGGGAAGCAACGCCTTCATCTACGGCTGGGGCCAGCAGATATCGTATCTCAACGGCCGCCTGATCGCCTACAACCCCACGGAGCAGCGCAAACTCATCGACGACTGGCGCGCGAAAGGCGAGTGCGCGATCTCCTACACCTGCCTGCAGTGCACCGCGAACATCTCGCCGGAGTACCTGTTCTTCGCGGAGGAGTGGAACCAGCCATACGGGTCGAGCTTCTCGGGTTACAAGCGCGTGCCTGACGACGCGCCATATAGCATGGTGCCGGTATGTCCGCAAAGCAGCTACGCCGACTTCCTGGTGTGGTGCGTCAAGGAGCATCTGCGCAACCAGTGGGGCGACGGCATCTACACCGACATCGACGCGATCGTGCCCTGCGACAACCCGCTGCACGGTTGCGGCTTTACTGATGCCTTCGGGCGCACTGCCCGCACCTGGCCGCTGTACGCGCACCGCGGCCTCTCGCGGCGTATCTACGCCGCCTGCCGCGATGCCGGGAAGCCCTATCTCTCGCACGCGCACAGTTACTGGTACTCGCTGTTCAATGCGTTCAATGATGGTTGGTGTCCGGGTGAGCAGTACAGTACGGCCATAATAGGCAAGCCTGCGTTCTATATGGACGACATCCCGGATCGCACCTGGAGGACGGAGTTCTATACGCCCTGCACCGGGGTCACGACCTACCTGTTGCCGGAGTTGGAGCGCTTCCCCGAGAAGCAGTCGGTCAAGGACCCCGGCCCGAGCGAGTGCTGCATCTCGGCGGCGATGTGCTACGGCGTGCCGCTGTGGGCGGGGAGCATCAACCAGCAGGTGGTAGAGGACGTGTGGGCGGCGCAGCAGCAGTTCGGCATCACCGATGCGCAGTTCGTCCCGTATTGGGCGCAGAAGGAGTTCACCGTCTCGGACCCGGACATCCGTGTGAGCTACTGGACCAAACCCGGCAAGCGCCTGCTGGTGGTCACCAACTCACGGACAAGGACAGGGCGGTGCAGATCCGCCTCGCGAAGCCGCAGCCGGGCGCAAGTTACGCTCGTGCCTGGAAAGCGGAGGACCTCGCAGTCGCCGACGGCGTCGCGCGGCTGACGGTTCCTGCGAAACGAGGGGCGCTCGTCGTGGTGGTGGGGATGTGAGACAGGAGGCGATCTGGGCGCCTAACGCGGGCGGGCTATCGCGTTGCGAGCATCCCTACCCCAGGGCCGGGGAATGGTTCGGCCACCCGGTCGTCCGGCCGTGAGAGGCGGCGCGCCGGTCAACTGATCTGGGCGTCGCCAGTGTTGGCAACTTCGCCCGCGAGGATGGTCTCGACATGCCCGATCAGGTCGGGGAGATCAAGGGTGATGGTGTCCCACAGCACCGCAGGATCGACGATGTCATAGCCGTGGATCAGGCGATTTCGCATACCTGTCATCAGGCGCCAGGGCAACTGGGGATAGGCCGCACGACCCATCGGTGAGACTCGGGTTGCGGCCTCGCCAATGACCTCCACAAGGCGTTGTAGGGCGAGACTGAGTACGCGATCACGATCGAGATCATGCCGCGCGCGGCCTGCTACGAGTTCCGTGGCCTCCCGCGCGCAGCCCAGCATGTCCATGAGCGCACCCCGGTCCCGTTCAGTGAGCATACAGGACCTCGGCCTCCGATAGTGCGCGCTCGCGGAACCGTGGATGCAACCCCCCGGGGGTGTTGAGGTCCACCTTGCGCCCGAAGACGGTCTCCAACTCGATCTCCAGGCCGGCCAGGCCGAGATAGCCGATTCGCACGCCAGGCTCGAACTCCACCAGCACGTCGACATCGCTGTCGGCACGGAAGTCTGCACGCAGCGCCGACCCGAACAGCGACAGTCGCCGAACGCCGCGTTCGTGACATAGGCGCGCCAGCGCCCCTGCGTCAAACGTCACTTGAGCGGCCATCACACATCGCCTCTCCTCGCGGCTATCTTGCCGGTGCGCCGTCGCGCCCGCGGGCACGTCTGCGGTCAGCCTGCCCACATTATACCCCAACCTGCGCGCCGCTGCCAGTGCGCCAACATCCCATGCCGGAAGGGCTCTTCCTCAATGTGTATGGGTAGATGCCAGGAACTGGTCTTGGCGAGGGGGGTAGCCGACTGCTCCGGGTAAGCCGTTGTCGTTGCGTCCGCCAGGACGCCTCGCCCCGCCGCAGGCGGGGAACCTCAGCCGGATGCTTCAGCGTCCGGTTCAGGGCC
>CAYWBK010000521.1:0-4220 GCA_964455745.1 uncultured Armatimonadia bacterium
AGCCCCTCCTCAAACGGCCCATGCCTCGACCCTTTGAAGGCCCCTGACTAAAAACGATGCTCCTGAAGCACGGCCTTGCAGGTCCCGAAAGCATCGTTTCTGGTCGAGATGCTTTCAACGGATCAAGGCGCGGGCCGTTCAGGGAGGGGTCGGCCTACGAGCGTAGCGAAGTACCTGGCCCCCGCCGTATGCGCGGGGGGCGGGCCGGATACTTCGTCCGCGCTCTTCGCGCGCGCCCTCGTAGGTCCGGCCCCTCCGAACGACCCGCTTCCTTTCGATACGCGCTACCGCCCCACCACCTTGTACTCCACCAGCACCGACCCCGGACACTCGCCAATCCCCACGCGCAGGCGCTCCAGGTCCGAGCCTTTCATCGTCGCGGGCGGCTCGGGGTCGTAGGTGTGGTACATCGTCACTCTATAGCTGGCCTTGGGGTCGATGCCTCGCAGGCGGCAGTCGTAGCCGCTATAGGGTGACGCGTGGCGGCGGAAGGCCAGGACGATCCCGTCGCCCTCCTCGGGGCGGTGGTACTGCATGACACACCAGTCGCGAGGATCGGTGGTGACCTCGGAGAGCGGGTAGAAGTCGCCGGTCCAGAATTTGCGGATGCGCTTGCCCTCGGCGATGCCCTTGCGCAGGAGATCGCGCGGGTATCCGGCGGGGCGGACATCCTGGGCGAAGGCGATGCCGCCGTTGAACCCGCTGCGGAAGCAGTACGGGTCGGCGCCCATCTGGCCGACGGTGCTGTACGGGACGTAACGGTTCAGTCCGGCGCTCATCAACTGGTTCTTCAGCGCCGCCATGAGGATCGTGTGCGGGTCGTCGCCGACCATGTCGCAGGTGTTGTCGCTGCGCCATAGCGGGGTGGCGCGCGAGCAGGTCTCCAGGTCGATGCGCCGGCCGCCCGAGGCGCAGTTGTCGATGCGCAAGCCGGGATTCGCCGCCAGGAGGTCATCCCATATCCGGTACAGCCCCTCGACATAGCGCATCTCGGCCATCTCGGCGCGGCTGCCGTCCTTGGCGTCCATGTACTGCCAGTAGCCCAGCGGGTCGATGTTGTAGTCGATCCGCAGCCACGCCAAGTGGTATTGCTTGATGGCCGCGTCGAGATAGGCGGTGAGAGCCTCGCGCGCCTCGGGCAAGCCGAGGTTCAGTAGCCCGCTGCCGTCCCCGGCCGGTGACATCACCCAATTGGGGTGCTCTTTGGCGATCCGGGTGCCGGGGGCGACGCGCTCCGGTTCGAACCACAACAGGAAGCCGAGACCCGCCTTGCGGACGGCGGAGCCGATGCTCGCGAGGCCGTGCGGGAAGCGATCGGGCGGCTCGACGCTCTCCACGGGCAGGCCGTAGTTGCCCATGCTCTCCGGGAAGCCGTTCGGGCCCGTCCAGTAGGCGTCCAGCCAGAACACCTCGAAGCCCAGGCCCGGCAGGGCGCGCAGGTGCGAGAGCACGTTCGTCTCGTTGCTGTTGTTCAGTTCATAAAAGGAAGTGCTGAGATGGGCGATGGGCGGCGGGAGCGCGTGGCCGCCTGCGCGGGGCACTATATGTGCAAGCATCGTGCGGCGGAAGAGATTGCAGGCGCGGTACTGGTCGCCGCCGGACCAGTAGAGCTGCATGATGCGCGGGCTGCGGATCGTCTCGCCGGGGTGAAGCGCCACGTGCAGGTTCTGCATCCCGGCCTGACTGCGCAACTTCCCGTCGCGGAACTCCACCGAGGCGGTCCACTGCCCCGACCAGCCGACAGCCGTGATGACGCCCCCGCCGCCCCAGTCGAGGTTGTAGAAAGGCGAGATGCTGGAGGACCGACCGCCGGAGGTGGTCATGTCCACCCGCTGGCCGGGCGTTACCGCCTGATCGAAGGGCAGCCAGTCATCGGTCTGGCATACCGAGCCGTTCAGGCGGTGCAGGACGACCCCGCTGCCGACGGCCAGCGCGACCGTCGTATCCAGCGCCCGGACCTGCTCGATGACGGGCGTGTCGCGGTCGCCGGTGTTGGTGAAGTGCAGCGTCCAGTCAACACCGGGCGCGTCGGTATAGATCGTGCAGACCGCCGTGATCTGCAGGCCGGTCTGCGGGTCGGTCAGGGTGACCGTCCGGCGAAGCTTCCCGTCCCCGGCTGCCTCCGCCGTCTCCGTCCGCTTCCAAGTGTTCAGAAATTCGGCCGAGGGCTTACCGCCATAAACAAAGGAGAACGGGAGTTCCTCGCCAAGGCGAGCCTGCCGGGCGAGATCGTCGAGCCACACCTCGGAGCCGTCGTCGAAGCAGACCCGGGCATCGGCCCAATCGCCCTGGTCCCAGCCCCTGCCGTCGCCGGCGTCGTCCACGATGAGGTCCACTTCGGTGGCTCCGTTCAGGGGAACGTCGATCTCGCGAGGCGGCGCGCCGGCCCGGATGACCTCCGTGAGGAGCAGGTCCTTGCCCGCAACCTGGACATGGAACCGCACCGAGCCCGGCGTGCCGTCGACGTTCCGGTCGAGGCCGATGACCGCCCGGAAGCGGGCGGCGGGCTTCGCCAGCGACACCCGCAGAGTGCTCAGTGAGTTCACGCCGATGCCCCGCGTGTAGACGCGATCCCCCAGGCGGATCGGCCCCCCGAAAGCGCACCGGCCGATCTTGGTGTCCCCGCCGACATCTTCATGCTGGATAGCTATCGTGTCCGTCGGCTGTGGGGCAGCCGGGTGCGCCGAGAAGACGTGCTCGGCCCAATTGCGGTTCAGGGCGACATCGGCGGCGATACCGGTTGGTGCGGGGTGAACTGACATCAGCGGCCCTCCGAAGGCAACAAGAAGTAGAGCGACTTGGATTGATCTCACCACTGTAGGGCTCCTTCTCGGTGAACGGTCCCCGGCGGCGCACTATGGTAACCGTCGGCGGCAGTTCAGCGTAGAGGGTGGCTCTTCCTGCCTGCCAGGGCTCCTCCTCGGTGCGCGTGGACAGCGGGCAGGATTGTCTTTTCGTCGCGACGAATAATATCATGCTATTTGTAGGGGCAAGGCGGTGGTTCGAATGTCCAGTTCGACTCGGGTGGCGGTCTTCCTCATTCTCATCCTTGCAATCGCCGGGTCTGCGGCGATCGTCCGAATGTGCCTGAGCAGCGACCCTCGTGGCAACCTTCCGCCGCCGGATGAATCGGCCCAGGCCGCTTCCGATCAGACAGCCCCGGTCACAGCCATCGCGCCTCCGGTCATCAGCGAATCCGACCTGGCGGGGGCAAAGACCGACCCTACGCAGCCGCTTGGCGACATGCAGCCCCTGCAAAGCAAGGAGCCGCAGCCCCATACGGAGTTCGCGCCGGGAATGACCCAGGGCGCGGGCGCCGGGCAGACGCCCGCCGCCGCTTCGTCGCTCCCCTCGGCGTCGTCGTCTGCCAGTGCGTCGCCTCTCACCGCCTCGCAAGCCTTCGCCCCGTCGCCGGTCGCGCCACCGATGGGTGTAGCGCCAATCGGCGCAACGCCAGGGGGCGCAATGCCCGCCGCCGGCTCCGCACAGCCCGGCGGAGATGACATCGTGTACGTTACGCCGAACGGAGCGCACTATCATCGCGCCGGTTGCTCGCATCTTAAGCACGGCGCGATCCCGATGAAACGGCGGGAAGCGCAGGCGAGATACCAGCCGTGCCCGGTGTGCAACCCCTGAGTTGAGAGGGGCGCGCGGGCTGAAAGTACGGGGTCCGCCCGCTGATTGTAGGTAGGCCTGCCGCAAGCGTGGCGTCAGGGAGCGGCAAAGTGAACAGGATTGATAGGATTTGGAGGATCACGGCATGACGGATAGTTCCGTAGCAGCATAGCCCCGACGGCCTGTCATTTGGCCGTTGAGTACGGCTCGACTCCCGCCGATCACCTACCATTACTATGCCGCTTTGACAACCGGCAGGCGAAGCGCCCGGAATGCTGTCAGAGGCTGACCGTATCCTAAGATGAAGCGCGAACGGCATTGAACCACGGAGACACAAGAGGGCACAGAGAACGACTGGGAAACGGCCTGCCCCACGATAGGCGTTGAGGGACGTTGCCGTTCTCTGTGCCCTCTGTGTCTCCGTGGTCAATCGCCGTCCGTCTCTGCGCAGGGCATCTCATTGCCGAGCAGGGCCGCACAACCGGCATAGTAACACTATCTACAATTGAAAGAGGCTCCCGAAAGTGCGCCAAACCCTTGCCAACGCGGTCACGATCGGGTATAGTAATGCCGAGGGAACCCGCAGTAGCGGCTCCCCAAGGCAC
>CAYWBK010000522.1:0-4193 GCA_964455745.1 uncultured Armatimonadia bacterium
TTGCCGTTCCCCCCTCTCCGCTTGCGGAGAGGGGCCGGGGGTGAGGTTGCCGTTCTCTCCTCTCCGCTTGCGGAAGAGGGGCGGGGGTGAGGTTGCCGTTCTCCCCTCCCCGCTCGCGAAGAGGGGCGTGGCCGCCGTAGGCGGCAGAGGGGGTGAGGCCGTCCTCCAGGAAGTGCCCTCATGCCACTCGATATTCTCACTCCCCCCAAGACTGAAGGCGTCTTCGCCCTCCCCGTGACACAGCTTCGCGCATGTAATGAGGCGACCGTGCGCCGCATGATCGCCGCGGGCGAGCGCGACGCCGAACGCCTCCTCGCGGCTCTCGGAACGTGGCCGCGTGAATGGCCCGAGGGCCTGCCGGTGCGTCTGTCGTTCCTCGGCGTATGTCTGACCTTCGCCTGCGACATGCAGCCACGGTGCATCTACTGCAACCAAAGACCCGTGTGCGAGACGATGGGCATCGAGGACTGGAAGGCCCTCGTCCGGGGCCTCGCGCCGGTCGAGGGCGACGGCCCGTACCTGTACATCACCGGCGGCGAGCCGTTGCTCCTCGGCGAAGACCTCTGGGGCCACGAGGGCCTCATCCACACGGCGACCGAATCCCGGGCCGCATGCAACATCAACACGAATGCGCTCCTGCTGACCCCGGAGGCGTCCGAGGGCCTCGTCCGGGCCGGACTGGGGCGCGTCCACATCTCCCTCGACACCCACCGTCCCGAGGTGCAGGACGCGATCTACCAGCAGACCGGCCGTTGGGAACAGGTTGTGCAGGGGATCCGCAATCTCCAGGCGGCGAAATCTGCCTTGGGGGTCAGTCATCCCCTCGTGCACATCAACTGCGTGCTGACCCGGCTGAACGCGTTCGACTTACCCGAGTTCCTCGCATTCCTGCTGGACATGAAGCCCCTCGTCGACGAGGGTCTCTCCCCCGATTTCGACTTCCACCTCATCCCGGTGGGCGGCGAGGCGAACCGCGACCTGCGGCTGTCCGCCGCCGAGTACGAGCGCTTCTTCACCGAGACCTGGGAAGCCGCCGATGTCGTCTGGCAGCGGTATCAAGCCGACCGCGGCGTGCCCGAGGACAAGCGCGGGAAGCTGCACGAGAAGCTGCCCTTCTGCAGCCCGTACCACCGCGTCCAGCATCGCGGGAGCCTCGCCGAGTGGGCGGCGTGCGCGGGCGAGGGCCGGCCGGCGTCGCTGTCGCTGACCCCGCGCTGCTACGTCGCGCCCACGCAGAGCTTCGTCTTGCCGGACGGCTCACAATTCTGGTGTGGCGGGCACAGCGTCTCGCGCCCCGAGCCGGTGGGCAATGTGCTGGAGCATAGCGTACAAGACAACATACGAGCCGCGATGCCGCAACTCGCCGCCCTGCCCGCGCCGCATTGCCGCAACTGCCCCGGAGCCACCCAGGCGATCAACCAGATCGTCGAGAACAGCCTGCGAGACCTGATCGCCGAATGGGTCGCGGAAGCTGACGCGCCCGGTAGCGCACCGAGGGGCAATGTCCCGCCCGCCTCAGCGAGCGACCTCAACGAGGAGTACGCCTAGCGCGCCGCCACCTACTCCGGAGACGTGGCGTGGGGCGGGCGTCTCGCCCGCTGCCGTTTCCCCGCTCCGCTTGCGAAGAGGGGTTGAGGGGGTGCCGTTTGCCATTCCCCTCCCTACGAGGGAGGGGTGCCCGCGAAGCGGGCGGGGTAGGTCGCCGTCCGCCGGGGGTGAGGTCGCCGTCTCCCCGGACAGTACCGCGAACCAAAAATGGGTTTCGTGCGTCTAATGCAGTGGAAATCGGGCGTCCCATGTACAGTTGGTTCGCATGGTTCGGGATTGCAGCCGACAATAATGGAATGCGCGCTCGGCATTATCCACTCTACTTGAGGAGTGTGCACCATGTTCACTCGAACCCGCCAAGAAGTAATCCACCGTGCAGTAATGGCAGGGGGGGTAGTGTTACTCGTCGCGGCAGTAAGCTTGCCGCTGACTCGCGCATCGGCTCAAACGCAGCCAGCTCAGGGGCATCCAATGGCGCTGGGCCCGAACCTCATCCGGAACGGCTATTTCTACCTGGGGGATCATTTCCCCACAGGCTGGGCATGGACGGTTCAGCCGGGCTCCCACGCGACCGTGACGCTGAGCGACTCGGTTACTCACTTCGGCCACCGCACAATGCGCATCCGCAATGCCAATGGAGCGCCGGACGTTTACGGCAGCCTCAGCATGCAGGTGAACGGCATACATCCCGGTAAGGATTACCTCGTTCGGCTGTGGGCCAAAGGCGACGACGTGAACGACTGCTGGTTCGGCGGCGGGCCAAACTGGGTTGTGCGAGAGAGCTTCCCGCAAGGCAGCTACGGCTGGCAGCTACTGGAGCTTCGCTTGAGCGCGCCCCCTGACGCCGGCCCGACCTTCGATTTGCGCGTCAACGTCGAGGGCCCGACCGAGTCGCTATGGGTGGCGGACGTCACCTTCCAGGAGCTTCGTCCGGCCCCACAGGGCGGCCCCTACAGCAACTACACCGCCCCGCAGGAGCAGCCGGGCGTGACCTATTACCCGCCGAATGTCGTCGTGGGTCCACCGCCGCCTGCGTACTACTACCCGTACTCACCATATCTATGGTATGACCCGGGCTTCACAGTAGTCGTGCCGGTTCACCCCCATGGATGGGGGTTCGGTTGGGGCTGGGGCGGAGGCGGACGTCACTGGCGCTAGACCGCGACCCGACAAACGATACCAGGAGCGCGCCGAGCGAAGTCACTTGCTCGGCGCGTTTTCGTTATTCCTGGAGGGAGGTAAAGGCGCGGCGCATGGCGCATTCGTCTCCTCAGTGATAGTTGCACAAGCAAGGCTCACCTGACCGAAGAGGAAGTCCACAACCACCATGACCTCCAAGGAACGCGTTCTCACCGCCTGCCGGCATGAACAGCCCGACCGCGCGCCGATTCAGACGTACCTTACCCCCGAAATCCACGCGAAACTCGTCGAGCATTTCGGCGACCGCGATGTCTTCGAGGCCCTCGGCGTCGACTTCCGCGGCGTTGGCTCAGCCTATCACGGGCAGGTCTGCCCCGGCCCCGGGGTGCCCGGCAAGGCCGATTTCTACGATGAATGGGGCGTCGGATACAGCTTCAAGCAATACGAGGGCGGCAGCTACCCCGAGGCCTCGGAGTTGGCCCTCGCGCGGATCGAGACGCGGGCCGACATCGAAGCTTACCCGTGGCCCTCGCCGGACGATCACGACTACACCGGCCTCGAGGCCGCCTGCGACCAGTTGAGCGACTTCGCGGTGTGCCTTGGCGGAGCGGGCATCCCGGACATCCTCAACGGGGTTTCGCGCGGGAGAGGCATGGAGCGAGTGATGGTGGACATCGCCACCGGGGACGCGGTCGGCCTCGAGGTCATCGACCGGCGCGTGGATTACTATTATGAAGTTTGCAGACGTAGCCTGCAGGCCGCCAACGGCAAAGTGGACATCCTGTGTCTGGGAGAGGACTGCGGAAACCAGAACGGACGCATGTTCTCGCCCCAGTGCTTCGACCGCTTCTTCCTCCCGCGCCTGAAGCGCTTCTTCGACCTCGCCCACGAGCACGGCGCGCTGGCGATGATGCACTCCTGCGGCGACACCCACGACATCATGCCGACCTTCATCGACATGGGCCTGGACATCCTCGACGCAATGCAGCCCGAGCCGGCGGGGATGGACCCGGCGACGATCAAGCGCCTGTACAGCGACCGCCTGACCTTCTGCGGCCTCATCAGCACTCAGCAGACTCTCCCGCATGGCACGGTCGATGACGTACGCGCCGAAGTGCGCCATCGCCTGGAGGTGGTCGGCAAAGGCGGCGGCTATATCCTCAGCCCCGCGCATTGCATCCAGCCGGACACGCCGCTGGAGAACGTCCTGGCGCTCTATGAAGTGGGGTTGGGGGTGGAACGGCTGTAGCTGGATGCTGGAAGTAGCGGGGCATTGAGATCGGTGGCCGCGCACCGCACCAAGGCCCAGTGGCCGCGCACAAGGCCCAGTGGCCGCGACAATCCTGTCGCGGATCGCCGTCTTCCACGGCCGCGACAATATTGTCGCGGGTTTCCCTGCCGCCTTCCGCGACAAGATTGTCGCGGCCACAGAGGGAAGGTGCCCGCCACTTCACATGTTGATGCACACCAGTGCCGCCGCTGCCACCACCATCCCCGCGTAGGCC
>CAYWBK010000523.1:0-4186 GCA_964455745.1 uncultured Armatimonadia bacterium
GGCGGGCGAGACGCCCGCCCCACGCGCGACAGGATTGTCGCGCCCACTCCATTTCCGAGGCAGCTACAGCATGGACCCTCGCCAATCGACTGAACAGCATATCCGGGATGCTCAAGCCAAGGACTACGACAAACACCAGGACCGGATCAGGTCCCATTGGTTCGTTATCGTCCGGGACTTGGCGGTTCGGCGCGCGCTCGGCCTGCACCCACGACCCACGGGCCAGCGACACGAAGCCACGGGCACCCATTCCACGGTCCCGATGGTCCCGTGAGCTACCGAACGTCGTAGATAGAGGCGATTCTGTGACGCGCGCACGAGCCGATAGGGTATGCCGAGACATCGCTCTAGTCCGCGAGCTTGACGCCCAGCGTCAGGCATTGCACGCCGAGATTGGGCGGCTCAAGTCCGAGCAGCAGGATGTGAGCCATCTGGTGGACCGGTCACGGACTCTCTCGGCACAGATTGAAGCTCTGTCCGACAGCGACGGACAAAGCGCCGCGCAGGTGTCGGCTCCTGCGGGCTCGCGGAGCGAGTTGCTGACCACTTGGGAACAGGTATGCGCCGCCGGTCCGGAATGGCAGTCGCTCATGCCGCGCGCGACCGCGGCAAGCCCTTACATGACCTGGGAATGGATGGCGTCTTGGTACGAGACTTACGGCGAGCCGGGACGCACCATGTGTTTGGTCGTCCGTGACGAGGATGGGAGCGCGGTCGGCATCGCACCTCTGCATCTCAGTGGCACCCGTGACCCAAGTCTGGACAGGCGCGACATTGGCTTCGCCGGCACGTTTGGCAGGGCGCGGGCTTCCTACCATGAGTTTGTCAGCGCCCCTCAGTCCCATGAGACCGTCGCGGAGGCCACTGTGGAGTACTTGAGTTCCATTGATGGGCAATGGGACTGCGCTAAGTTTCTCTGGGTGCCCGACAGTTCCGACGTAACTTGGTATCTAATCGCAGCATTGATCCGTCGTGGATGGTACATTCATGTCAGGCCTAGCGTCACCGCTACGGTGATGCGGCTTCCCTCTCACGAAGAGGAGGTCATTGACGCGTTGAGTTCCCGCAAGTTCGCAGCCAACTGCCGGCAAGCGCAGCAGCGGCTGGCAAGAGACTATCCAGACCACTGCTTCGCGTGCGTGCGAGACAGCACGGAGGCTGTCGCCTGCCTTGACCAATACGTGAACCTAAACGTAGTGAGACGCAGAGGGCTGGGCAGCAGCAGCAGATTCCTGAATGTCCAGTACCGGCGTCATTTCGAAAGCAGTACCCGCCGCTTCGCTAAGGCGGGCTGGCTGCGGCTCAGTACTCTGCGCGTCGGCGATCGCCTTGTCGGCCTGCAGCCATCGTGGCTCTATCACAACAGACTTTACCTCTTGTCGCCAGCCTGGTCGGAGGAATACGCCCGTTACCAAATATCGCATCAGTTGTTCCTGCACGCAATATGCCAGGGCATTCGCGAGGGTGCGAAAGAAGCAGACTTCCTTTCAGCGGAACAAGAGTATAAACGCTGGTATAGCAATGAGACGCGTAGTACCATGGACATCCTGTGCTGGCGCTCCCGACCACAGATGCTCACCGGCCTCGCGGCGGAAGCTGCGCGCGCATTAGTGGCCAAGGCCGGGCGTCATCTTCGGCTCCGGCGATGAGGGTAGTGCAGGGGGCGACAGTGTGATGCTACCGCCACTTCCGGCCGAACATTTCTATTCCGGCACGAACTCAACGACTGGGTGCGGTGCAGACCAGTAACGGAAAGGAACACCTTGCGCACGATGATGGCACCCAAGTCGATAGTCCAGAGCATAGCATACCGGAGCCGCATCACCCGGTTGACCTGGCACCGAGGAACGGCGGTGTTCGTCGGACATTCCGTGGCATCCGACACAGGGCATGACGTGGTCTCCATCCATGCGCTGGGCACCCTGTTGGCTTTCCTTCGGCGTGAGTTCACACCGCTCACACTGGCTGAAGTCGTCGGAAATACACCTATTAGACACTCCGGTCGTCCCGGTGCCGCCCTCACTCTCGACGACGGCTACGCGAGCAACCTGCATCTCCTCCTCCCCGTCCTGCGCGAGCATGAGATGCCTGCCACCATCTTCGTGACGGCGGGGCTGATCGGCACTCGCGATCGCATCTGGCCGAGTGAAGTGCGGCGCTGTGTTCGCGCGACTACGCTGTCCAGCGCACACCTCAGCTTCGTCCCACATCTGGTCCACTTGGGCGAGACGTCCGATCGGGAGGCCGTCGCGGAGTTGGTCGTCTCTGCGGCGAAAACCACTTCGCTCACCCCCATCCAGATCGTCGACGAGGTGCGCGAAGTCCTGCAAGTGCAGCCGAAGCCATGCGGTGATGACGAACGTATGCTCACTCGCGATGAGCTGGCGGAATTGGCCGCAGACCCCCTCATCACCATCGGCGCGCATACCGTGTCGCACCCCATCCTCGCCAACCTGCCTTTCGATGAGGCCGTGAGGGAGATCGACGAATCGCGCGAGGCCCTCGCGTCAGCTATCGGTTATCGACCCGAGTTCCTCGCCTACCCGAACGGTGAACCCACTGACTATACCCCGCAGATCATGGAGTACCTCCGCGACTCCGGCTGGAAAGCGGCATTCACCACAGAGCCGCGCCGGGTCAGGCCGACGGACAACCCGTTTTCCCTGCCCCGAATACCCATCGGGGAGGGTCCACCCTCGAAGCTCGCGTGGTCGCTGATGCGCGCGAAGTAGAGTCCCCCTTCTCTGGCCGACCCTTGAGGTGCCTGTCCATGACCTCCCGCGAACGTCTCCTGACCGCGATACGCCACGAGGAACCCGACCGCGTGCCGATCTCCCCGCGTATCGGGTTTTGGTTGATGGAGCACTACGGGGACGCCTCCCTTGAGACGCAGCTTCGTTGCGCTGAGGAGTTCGACTGGGACGTGATGGCTGTCTGCGGCTCGGATACCGCGAACTACCTGGTCGGCTACCCGGACGAGTACGACCTACCCGGCGTGCAGGTCGAGCAGCGCCAGCACGCAGACGGCAACTACATCGTCATCGAGCGTATCTTCCGCACCCCCGCCGGCGACCTTCGTGATGTCACGCGCATCCCTCCCTCGCGAAGCCACTACGGCATGAGCCCAAACCCGATCAAGACCGAGCACCTGCTCAAGGGGCCGGACGATCTCACCGCGCTGGCGCACATCTGCCCGCCGCCCGGCACGAACTATGACACCTACCACGAGGCCGACCGGCTCATCGGGGACCGCGGCCTCGCCAGCGTCAGCATCCTCAGCCCCCTCGACCACCAGGCCGGCGACGCACGGGGTATGCAAGACCTCATGGTCGACTACTACGACAACCGTCCCTTCTTCGATGCCCAACTCGACTTCTTCCGCCAGCGCTCTCTGACCACGCTCAGAAACGCGCTCGAGGCCGGCGTAGAAGTCATCTTCGGCTCCTGGTACTTCCACTCGCTTTCTGCGGGTTGGTCGCCGCGCATCTTCCGCGAGGTATTCCTCCCCGCGATCAAGGAACAAGTCGACCTCACCCACAGCTACGGGGCGATCTACGATTACTATGACGACGGCAAGTGCGCGGCGATCCTGGGGATGGTCAAGGAAGCCGGTGTCGACGTGTTCGAGACCTGCACCCCGCCTCCGGTCGGCGACTTCGATCTGACAACCGCCAAGCAACAGATCGGCGACACCGTCTGCCTCAAAGGCTGGACCGACCTGCTGTACGTGGTGAAGCACGGCACGCCCGAACTCATCGACCGCACCGTCGAGGAGGGCATCGAGATCGCCGCTCCCGGCGGTGGATTCATCCTCGGCAGCAGCGACTCGTTCCGCGACGGCACACCCCTTGAGAACATCCGCGCGTACTTCGCCGCCGCGCACAGGTACGGCGCGCGCAGGTAGGCATCCCCCGTTCAGCGATCTCGGCTCTTCCTCAATGTGTGTGGGTAGTGACCTCGAACTGGTCTTGGCCGGGGTCTTATATCATGGCGTAGACAAAGCCGTTGTCGTTGCGTCCGCAGGACGCCCGGCGCGAAGCGCCCCTCAGCCGGATGCTTCAGCGTCCGGTTCAGGGCCGGTAGTCACGGTCGTTCCCGTCCGCCAGGACGGGTGGCGGCGCAGCCGCCCAAGTCGTCGATGACGCGGGCCATAGGGCCTTCGGCCACCCGTCCTGCGGACGGGAGG
>CAYWBK010000524.1:0-4174 GCA_964455745.1 uncultured Armatimonadia bacterium
ACCACTCCACAGCGCAACTTCACCGGCCCGATCAGCCCCGAATCGAGCAGGGGTGAGTCCTTGGAGTAGTGCTTCCAGGTTGCGAAAGTGATGCGCCCGGTCTGCGGCCTCGGCTTGCCCTCCAGCAGCCATGTCGGCCACGCTCGCAGCGAGCCGTCGCCGTTCCACTCGGCGTCATCGGGAAGCTGCTCGTCGCCGATCAGGCGGTTCACCCACAGGTTCGTGACGCGGACTTCGAGGTGGTTCGTGCCCGCCTTGACGATGCCGGTGACATCCGCCTGGAAGGGCGGCTTCCACAGGATGCCAAGGTCGCGCCCGTTCAACCGGATTTCGGCGATCTCGCGCACATTGCCTAGCTCCAGACGCACGGCTTTCCCCGGCCCGATGGCGCTCGCCGGGACATCGAAGTCCTTCACGTAGGTTGCGGCGCCGGAGAAGTATTTCACACCGGCGTTGTCGCTGTCCGTCCAGGAGATGAGCTTCGGAAGCGCGATCTTGTCAGGCGCTCCTAACTTCGGCGGGAAGCTCAGCTCCCACGAGCCCTCAATCGCCACCGGCGCAGGCACCGCGCCGACCCGCGCCCGCAGGCGCTTGCCGGCTGCGGTGGTGGCCTCGTAGATGCCCCGCTCCCACGCCGTCACCTGCAGCGCGCTGTCCGCGCCGACCGTGAGTTCAGGGGACGGCTCCTCGGCGTATGCGCCCTCATTCTCTGTGCCGTCCGGAATGTCGATGGTCTGGTTTTCGCCGATGGTCCGGCTGTAGGGCCGGCCGTCGAGCGTGTAATCGACGCGAAGCTGTTTCACGACCATTGATGCGGGGTCGCCGCCGGCGAAATCGTTGGTCGCCGGGATCGACACGGTCCCGTCCTTCACCATCCTGGCGACCTTCTCCGTCAGGTCGACGAAGCGTTGGCCCTGCGCCTCATCGGCTTCCTGCGGCAGGCCGTAGAGCGCTTTGCGGATTTCAAGCACCCCGGGCTTGCCGCTCGGGTCGCGTGAGGTGTCATCGGGGAGGGTCAGGGTTGCGTTCTCGTCAACCGTCTTCGTATATGGCTTGCCGTTATAGGTGTAGTCTACGCGCATCTGCTTGACGAGGTTCGGGGCCGGGTCGCCGGCGAGGGAGTTGTCCGCCTGGACGGTGAGCGCGCCGTCGCGCACCATCGCCGCCACTTTCGCGGTCACATCTACGACACTCGGCTGCTCCTCCGTTAGCACGCCATAGATGACTTTGCGGATTTCGACCTTCGGAACCGCCTGTGGCTTGGGGACGAAAACGGAGTTGCCGTCGCGCCGGACCGCCACGACCTCATCCGGGTGGCCGGCTTTGCGGAAGACGACAAACACCGAACCCGCCGGGCCGAAACGCACGGGCACCACGATTCGCCCGTCCTTTTCGCTGTAGACCGGGGCCTGCTCGATCTTCCCGGAGTCGGGATACCAAAGCTCCGGTATCTTGCCGCCGGCGCGGAAGGTGCATTGCACCGCATCGCTGCGGGGCTTTTGGTTGGAGACGAAGTACACGTCCGTGCCGTCGACGGAGCGGTGGATGTACGAGATATCCGCCTTCTTCCCCAGGCCCGTGAACTCGAAGTCGGGCTTCACGCCGCGCGCGGACAGCACGTCTTGCAGCGGCTTGCCCCAGGCGACCATGCCCTTCCCGAAGGGATGCTCGGTGACGGCTTTGCCGTCGCACGGCCCCCAAAGCTCCTGCGCGAGGGCTTGGACCTCGCGGTCACAGTCGGGGAATCCTTGCAGGCTGGCGGAGCGAAGTGGTTTCGGGCCGACGACGGTGGCGCCCGCCTGCACCAGGTCCCGGATCTTGCGCAGAAGAGCCGGCGTCATCGTCTGTTGCTCGGGCAGCACCAGCACGCGGTAGCTCATGCCGTCGGGCAGCGCCAGCTTGCCGTCTTTGACCGACATGCGGGTCATGATCGCGTCCGCGTCGCAGCCGTCGTAGTCGTAACCGGACGGCGGAGGGGGCCGCAGGCCCTGGCGCGCCGGCAGATCGTTCGGCGCTCCTTCGCCGCAGAAGTAGCACAGGTCCCCGACGAACAGCCCGCTTTGCAGCAGGTACTGGCACCGCGCGAGATACTGCATCCACGCCGCGCTCTGGTTCCACCAGGTCTCCGTGCGCCCGAATTCGGTTCCGAAGGGGCCCATCGTCATGCCGGGCACGAGGTCCACCCAGGGCTGCTGGGGGTCGCTGTGGAAGATGAAGCGGTTGACGCCACCGCAGTAGACTTCGTCGCCGAGCGCTTTGAGCGAGTACGGGTGATCCAGCCACGCACGCTGCCCGCCGGCAGTGAACGACTCGGCGCCCACGACCCTTCTGCCGAAGGTATGCGCGGCTGAAGCGACCATCTTCGCGCATTGGTTGTCGGTGCCCCCGCCGGTCCAGAACTCGCTCATCGGGATGTCGAGCTTGCTGCCCGCCTGCATCGTGTCGAACCCGCCGTCGCCATACGGCTCCGCGGACAGGATGAGCCCGTGCTGGTGGCAAAGCGCGGCCATCTTGCCGTAGTAGTTTTCGGAGAACAGGTCCGCAATCGTGCGCCGCATGTCCCACAGGAAACGTTCGGAGACATCCAGGCTCTCAACGACGCGGCCCGTCATAACCGGCAGGTAGAGCACAGGATCGTAGCCTCGCCGCTTCGCGAACTCCGCGCGGAACTTCGGGGTCCAGTTGCAGCAGCCGACTTCGTAACTGTCGATCAGAACGTCCTTGAGGGTCTTGCCCGCAAGTGGCCCCAGGTCGCCGATGATCTTGCCGAGCATCCCGGCGAAATGCACCTCGGCGGCCTCGGCGCTGAGCTTGTCGCACTCGAGGCCGAGACCGGGCTCGGGCGCCGGGTGGTTGGTCACGCCGGTCGGGGTGTAGCCTACACGCAGGATCGTCCACGTCCCCGCGGGTACGTCCCATGTCAGACGCCCGTCGGCGCTCATTTTGTTGGTGATGTCCACGACCTGTCGGCGGTCGATGAGAGCCTCCGCCGGCACTTCGGCGTTGTCGGGTTGCGGGTTGTCGCCACGCACCCAGCCGCCCTTCGCCGCCAGGTTGCTGATACGGAAGCTTGACTCCAGGTGCGCCTCCGCCAGCACGACAGCGCTGGACTGCACCGAGGTTCGGACAAACACGAGCCGGTAGAAGCGCCCGGTCACCGGCGGGAAGTTGATGTTGACCGGGGAGCGGGTCAGTTCGGCCTCCGGCACGCCGAAATCGGCGGCTTTGTTGAAGGTAACGCCGTCCTCGGAGACCTGCAGTTCGCCCGGTGTGCCGTTACGCCCGCCGCCGGGCACGAACGACAGGGACCGCACCGTCACGGATTGCGGGAACTCCCACTGGATGTACTGGGGCTTGTTGAGGCCCCGCAGCGGCAGGACCATCTGCGTATCCGGGTTCCCATCCGAGAGCGGGCTTACATCGACGCCCGGCACGCTGCAAGTGACCGTGGCGGAGGGGGCGGCAGCCTCGGCCGCGGGGCTGGGGAACGCGAGGATTGCGATGTCGCGATAGTAGCCATGCCGGGTCATCGGCTGCGGCAAGACGGCATCGAACCGCGCCGGCCCGGTGGCCTTCTGTTCGCTGGTGACGACCATCTGCATCGCGTACTCGGGCGTGATCCACGGTCCGCCGCTGCTGGACCAGCCCGCGCCGTTGTGGATGCAGAGCTCGAGACCGAGCCGGTCGGCCTCCGACACCGCGTGCTTGATCATCGCGCGCCACTCGGGGCTCATGTAGTTGACGCGCCCCGCCGGGATGCCGGGGGCAACGTCGAAAATCTGAGCTCCGCCGATACCGACCCGCTTCATCGCCTCGAGGTCGAGCGTGATGCCCTCGGCGGTGATGTTGCCGTTCTGCCAGTGCCACCACACCTGCGGTTTGGCGGAGTCCGGGGGCCGGACGAACGCTTGGTCGAGCGGGGTTGCCGGCGCTGTCCAGGCAGCCGGAGCGGTCCCTGCCAGAGCCGTGACCAAAAGCGCAACGAGCGTGCGTCCAAGATGGGCTGCCGTGGGCTTGGGTGAGTGCGACATCAGAGTTCCTCCTGTGGTGGCGCGAACCGGCTTGACATTGCTACGCCGCTTCGATAACCGGCAGACGAAGCGCTCGGAATCTTGCTAGAGGCTGACCGTATCCCCTGATGAAGGGCGAACGGCATTGAACCACGGAGACACAG
>CAYWBK010000525.1:0-4168 GCA_964455745.1 uncultured Armatimonadia bacterium
CTATCGTGGGGCAGGCCGGCCGTTTCCCAGCCGTTCTCTGTGCCCTCTGTGTCTCCGTGGTTCAATGCCGTTTGTCCTTCTGGTGCCCGGCATTCAGTTGTTCACGCTCGATGTTCGGAGTAGAATGAGCGCATGGAAACGCTGCGGGATGGCAAGGTAGACCGGACAGCTTTCTCGGTCAGGCGGCTTTCGGACGCCGACGATGCCCTAGCTTACTGGCTCACGAAGTCCCCCGAAGAGCGTCTCCGTGCCGCGGAGGAGTTGAGGCAGATCATCTAATGAAGGGGTGAATCGCAACGGAGCGATGAGTGGGCGTGACGAGGCTTACTGCGGAAGGCCGGGTACGACGCCATCGACCTTGGCGAGTAAGGGATCAGCAGATCGGCTGACGCGGGCGTCATGGGGGCCGCCAGGGAAGCCGCGCGTCTGCTCTGCGTGTGCGACGGGGGCATGCCCTGGTCACACCATGCACAAAAAGGCGGAAGGAGCTGGCCCCCCATGCCGTTCGGTCCGAAGATCAAGGAAGACGCCCTCGTGGCGTGCCAGCGGTGCTGCTGCATCTGTCACAAGTTCTGTGGCACGAAGATCGAGGTCGCACACATCAGGGCTGAAGCGGAGGGTGGGCCGGACACCCTTGACAACGCCATACCCCTTTGCTTTGACTGCCACGCCGACATGCGCTCATATGACTTCAAACACCCCAAGGGCAACAAGTACTCGGAAGCCGAATTGAGACGCCATCGAGACAACTGGTTCGAAAGAGTAGGCGGCAATGTCGGAGTGGTCAGCAACGGAGCTGTAGTGGAGACGGACCGGCAGTTGTACCGGTTCCTACTCAGCATTCTTCCTTGGCATGGCAGCATTGACTTCATCAGGTACAACAACTTCGCCGGGTTCGCTTTCTACTGGTCGAAGCTCGCTGACCTGGAAACCTTCGAGCGTGCGTGCGGCAATCCGGCCTTTGAGTTTGCCGACCCAGATTTGGAGGGGCTCCGCGCTACCTTGCTCAGCCATGTCCGGCAGTTTCTCCACACGCTCTCTCGAGAGACCTTCCCGACGAGCGGCTGCGCGGACGCGAGCAGTGTGCCCGAGGAGTGGGAGATTGAGCAACCGAAACGGTTCTGCCACGCCGTGGCCGAGATTCACGACGGCGCGGGTGAGATCGTGGACACGTATGGGAGCTTGGTCAGGACCGCAACACGCAAACTCGGGCTGCTGCCAGAGACGATGCTTGAATGAGCTGCCCGGCCTTCTTGGGGCTCGGGGCCTCGAGATTGTCTCGGCACCACTGGCGGAGCCAGGTTACAAGAGCGTGCTTGGGCGGCCAGCGTTGACGGGCCGATGCGCCGGTGCTATCGTCTTGGGTAGACTGTAAGCACTGGAGTGATGTGTGATGGTCCGAACACAGGTGCAATTGACGGAAGAACAGGCGCTGTACGTGAGGCGGACCGCCGCCGAGCGAGGTGTCTCCGTCGCGGCGGTCATCCGTGAGAGCATTGAGCGGTGCGCACATCAGGGCCCGCGACCGAACGATAAGGAGCTTCGTCGGCGCGCGCGACTGGCGGCCGGTTGCCTGCGGGGCGGGCCCAAGGACATCGCCACCAACCACGATGAGTATGCTGCGGAGGCCTATGAACAGTGAGCGTCTTCGTTGACACGTCTGCGCTACTCGCCGTGATGGTGGAAGACAGCCTGGGCCACGACGATGCCCTACGCATGTGGGACCAGTTGCTGGACAGCGACGAGCTGCTGGTCACATCCAACTACGTGGTCCTGGAGCTGTGCTCGATCCTACAGAAGCGGCATGGCATGTCGGCGGTTCGCAATGCTGTGGGCGACATCCTGCCACCTATCGAGATACTGTGGGTGGACCGTAGCACGCACGACGCCGCGCTGGAGGCACTCGTGACGGCCAATAGACGCCAACTGAGCCTCGTGGACTGCGTCAGCTTCGTCGTCATGCGCGAACAGGGCATCCAGCGCGTAGCCACCCTGGACCGCCATTTCGCCGAACAAGGGTTCGAGGCGTTGCCGGGTTAAGCGCCGCCGGCAGACACCAAGTAGACGGCGCCGTCGCGGAGCGGAGGTGCGGCTGCTGACGGGCGGCCGCACCGTCTTCCCATCGACTTCCCCTCTCATCTACAGGAGCCACTCCATGCACTTTCCACCGCTGACAATCATCGCCCTCTGCACCCTCCTGCTCGTCCTTGCCCTCTCCCCCACTCACGCCGCTCCGAAGCAGGGGGATGTCGTCTTCGCCACTGACTTCGAGGGGGCTGATGCCCTTGACGGATGGCCGGCTGGGACGCAATTGGGGGAGGGGTATCAGAGTGCGCATGGACTCGTCATCGAGCGGCCCGCCGGGTCGCCGGTGGGGTCCACGGTGCTCTATCGTCCGCTGCCGGTCGAGAAGATGCGCGGGTGTCTGGTGCACTTTGCCGGCATGGTGAAGGGCGAGAATGTCTCCGCGAAGCCGCAGCCGTGGAACGGCGTGAAGTTCATGGTCGTCGTCGAGACCCCGGCGGGAAAGCAGTATCCGCAGGGGGACATCGGCGTCGGCAGCTTCGACTGGCAGCGCGTGGTCTTCCCGGTGCGCATTGCCGATGACGCGATCTCGGCGACGCTGGTGCTCGGGCTGGAGAGCGTTACCGGCAAGGTTTCGTATGACGATTTCAAGTTCACGATCCGCAAGCCGCCCTTCGTGGTGATACCCCGCAAGGTGACCGGGCCGGTCTACACGGGGCATGACTTGCCGCGTTTGCGGGGGGCGATGATCAGCCCGAACATCGATGAGGCAAGCCTGCGGACGCTGGGCCGGGACTGGAACGCGAACCTCGTGCGCTGGCAGCTTGTCGGCTGGGACCCGAAGGGCGACAAGCTCGACCTAGATGCCTACGAGGCCTGGCTGGCGGGTCAGCTTGCGAAGCTGGATGCCGGGCTGCCGATCTGCGAGAAGTATGGGCTGTATGTGGTCGTGGACCTGCACTGCGGGCCGGGCGGCCCGCCCGCGTCGGGCAAGGGCCTATTCACCGACAAGTCCTGCCAGGACAAGTTCGTGGACCTATGGCAGCGCCTCGCCCGCAAGTACAAGTCCTCGAAGGTCGTATGGGGGTACGACCTGGTGAACGAGCCGTCCGAGGGAGCCGTCGGGGACGACCTCCTGGACTGGGAGGAGCTGGCGGAGAAGACGGCCAAGGCGGTGCGCGCGATCGATCCGAAGCACGCGATCATCATCGAACCGGCACAAGGCGGCAACCCCTATGGGCTGGACGGCTTCAAGCCGCTCGATGTGCCGGGCGTCGTATATAGTGTGCACATGTACCTGCCCCATGCCTTCACCCACCAGGGGGTGTTCGACAAGGGCGGTCCGCGCCATGTCTATCCCGGAATGATCGACGGCAAGATGTGGGACAAGGCGCAGCTCGAGGCGGCGCTGAAGCCGGCCATCGACTTCCAGAAAAACTACGGGGTACAAATCTACATCGGGGAGTTTAGCGCGATCCGCTGGGCCCCGGACAACAGCGCGTGTCGGTATCTGAGCGATGTCATCGACATCTTCGAGAAGTACGGATGGGACTGGTCGTACCACGCTTTCCGGGAGTGGACCGGCTGGAGTGTCGAGCACAGCAACGATGAGGCTGACGAGCAGCCTACAGCCACGCCCAACGAGCGCCAGATGCTCCTGCGCGGATGGTATGGCAAGAACCAAAAGCCGAAGTGGTAAGCGGCCCGGAAGAGGGAAAATCGCGCCTGAAGGCGAAGTTATCACCGGCGTTGATAAGTATTGGGCCTGCCCGAGCGACCGGACGCGGGGAGACCGCAGGAGGAGAAGAACATGAGATCGGGATCACGTCAAGAGAAGACTGAGAAGCCTGCGAAGCTGACGCAGAAGCAACTCAAAGAGAAGCGCGACAAGGCCAAGGCGAAGAAGTCCGCACACACCGCGTGAGGCCCTGTCGTAGCGCATCCATCTGACGGGCCGGGTGCTCTCCAGCCGGTGCGGCATTCGTGCACCGCTTGAGGGCCCCCGGCCCTTTGTGTACAGGGGTCCTATTTCCTGGCCACGGCCTCCTACCCCCCGGCCCCCTCCCTTGTAGGGAGGGGGAGACGGCTACGGCCTCCTACCCCCCGGCCCCCTCCCTTGTAGGGAGGGGGAGACGGCTACGGC
>CAYWBK010000526.1:0-4159 GCA_964455745.1 uncultured Armatimonadia bacterium
GCGACGGCGCGGATAACGACCATGCCTGATGTGGTCTGTTCAGCCACTGTCAAGCTACCCACACACATTGAGGAAGAGCCCCGCAGGGGAAGGACATCCCCGGCCCCGCGGCGAATATGAGTTTCGGGTGGGAAGTGATTTGGGCAGAGAGGCATCAGGACAAGCATCGGGGCGGGCTTGCGCCCTTGCACGATGGCGAAACCACACACGGAACTGTCCAGAGCCCTCGTCATCATGATCGGCGCCTTCTCGGCGCTGGTGATGATGGCCCTCGCCGCGAACGCCGTGTTGGTTCTTGGGGCTGCGTTGGGGCCGCGGACCGGGCCCAACGCGTTGCCCGGCATGATCTTGCCTGCTTCCGCCGTCCTCGCCATCATCGTGGTGCCCGGTTTGTGCCAGGGCCTCTTCATGGGCTATCTGTGCCATGAACGGGAGGTGTGCCTGGCCACCGTCGCTTCGCTCATCACCGCTTGTGTCGGAGTTGTGCTGGGCAGCGTGACACTTCGGGAAATCCGATTCGGACCCGAGATCGGCCTTCCGTTGATGCGGCTGGCGATGCTGGGTATGCTCGTCTTGTTCGGCCTGCTCTTTGTCCTCGCTGCGGCGTTGGGGGCGCACATCACCGCCAAGTCACGCCACCGGAGAGACAACCGAGGTGAATTGCCGGAATAGTCCCGCTGTCAGCGCGGGAACTTGTGGCGATTCCGCGATGTTAGAGCACGCATTGGTGCGCGGCATGTCGAATGCGTGAAGCGGGGTGGGCCATGAGGCGCACCCGCGCCAAGCCGACGTGTTGGACGACAGCGGGGACAAGGAGGCACAACGGTGAGAAGAACCGCCAAGTGGGCCATAGTACTGCTGATCGCCGCATTCCTGGGGGCGGGAATCGCCCAAGTCGGGGCGACGATGTCGGCGAAGCACACAGCCACTGTGCAGCCGACTGCCGTCGCAAGCCCTGCCGGATGCAGTGGGGGCGGCTGCAAGGGTGGAGGCTGCGGAATGGCGAAGAAACCCGGTGCGTGTTCCCAAGCCACGGTCGCCGCCAAGCCGGCCACGGCTGCGTCGTGCCCCATGAGCAAAGACGGCAAGGCGTGCGCGGATTGCGACAAGCACCAGCCGTGCGACAAGGCTGGCGCAACCGCCGCCAAGTGCCCCGCGAAGGACGCCGGGAACGTGTGCACGGATTGCAGTCAGCATCCGAACTGCCCGGATGCGAAATCGACCGCAGCCAAACCGGCGAGCAAATAGCGCAGACCGGCAATCCGCAGATACTTCGAAGCGCCACCATCCGTGCGATGGGGGCGCTTTTTGTGTTCGAGTAAGCGGCGCCGGAGCTACGCTTCCCCTCCAGTCCTTCCCCTCACGATGATGAATCGCACGTCTCGCGGGTAGATGACCGGCTGCGACACCTCGATCCGCTTCGGCTCGCCGGTCGCCGTGACCAGGGTCACGTACACGTCTCGCCCGAGGCCCGGAAACTCGAGCTTCGTGCCCGGAGTGTCGAGGTAGACCAAGTAGTTGCGGCGATCGCGGACGATCTCGAAGCCCCCGTTCTGCAGGTATAGCCGGGCGACCTCCGCTCCGCCGAGCGAGATACCGGTCGGCTTCGTGCTCGGCTCCCCGAAGGTGAGCACCGGCGCGTCTCCCTCCGCCGTGAGAGCATACTTCATCACGTTGCCGCCGGCCGCGTGAGGCTCCTTCTTCTCGCCGGTATTCGCCGCGATCGTCGCCATCTTGAGCTGCCACTGCTGCGAGGCCTCTGCCGGTTTGCCGTCAAGGCTGACCCACATCAACGCGCCCTCCGGCGTAGGCGTCTGGAGGGACATCTGTGAGGTCCGTATCGTGCCTTCATTGAGGTTTCCGGCGATGGTCTGCGCACAGGGGGCATCGACGATCAGCAGGTTGCTCGCCTCAACGCGCACGACCTGCCCCGTATCCGACACGAAACGCCGGTTGGCCGCAGCGTCGTGATGGATCGGCTCGTCGAAGAGCTGACCGAGGGCATCGAGGGCGACGCGCAGCTTGTTTTCCTCGGAAAGCGTGTGGAACACGTAGTTGCGCCGGGCCATGTCGCGGAATCCGTAACACGTGAACCCGTCTTCGCCTTTGCCGATGGGCCTCAGGTCGGGATTGCTTTCCACGTCAGCCAGAGCGAAACCGGGGAGGGTGTGCAGGTTCAGCTTCTGGCCGGGGTCGCACATCGTGCCGCCAAAGGTAAACTGCATGGTGTTGCCGGGCGTGGTGGCAAGCTCGTAGCCGCTCTTCTCGGCCACAGTCTTCTCGCGCTGGTGATCGAGGGCATCCTCGGCCGGGTGATTCCCGCAGATGACGACGCGCTTGCCGGGGTACGCCGCACCGCTGCTACGCCCCGAGGCCACGACAAGGTCGAGCGCGGTATCGCAGACCTTGTCGAAGAACAGGTTCGACACTCGTGAGACATAGCCGAGGCCGTAGACCTGCGAGAGGGCCGGGTCGCCATCAAAGATCGCATCGACCGCGCTATACCCGATGCCCACCTGGTGCTTCGCCGGAGCGATGAGGCGGCCAAGGAACATGCGAGCCCCCAAACTCGCCAACCCCCAGCGCGCCGGGTCGTGCTCGACGGCAAAATAGTCCAACTTGCGCTGGGCCGGGCGAGCGTCGAAGGTGAACAGGATCATGGCATCGGCGTCCTGCAAAGACGCATACGCCGCCACCTCGGCAACGCCGGCGCTGCGGAACCGGTTCGGCCAGCACGCCCCCCACTCCCGCACGCAGACCGGCTTGCCGAGCGTCTTCGCGACGCAAAGCTGCGGCACAAAGGCTTCGGTCGTGTCGTCGGCCAGCGGGCTGGTGTTGGCGAAGTAAGCGGGAAGTTGCCACTCCTTGCCTCGCCTGAAGTAGGGGTGGTCATAATAGTAGTTCATGCCGACGAAGTCGAGTTCGGAGGCAACCGCATGGATGTCGGTGATGTCACGGAAGTCCCCGACCGCGGTCATGGGCGCTCGCAGCCCCCGCGCGCGCAGGTAGTCGCGCACCTGCTTGAAGTACTCTCGGTGCACGGTTTCCATGAACAGCAGCAAGTCGTTCTGGCGGCCGATGCCGACATTCGCGGTGGGCGTGAGGGTCGAAGCGGGGAAGGCCTCGTCTTCGGGCGCGGGCGCAGGCACACCCGGCAGGCCAACGGTGAGTTGCTCGAGGCTCTCGCCGGTCCGCAGGCTGCACTGGCCGTGCAGGTCGGTCCAGGCGTCCTTCAGCGCCGAGGTCGTGTTGTAGCGCCCCTTCAACCACCAGTTCCAGCGGCGCGCCAATTCCTCCTTGTAGGGGGATGGCAGGTCAGGCCAGCGTCTGCGAGTGGCGAACAGGCCGTTCTCGTCGAATAGCTCCACCATGCAGACCGTCGGGTCTTGCGCGTAGCTGCGGCCGGTGTACTCGTTGACGTGCTCGATGAGAAGCTGGCGCGCATAGTCGAGTTGGAGCTGAATGAGCCGCTCATTGTACAAAGCTGCCGGCTTCGCGCCACGCCCGAGAGCCTCCCCCAACGGCACGCCCTCGGCCTCGTGGAAGGTGCGGTAGTCGAGCAGGTCGAGGTACACGTAGATGCCGCGCTGTCCGAGTTGAGCGATCCAGTAGTCGAGCGTTCTAAGCTTCTCCGGGTCGATGCGCTGGGGCTGGTCGGCGCGCTCTGCGGGCAGCAGGCCCCCGACGTCGTCGATGTGGTGTAGCCTGACGAGGTTGAACCCCGCGCGAGCGATGCAGGCGATTGCCCGGTCGATCCTCTCCTGCGGTTGGAACACGGAATCCTTCGCCACGTTGATGCCCCAGAAGCGCCCGCGACTCCCGTCCTCGAAGTAGAAATGGCCGCCCCCGCCTACGAACAGAAATCCGCGTTGCCCGGTGCTGCCGTCGTGTAGAGTGCTGCAGTCGACGAGAGATGCGTCGGGGTAGTCGGTCGCGTTCACATCGAGCGTCGGCGAGTTCGCCTGCAGGTCGGCGGTGACATCCGCATCCTGGGCGCTCACCGCAAGCAGGCTCAGGAGAAAGCCCGCGACCGACAGCGCGAGGCAGATTACGAGATGGCTATCATGCCGGGTTCCAACACTCTGAAACGATGAAAATGAACCAGACGGCCCTACCCCGTCCCGCCTGCGGCGGGCCACCCCTCCCGTTCCGGGAGGGG
>CAYWBK010000527.1:0-4158 GCA_964455745.1 uncultured Armatimonadia bacterium
GGAGGGCCTGTGGGGTCTGAAGGTCAACGATGGCGCCCTGCCCGTCGACATCATCTTGCAGGGTGACACGGCGACCACGGGACGCCAGGCCTACGACCTCTCGCGCCTGGTCGGCTGGCACGGAAAGCGGCAGACACAGATCATCCTGTTCGCGATCCAACCGGGCAAGGCGGTATACGTGGGCGACCTGCGGCTGCACTACCGGAAGTAGGCCAGCAAGACATAGGAACGCTTGCCGCACAATGCGCAGTAACTGGTAGCGCTTCTGAACGCCTCTTAATAGCGTAGCAGTGACCCAAAGAGGTGCCATTCTTGGATCGAATGATACGGACGGTCCGGCGGTCTGCGGTGTTCCGGATCGCGGCAAATGTCATCGGGGCCGTCATTCTTGCGGAGATGCTGCTCGTCTGGCTCCCCGCGGTGTGGCGCCGAACGGATATCGACCGGGACGTCCATGTGTACTATCTGGGGGCGCGTGCCGTTCTCGAGGGCAGGCCCCTATATCGTCCCTACCCCGGCTACGGTCCTTACATCCACGCCAGCCCCGAGCATCTGCTCCCTGCCGATCGTTTCTTCAACCCTCCGCTGGTCTTCGTCATAGCTTCCCCGCTCGCCTCACTTCCCTTTCTCACATTCGCCCGCGTCTGGTACCTGGCGATCCTGGTTGCGTTCTATGTCTACGCGGGGTGCCTCGCGTGCCTGGCAACCGGGCGCGTTACATGGACATCACTCTCGGTTGCTGCCATCCTGTTGCTGGGCTTGCCTTGGACTGCGCCGGCGATGGTGCTGGGCAATATCGACCCGATCCTGTGGGCGCTGTTCGGACTGGCCCTCGTATCGCGGCGACTGAGGGGTCCCCTGTTCGCCTTGGTCGCTATGGTCAAAGTCCACACGATGTGGCCTTTGGCGCTGGCATCATGGCACGACCGGGCACGGGTCTACCTCCCGGCGGCTGGTGTGATCCTCATCGGGGTACTGATCGGGGCCTTGGCCCCTGGTGGGCTATGGGCCTGGGTCGACTGGGTGCGGTATGCGGCGCCCAGTGAGCCGGCGCAAGGCACATTCAATAGCCTCAACTTTTCTCTCTCCTTCGCCGGGCTGCGCATCGCTCGGGCGCTGGGGTGGCATTATGAGATCGGCCCACTCCCCCTTGCTGCGCGTCTGTACCTGACCGCTATGGGCCTGTCGGCTCCTCTCATCACAATGCGCCTGGTTCGCAGGCTGGAGCGCACGCTGCAGTACGCCTGTATCACCACCGCGGCAGTGTTGTTCGCCCCCTTGTGCTGGTCGTGCTATCTTGCCCTGCCGCTGGCGGCGGTGATGCTGGCATACCGGTCAGTGGTGGAGGCAGCGCAACAGCGCGCTGGGTTGAACGCCGAAAACCTGCCTGAGGAGACCGCACGATAAGGAGCCTTCGGCTAGCGGCGGTGATGCTCCATCCCAGGCGTCGCTGGGTTTGGGGGGCGTTGCGCGGTATATCACGGACGGAGCATTCCCTGTGCCGCGGACATCGCTTGTCGCTTCCCGGCAGGGATTCGCCCCGTCGCGCCGAAGCGATTCTGCGAGGCCCGTAGCCGTTAGCGCATAGTGTGCCCCCTGCGCGTCTGCCGCACGCCGCAGGTCTCTACTCGAACCCCTCGCTCATGCCTCATTCTCGCGGCTTCTTGTCGATTGTGGGCGATCCCGGGCTGCTCAGCAGGAACCTTAGCCCTGATACCGAATCGCTTCTCCAGTCAGGAGGTATGTCATGTCACGTCGTCTCGGCGTCGTCGCCGTTGCCGTGCTGGTGGTGGTGGTGGTCGTCGTCGGTCTGCTGATCGGTCGGCGCACCAGACTCCAGGAACGGCAGGAGACGAAGGCCGCTAAGCAGATGATCGGCCCGTCCTCTCCGGACGCCAGGCCTTGGGAGAAGCCGGGCAAGAAGGTGGGCGAGGAGATTGTCGGCCCCGATGGGGGGATGATGGTGTGGGTTCCCGCGGGGGAGTTCGACATGGGGCAGGAGGCTTGTGCAGCGCCGGTGCACCACGTTCGCATCAGCAAGGGCTTCTGGCTGGGCAAGTACACGGTGACGAATGCCCAGTACCGTCGATACTGCCAGGAAACGGGCGCGGAGTTTGCCGGAAACAGCGATCGGGGGGATGACCACCCGGTCGTCTGGGTGAACTGGAACGATGCCGTCGCGTACTGCAAGCATTACGGGCTGGACCTTCCGACGGAGGCGCAGTGGGAGTATGCGGCGCGGGGGCCGGAGAACCGTCAGTATCCGTGGGGCAACGAGTGGGACCCGAAGAAGTGCTGCAGCGAAGAGAACCGGGGTCCCGGCGGCAGGACTTTCCCGGTGGGGAGCTTCCCTGAAGAGGCGTCTTGGTGCGGGGCGTTGGACATGGTGGGCAACGTGTGGCAGTGGTGCAAGGACTGGTATTCGCAGAGGTACTACACCAACTCGCCGGATACCGACCCTCCAGGACCGGACACCGGGGACAGCATTCTAGGGATCGGCCGCCAGTGTCGCGTGCTGCGGGGCGGCTCGTGGACCAACGGCTACTACGCCGGCTGTCACTGTGCGCACCGTCTCGATAACGTCCCGACGAATCGCAACGAGTACGACGGGTTCCGCTGTGTGAGGACGCCGTAAGACCTTGTGCTCTTGGCCGTCTACACTCCGGCCGTTGACTCCCGGAATGCGACCAGCACGGTGGAAGAACCAACCTTGGCGATGAGCCAGGCGGCTCTCACGGCTCGTTACTCATCAACGGCGCGCACACCATTGTCCCCAGCCGCACCGGCCGCCTTTGCGTCATCGTCGGTCGCTGTGCGCTCGGATTGGGGATAGCGGGAATCAGCCGAGCCATCGGAACTCCTGACGGTTCCGTCCAGCATACCGGCGGCATCAGCCCATACGGCGATCAATGGGCAGAGCGCGGGGACGCAAACCCAAAACGATCTCATTTCGTAGACGAAGAAGCCCTTGACGACGTAGGCCAGAACAACGCATGGGTAGATGATGAATGCCGACAGCACGGCCTTGTCCACACGTCGGTACATGAGCCGGAGGGTAAGCAAGGCAGGAGCCACGAAGTAAAAATGCCTGGAGGCGGCGAGAGGCAACTGAGAGATGAGCTGAGCAGGCGTCACTAAGCCCGCCGGCGCGGCAGGACGCGGGCCGAACGATAAGCGATAAAGGATCTGCCCCGCCTCCCCCGTAAGAAGAACGACCGCTGCTAGCGCGAGTGGCCCAAACCACCTCTTGGGCGCAGAGAAGTGCAGGTACAAAAGTAGCACGGGTACCACAAACATCTGTTTGGCCCAAAAGAAGCTTGCAGCCAATGAGGTCACGAGAATCGCAGTTGAGTTGCGTTTCTTCATAAAAGCTAACGACATCGCCATGAACCCCGCTCCGAACACATCGGAGGGATGGTCCCAACTGGCATCAAGTGTGAATCCTGCGTAGACGGCCACGACCACAAGGCCCAGTATGGTCGCTGCCGGGTTTGCGAATAATTGCGCAAGCCAGAACCACATGGCGCTGAACAGGAAGAGGTAGCCGACAAAGAACACCACAGGAAAGACCGCGTTCAGTGGCAACCCTGTCAGATGGTTCAGCTCGTGGCATACCTCGGCGATCAGATAACCATCTTCCTGGTATGGTTCGTAGGCCTGCCGCGCGAGGATCTCCGCCTGGCGGCGCTCTCTTCTCTCCTGGGCGGGGGCGCCGATGAAGTCGAAATTCTCGATCGTAACCATGGCAGCGAGGCAGAAGACCAGCAGGCCCGTGAACACATGAGACGGCCGAGAATCCAGCTTTGATGGAATGCCGAGCATTGCCTAACGTTCCCTTTCCCTCGGGCCGTGAGAGTTGGTTGCTGCAGGCCGCGCAGTACGCGTAGCGGCATTCCGCTGCCATATCGTCGCTGAGATGGCCTGCGAGTTGATTCGTCACACTGAATACCGACACCTACACAACCGGCTCTGCCTCGATCTGTATGGGTAGCTGCCGTAAACTGGTCTTGGCGATCCTCGCCAGGTGATATCCGTACGCTGCATAGGATGAGTCGTTGCCGCCAGCCCCGAAGGGGCGTCCGCCAATTGCCTGATTGACGTTCGTATGTGTCTAGCGACACTTCCTTCAGACCATGTGGCAGCGCGATTTATCGCGCG
>CAYWBK010000528.1:0-4155 GCA_964455745.1 uncultured Armatimonadia bacterium
TGATACCTGGAGGGTAGCTCTTTTCGTCTCTACCTACAACTGGCGAACGCACCCGCACCCCGCGCGGACTTGCCACCTGGCGCGGGTATGTCGTAGACTGTCGCCCGCGACAGCGTCGTGGCAATTGTTTACGTGGGGCGAGGCCGTCTTACGCCCTCGCATTAACCGTCCTGATCGGACTGGTGGTAATCGCTTTGATCGCTCTTCCGCCCAAAGGGCATGTTCATTTCATTGGCGTTGGCGGGGTCAGCATGAGCGGCCTTGCGCTGGCTTTGCTCAAGCGTGGCTTCACAGTGTCCGGCTCCGATAGCCGTGCCGGAGCGCGCACGCATGAACTCATTGATGCCGGGGTAGACGTGCACATCGGCCATAGCGCCGCAAACATCGCCGGGGCCGAGGTGGTCGTCTACACGACCGCCATCCGCGACACCAATCCCGAGCTTTCCGCCGCGAGGGCAGCCGGACTGCAGATCGTACATCGGGCCGAGGTGCTCGCGTACATGACGGCGGGCAAGCACGGCATCGCGGTCACCGGCACCCACGGAAAATCGACGACGACGGCAATGCTCGCCACGATCCTCACCGGCCTGGGCCTCGACCCGACGGTGTTCGTCGGCGCTGATGCCCCAAATATCGGGGCAAACGGGCACAGCACAAACTTCCGCCTCGGTGACGGCGGCGCCGTCATCTTCGAGGCGTGCGAGAGTGACGGCAGTTTCCTCCAGTATGAGGGCTGCTCGCAGATCCTGCTGAACCTCGAAGCGGAGCACCTCGACCAGCACCACGACCTCGAGGGCGTCCGCGAGGCTTTCCGCCGGTTCGTGGCAATCGCTGATCCGCAGGGCTTCATCGTCTGGTGCGGCGATTGTCCGGAGTTGTCGCGCGTGGTCGGCGCGGCCCCTTGCCGGACGGTCAGCTACGGACTGGCTGGCGCGGTCGATGTGACGGCTCGCGAGATCGAGCTTCGGGAGCACACGATCTCTTTTGTGCCGGTGTACCGAGGTGTGTCCCGCCGCCGCGTGACGGTGCCCGTGCCCGGCAAGCACAATGTGCGCAATTCCCTGGCGGCTCTCGCCGCGGCGGTCGAAAGCGGCATCGACGCCGACGAGGCGGGGGAAGCCCTTGGGGCATACCGGTCGATTGGGCGGCGCTTCGACATCCTCGGGGAGTTCGCAGGGCGCCTCATCGTCAATGATTACGCTCACCACCCGACCGAGATCTCGGCGACACTCGCCGCGGCGCGCGGGTATCTGGACCGGCGCATCGTTGTGGCCTTCCAGCCCCATCTGTATAGCCGCACCAAGTTCTTCATGCACGACTTCGCCGAGGCCCTCGCCGCCGCGGATGTCGTCATTCTCACCGACATCTACGCCGCGCGCGAGGACCCGATTCCCGGCGTCAGTTCCGAGGAGATCGTCGAGATCATCAGGCGCGAGCACCCGGACAAGGATGCGCTTTACATCGCGAAACTCGCCGATGTCGCCCCCTATTTGCGCAAACACTCCCGCCCGGGCGACATGATTCTGGCGATGGGGGCTGGCGATGTAGACAGCGTAGCCGAGGAGTTGGCAGCCTCGCTGGGCGGATAGCGCCTTATCAGAGGCGAATCTTTGGCAGAACTGCTCAAAGGCCTTGACACCTTGGGGGATTGCAGGGATACCGCTACGCGTCCCAGCCCTAAATTCTCGCGATTCTTACCGTCAAAGGCCTTTGGGGATGCGGGGGTCTGGGGGACGCAGTCCCCCAGGACGTAAAGGACGTTGCCGAGAAGATGGCGCAAGTCAGGTTCCCCACGAGGCGCATCTGTGTCCAGACCACCGCTGCACTCAAGCCCTCCGTTACGCCATGGGCGGGCCGTTGGCGACCCGGTCGCGAACCATCGTTCCCGGATTGTGAAAAGGATGCTCCTGCTCTCGGTCTGCGTCGGGGTGGCGTGGGGGTTTGCGTCGTCGTCCTATTTCCGCGTCGACACGATCGTGGTCGACACCCCGGACAAGGCCCAGGCCGCATACATCGCACAGTACATTCATCTCCCAACTGACGCAACCACGCTCACCTACCCCTTGTCCCACGTCGCCGAAGCGGCGGAGCGCTGCCCGCTGGTCAGATCGGCCGTCGCGAGTCGGCATCTTCCCCGCACCATCATCGTGACCCCGACCCTGCGCGAGCCGATGTGCTCGGTCGAGGAAGCCGACGGCTTCACGGTGCTGGACACGGAAGGCGTAGCCTTCGGCAAGTACCCGCAGCGGCCAGCGTCGGTGCCCCTCGTGCGCGGCATCGCCCCTGTGCCCGATAAGTACGGCGCGCGGGTCCACCCGTGGTATGCCGGGACCCTCGCGACGTGCACCTCGGCCATGCGCAGCGCCGGAATGGCCGGCGACTATGCGGTTGATGTCACTAACCATCACCTGATCGCGGTGTACATGCCTTCGGGGCTGGAATGCAAGATCGGGGAGACGGACAGCCTGGCGAGGAAGGTCGCGCTGTGCGCGCGCATCATCGCAGACCTGCATCAGAAGGGGGAGCAAGCGGAGTACATCGACGTGCGGGTGCCCGAGCGCCCGGTGTGGAAGCCCCGAAGCGCGACGATCATAGCCGGCTCGTCGGCGCCCCCCGATGACGCCACGCAGCCCGCAAAGACGGCGAAACCTGCGGACGAGAAGCCAAAGCACGCCGCAGCGAAACCGAAGAAGCCCAAGACCGTGCCGAAGCACCCGATCAAGGCGCAGAACGAGGACGATGACGATCAGGGGGATTAGTATTCCTACGCCGGTTGCGCGGCCCTGCTCGGCAATGAGATGCCATGCGGAGAAATGGACGGCGATTGACCACAGAGACACAGAGAACGGCAACGTCCCTTAACGCCGCGGGCGGGCCGCTTCTCAGCCGTTCTCTGTGCCCTCTGTGTCTCTGTGGTTCAACGCCGTTCGCCTTTCATCTTGACGGTCAGCCTCTGACAAGATCTCGAGCGCTTCATCTGCCGGTTGTCAAAGTGGCGCACTAGTGTTAGGCCCGGCACGCCTCAGTACGTCCCGTAGTATCGCGCCAACTCCATCACCCGGCAGTAGTCCGAGAAGCTCACCGTCTCCGGCACCGAGTGGTCGGAGTGGAAGATGTAGCCCCCGTTCTCCCTGAGAACCGGCACCTTCGCCCGTATCTCCGCCTCGATCTTCTCCCCATCACTCATGTTCCGCACGTCGATGCCGCCCTCGAGCACCAGCTTATCGCCCCATTTCGCCTTCAACTCGAAGACGTCCATCCCCGCCTTCTGCTCGAGGGGGTTCAGCGCGTCGAGGCCGATCTCCACAAGGTCCGGGATCAGGGCCATGATGTTCCCGCACGAATGCAGCATCGTCTTGACCTCGCGGTCGTGGCACCAGTCGATCATGCGCTTCTGCGCGGGCTTGACGACCCGGCGGTAGGTGTTGGCGGAGAAGAACAGGCCGTTGCGGTAGCCCATGTCGTCCGGCCACTGGACCGCATCGAACCGATACCCTCGGTCCCAGGCCATCGCCAACATGGCGATGTTGAGGTCGAGGGCGGTGTCGATCATGTCCTTGCACCAGTCGGGGTCGTCGGCCAGGGCCATCAGGAACCGCTCGTACCCCACGTGCCAGCTCGCGAACACATCGTACCCGAACCACGCGCCCCCGGCGATCCAGGCCCCGGATGCCTTCCAGGCCGGGTAGTTCGCCTCGAGCGCGGCCCAGTCGATCCGATCCTCGGCGGGGGTCATCCGATCTTTGGCGATGGCCCACGAATCGCGATCTTTGATCGTGAAGTCGAGGAACTCGGGCACGCCGCCGCGATGCTTCCAGTTGCGCATGGTCGCGCCCCAGGCGGTCGTGTGGATGACGTACTCCTCGGTCTCCTCGACGACGCCGACCGGGAACCTCGGGCTGTTGTCGTTGCTGATGCCGGCGAAGCTGTCCCACCCGAAGAACGCCCCCGGCCACACCCCTGCCGGCAGCCCCTCGTTGTACCAGCGCTCGACAGTGCTGCCCCAGGGGCTGTCATGCCACGGCACTCGGTCGGCGTCCTCGTGGTTGAAGACGCGCGTCATCCGTTCGTGAGTGGTCATTTCGGTTGTCATCATGCACCTGCCTTGAAAATCGCCGCTGCCGGGCGAACGGCAACCTCACCCCCGGCCCCTCT
>CAYWBK010000529.1:0-4152 GCA_964455745.1 uncultured Armatimonadia bacterium
AGATTCAGCCCTGGGGCGAAATGCACCTACATCGCGACTTTTGCAACTGGCTCTGTGAATTGTGGTTTGACCGCTCAAAATTGGGTATATTGAAGATACTGAGTATGATAAATCTGGGGCAAAGTCGCTGGCTTCTGCGTACAAGCGGCAACCTCAGGCAGGTGTTCAATGCCCGTCAACGGGGTCGAACCGTGCCGGAGATTTTGCATTGCATTGTACGAAGAGTGGCGATTCCGTTCCAGTTCAGCTCGAATCCTATCGGATCGGGGTGACCTGCAATGACAACCGATGGTGTAGCGCTCATCTATGGTGCCTGCCTGCTGATCGGTCTGGCATACTCGATGATGCAGTTCTTCTTCGGCGCCCTGCACGGCGCAGGCGCCGGCGGACATGGCATCAACCTGGGGCACGGCGGCCACACGGTGCACGTGGGCCATCCGCACGTGCATCTGGGCCACGGCGGCCACGCGGCAGGGGGGCACGCGTCGAGTCTCGAAGACGGCACGGCCCCGCATAGTGTCTCGTTCATCAACCCGCTGACCCTCGGCACCTGGGTGACGACCTTCGGCGGCTTCGGGCTGATCGCGCTGGCTCTTCTCCGGAGCGCCCCGCTCAGCGCTATACTGGCGCTGGCGACGTCGTTCGCCGCGACGCTCGTCGTCTTCTACCTGTTCATGCACCTCCTGATCCAGCCGGAGGTCGTGCGCAACATGACCCCCCTGGACACTGTGGGGCTGCGCGGCGAGGTGACCGTGTCGGTGCCCGGGGACCAGAGCATGGGCCAGGTTGCCTACGTGCTGGATGCCACACGCTTCGCTACAAACGCCCGGTCGGAGGACGGAAGCCCGATCCCGAAGGGCGCTGCCGTGCGCATCGTCAGCGCCACCGAACAGGCGGTCACGGTGCGGCAGGTTGAGGACGACGAGTAACCCTCACCCCCGGCCCCTCTCCACAAAGTGGAGAGGGGAGAACGACAACGGCGGACGGCAACGGCTTCCTACCCCCTCCTTCGGAGGAGAGGAGACGGCACCTCACCCCCGGCCCCTCTCCGCTTTGTGGAGAGGGGAGAAGGATAACGACAACGGCGGACGACAACGGCTTCCTACCCCTCCCTCGGAGAAAGGGAGACGGCACCTCACCCCCGGCCCCTCTCCACTTTGTGGAGAGGGGAGAACGACAACGACAACGGCGGACGGCAACGGCTTCCTACCCCCTCCCTCGGAGGAAGGGAGACGGCACCTCACCCCCGGCCCCTCTCCGCTTTGTGGAGAGGGGAGAAGGATAACGACAACGGCTTTCTCGCCAGGGAGCGAAATGCTCACAAGCTCTATGGCGGCGCAAACGGACTTGTAACCATATCGGCCTGATGCTCCATCTGATCTGCCCGATCCCCTCGGGAGGGAGACTCACCCTTGAGATTGCGACATCGTGTGACGCCCGCATTGGTTCGGGCTCTGTTGCGTCCGCACAACATCCTGCTCTTGCTCTCGCTGCCCTTGGGCTGGTCACTGTGCTCCGCGGGCACGGTGTCCTCACTGGCGCTGATCCCTGGGACGCTTCTCATGTACTTGGCCGGGGTTATCATTGACCTCGGCGACCCGGCGCAGCGGGCTGCGGCGATGCAGCAAGCCGCTGCAAGACAGCGGCAGGATGAACTGGAACTGCCGGAGGACCTCTCCGGCGCCTACAGGGGGTATGCAGCGCCCGCACTGCGAGTGCGGGACCGAGTACAGGGGTATCTCGACTCTGCCGATCCGACGACTCGCCAGATGCTCAACCCACTGGCGCCGCAATTCGACCTGCTGGTCTCAGGCGTGGGGCGACTCGCGACCAAGGCTCAGCAGATCGACCGGTACCTCGGGTCTGAGACGACGAAGGAACTTCAACGGCAGATCGAGCAATTCGAGGAACGCCTGTCGGCGGCGACCGACGGCGAGATCAGGGCGCACCTGCAGGAAAGCTGCGCGGCGATCCGCGAGCGCCTCAGCACCCATACGGACCTGCGGCTCGCCCTGGAACGCATTCGCAGCCAGATCGAGAGCGTCGTTGACAGCATGGAGGCGATGTACGGGCGGGTCGTGCGC
Organism: uncultured Armatimonadia bacterium; assembly: GCA_964455745.1. GTDB lineage: Bacteria > Armatimonadota > Zipacnadia > Zipacnadales > CAYWBK01 > CAYWBK01. The sequence continues at coordinate 2,085 of CAYWBK010000529.1, forward strand.
ATCGGTGTCGCCGACGCAGCTCGAGCGAAGGAGGAGCGTCAGCCAGTCACGGACCATATCAATGCCCTGCTGGAGGCAATCGAGGAGACTGACCGGCACGTCTCGCAGATAGCGGGCGTGAGCCGGTCGTCTTGAGGGCGCTCGGAAACCCCGCCTGGCGGGGCCATACAGACGCAGACCACCAAGGGAAGGGAAGCGAAGATGGAAATCCTGGGCATGAGTCCCGACACGCTGATCATCACAGTGATCGTCATCCTGGCGTTCGTGGCGATCTTCGGCGGCTCGTTCTACGCCAGCCGCTACCAGAAAGCGGGTCCGAACGAGGTGCTTCTCGTGTCGGGCCGCAAGTACTCGTACACCGACCACGACGGCTCTCGCAAGCAGCGCGGCTTCAAGATCGTGCGGGGCGGTACGTTTGTTTGGCCGGTGATCGAGAAGTTCGACCGGCTGTCGCTCGAGCTTCTAACCCTGGACATCATCACGCCGGAGTTCTACACCAAGCGCGGAGTGCCGGTGAAGGTCGACGGCGTGGCACAGATCAAGGTCAAGAGCGACGACATCTCCGTCGCGACGGCTGCCGAGCAGTTCCTGTCCAAGTCGGTCGGCGACATCATGGGCATCGCGAAGCTGATGATGGCCGGCCACCTTCGCGGCATCCTCGGCACGATGACGGTCGAAGACCTTCTGGCAGGTCACGAGACCTTCGCCCAGCAGGTCGCGAACGTCACCGCCGCGGACATCTCGAACATGGGTATGACCGTGGTCTCCTTCACCATCCGCGACATCTCCGACTCGCGCGGATACCTGGAGGCCCTCGGCAAGCCTCAAATCGCGATCGTCAAGCGCGACGCGGCAATCGGCGAGGCGGAGGCAGGCCGCGATTCGACGATCCGGTCGGCGCAGGCGAACCAGGAAGCCCAGATGGGCAAGCTGGCCGCCGACACCAAGATCGCGGAGGCGAACCGCGACTACCAGTTGAAGATGGCCGAATACAATATGGCGACCTCGCAGGCCAAGGCGGAAGCCGACCTGGCCTACGACCTGCAGAAGTTCAAGACCGAGCAGATCGTGAAGAAGGAAGAGGTCGGCGTGCAATTGGTCGAGAAGCAGGCGCAGATCGCGGTGCAAGAACAGGAGATCTCGCGCAAGGAGAAGGAACTTGCAGCCACGGTCACCAAGCCGGCCGAGGCGGATCGGCTGCGCGTGCAGACGATTGCCGACGGCGAGCAGTACCGCTTGAAGGCCACCGCGGCCGGTCAGGCGGAGGCGACGCGCGTCACCGGTCTGGCACAAGCGGACATCGTGCGTGCCCAGGGAGAGGCACAGGCGGCCGCGAGCAAGGCGCAGGGTCTCGCGCAAGCCGAGGTCATCAAGGCCACGGGAGACGCAACCGCGCAGGCCATGAACGAGAAGGCCGCCGCATGGGCGAAGTACAACGAGGCTGCGATGATCGAAGTGCTCGCCGACAAGCTGCCTGAGATCGCCAAGGTCGTCTTCGGGCCTCTGGCCAAGACCGACAAGATCACGATCGTCAGCCAGGATGGCACTTTGGGCGCCAGCAAGTTCTCGGGCGACATGGCGAACATTGCCTCCTCGATGCCGGCGATTCTGAAGGCCCTCACCGGCGCGGACATCTCGCAGCTTCTTACGAAAGTGCCGGGGCTGGGAGAGGTGAAGCCGCTGACGGCTGCAACGCCGACGGCGCAGCCGGAGCAGACGGCGTAAAGAGGCAATGCCAGGAAGCAAGTGGGCGCGACAATCCTGTCGCGCATGTGAGTGAGGCTGGGGACAAAGACAACCGGTACGGACCTAAGCACACAGGCGTCATCCTCATTGTGAGGGTGGCGCCTGTTCGCATCGGGGTCAGTGCAACTCGGACAGCGGCAGCCAGCGCTTCTGAGGGGACATCAGGCCTTCATGCTCAGTATAAGGGCGAGTTCAATATACTCAATGATTCCAGAAAACACATTCAACAATAAGTCGCTATTGACGCGATTCGGATGGCGAATTACACTATAGAGCCAATTGCAAAAGTCCGGCCTGCTTCATGTTCGGCGGATGATTCAGG
>CAYWBK010000530.1:0-4125 GCA_964455745.1 uncultured Armatimonadia bacterium
GCGAGCAGCCCGTCGATGGCCCGGACGCCGACGTGCAGGGGCTCTTCGATCCGCGAGCGCTCCAGGGGACCGGGAGGCGGCGCGACTGTGGATCGATACCCCGATGCCCTGGGCGGGCCTCCGCCGTCGAGCGCCGCGCCCATCGCATCGATCACCCGCCCCAGCAGCCCCTCGCCGACGGGCACTCGCGGCCCGTGGCCGGTGGCGGTCACACGGGCGCCGGGGTAAATGCGCTCCGCGCGCCCGAGCGGAAGAAGCACCAGCGTCCCGCGCGCGAAACCCGCCACCTGCGCGGGGATCGTGTTGTCGCTCGCGCGATGAATCAGGCAAAGCTCACCGACCTCGGCGGGCGGACCTATCGCATTCACCGATACGCCGGCGACCTCGATGACGCGCCCCGAACGCTCGAATCGCTCCGCCGCCTGCACCCGCCCCTTCATGCAGTCGAGCCACTCTATGGCGGCCTGGCGCAGGCTTTGCGCGCTCATGCGGGCATCCCCACCTCCGCCGACAGCGCGGCCCTCAGTCTTGCAAGCTGTGTCTCGATCGTGGCGTCGATGCTCCCCCAGTCCGTCTCGAGGACACAGCCTCCGGGCGAGATGCCATCATCGGCGATCACCCGAACCCGCGGGTCATCCGGGTATACGCCTTCCACGACGGCGAGGTCTGCCGGGGAGACGCGAATCGTGATGCTCGCCGCGTGCTGAGCTTTGGCAACCGCCGCCGCCACCGTGCGCCCGATGAGTGTGGGATCGAGCCGCACCTCATGCTGAACGATACAATCCGCGACGGCCATGATGGTGTCGACCAGCCCCGGTTGCAGCGACTCCAGAAGCTCCTCGCGTTCCCGTGCGAGCGCCGCCGCCATCGAGCGGCACAGGCGGGCGAGGCGCTCGGCAGCCTCGACTTCGTTTTCGACAGGTCCCGTGGACGCGGGCTTACGGTCGTCGGTCAGCACAGCCGGGGCACCGGGCTTCGGCTCGGCAGATAGGACCCCGGCAGGCCGAACCCGTCTCTCGCCAAGCTCGCTCCGCTTGACCACCGCAGGCTCCGCGCCTTCGTTGAGCACGTCAGTCACCGTCCTCTCTCATCAGCGAGGTGGCCGCGACAATCCTGTCGCGGACGGCGGGCGTCTCGCCCGCCGGGGGATGGCCCCACCCCAGTGGCCGCGACAATCCTGTCGCGGATCGCCGTTCACCCGCCGAGGCGCCCCCCCACCCGTCCCTTGTTGGGAGGAGAGAGGCAGGCGGGAGGGCCGTATTCACCGTCCTTAAGTACCGAGGTTCGGCATGACAGCCGCCTCGACAATCGCCCGCACTTCCGCCCGCATCGGACGCCTGGGGGCAGGCAAGGTGGACAACTCCGGCGCGTGTCGGCGGGCGGCCTCGCCCAGGTCAGGCTCCAGGACTGCGAGCGCCGCGCCTGCGACGGCCGGCGGCAGTGCTGCGATGGTCTCGCCAGGACCTCCGGCGCCACGCGCGGTGCAGTTGCGGCGGGTGTCCGCGCGGGCGGCCTGGACACTGGCCTGCGTCGTCGCATTGCCAGCGCTGCCCCCGCGAGACACAGCACAGCCGCCCCTCCGCCCAGGCCCGCGTAGGCCCGTCGGAAATCCGAGACGGCACGCATGGCCGCCGGGGCCGCAGGCGGCGAAGCGGAAGCCTCCGTGGCTTCGGTGAGCGCCCGCCCGGAGGAGTCCACGAAGGTCAACTGGTCGCGCGTGAGGCCCGGCGCCTGCAACATGCACAGGCTGGACAGGTCCTTCAGGTGCGGCGGGGGGCCCTGTGCTGCGAAACTGATCTGGATGACGAATAGTGGGCGGACGAGAGGAGTTTGGCGGCGGTCGTTGAGGCGCGTCACATCGGGTGCGGCGTCGGGCGGCGCGGCCGCCGAGACCCTGACTGCCTGCACACCGTCGCAGAACGCCAGCGTGGATCGCAGCCTCTCGCAGCAGTCGTAGAGTTCGCGTTCAGGGGTTCCGGGGAGCGGACGGTCGAGGAGACCAATCAGGCCCCCGTTCCGCGCGGGGGGGCGCGTGACGGGGCGCAACGAGCCTTGTGCGGTCGCTAGGGGCGCAGAGAAAAGAATCAGATAGCCGCAGACACACGCGTACGTCAGCGGTCTGCCGTGCGCCGCAAAGCGCGATCCACGGTGGTGTGGTCGCACTTCCGGTCCCCTCTCGGTGAACGGGCGGCTACATGCCGATGGCTCGCGACGCGAGGCCATCGTTCCCCGCTTGCCAACGCCCGTTCCGCATATCGGGGGTTAAATTCGCCAGCCTGTGTGATAGCACCTTCTTCAAATATCGAGATAATATTTAGAATCTCTTGAGATTATGGCGCTGACGAAGGCGTCCACCGTATCCGGGCAGAACTGGGTGCCGCGACCGGCGAGCATCTCTTCGCGCGCCGCTCGCGCAGGCATCGCGGTTCGGTACGGGCGCGCCGAGGTCATTGCGTCGTATGCGTCGCTGACGGCCAGCACCCGCGCGGCAGGAGGGATGTCGTCCCCCTGCAAGTTCTCCGGGTATCCCCGTCCGTCCCAGCGCTCGTGGTGATGCAGCGCCGCTGGGGCGAGGTCGGCAAGCTGAGGCAACCAGTGGATGATGTCAGCGGTCCATTGCGGATGCGACCGGATCTCCTCCCACTCCCGCGAATCCAGGGCCGACGGCTTGCGCAGCGTCTCGGTGCTGACGGCGATCTTCCCCAGGTCGTGGATGAGGCCCGCCATCTGCAGGAACTGTTGCGCGTCTTCGTCCAGTCCCATCGCAGCCCCGGTGCGGCGTGCGAGCAAGGCGACGCGCTCAGAGTGCCCCTTGGTGTAAGAATCCTTGGCATCAATGGTGGTCACCAGCGCGTTGACCCAGTTGAGTGAGGCGCTGCGTAGTTCGTTCTCGCTGTCATGTCGGGCCAGGCCCAGGTGCGCATGGTGTGCGATCGCCGCGAAGAGCCGCTGTTCGCGCCGGCTGAACACTGCATTGTCGCTTGGCTTGCGCACGGCGAACAGGCCGTGATCCCGGTCCCCGCCGCGAATGGCCTTGACCATCCACCGCCCGCCGGCCGGACCCGTCGCAAATGTCGTCGGCTGGGGTTCGTCGCCAATCTGGCGCACGTGTTCGGCCAGGGCAGCGCAGTAGGAGCCCACGTCCTCCACCCCCACGCCCGCCCACGCCAACGGCCGCACCTCCCCGGCCTTCCGACTGCGCACGGCGATCAGCGCGCCGTCGACGCCCAGGCCCTGCATCGCCCGCTGCACCAGCGATTCGGCGGTGCATTCCTCCGCCGCCGATTCCGACACCAGGCGTGGCAGCTCATGCAGTAACGTCAGCTCTTCCCACGCCTCTGCCAGTTCCCGCTGTCGGCCCACGCGGTCGCGCTCCGTGGCGAACGTGTGCTCCACCCAGCGCCGCATCGCCAGCGCGGTCTCCAACACTGCGGCCTCGCCCCTGTCCGCGATGGGGCCGGGCGCGCAGATGCGCAGTTCCCCGCTGGAGTTGTCGGCGAACGCCATCGCCACCGCGGCCACCGGGCACCCGGTGTCAGGGCCCGACCTTCCGAGCACGCACGCGGGCCAGCCCTCGCGCGGGCCGTCGGCACAGCACGGCGGGGCATCCTCGCTGCGTGGCTGCCAGCTCCACACCGCATTCTGCGCGGCGTCCACCAATGCGCAGCGAACCCCCATCGCCGCCGCCATCATCAGGAGCGCGTCGTGAGTATCGGTCGGCACAGGTTTATTGGGAAGTGTCACAAGGGCCTCCGCGAGACTGCCAGACCCGGTGGCGCGCGCACTCGCCGTCTCCACCGAGCGCCACCGGGCATCGCCCTATCATTCGGCACGAAAGCGCGCGCACTTGAGGCCGGGCGCAGCGAAGCCGCCTCACTTTCCCGCGTGGGGCAGGCGTCCCGCCTGCCAATGCCGTTGTCGTTAGCCTCTCCCCTCCCATACCCGCCTGCGGCGGGTCCACGGGAGGGGTGCCCGCGCAGCGGGCGGGGTGGGGCCGTTCTCGCGGCAACGGGTGACACGGCGATCCGCGACAGGATTGTCGCGGCCACTGGGGCAGGGCCGTTCTCGCGGGCAACGGGTGACACGGCGATCCGCGACAGGATTGTCGCGGCCACTGGGGCAGGG
>CAYWBK010000531.1:0-4116 GCA_964455745.1 uncultured Armatimonadia bacterium
GCCTCAACCGCCGCCACAACCACCCGGTGAAGGCGGCTATCGCAAGAGGCTCCCGCCGCTCCTCCGACGCCCATTGTGGCCGGACGTGGTATAATAGCCTCGGGACTTGAAGCCAGGAGGTGGGCGCAATGCCTGTGACTGCTTACCCGCCGGGTGAGATCGTCCGCATCGGGAAGGAGCTTTACGAGCGAGAGGTACGCCCCAAGGTGGAGACCGATGAAAACGTCGGCAAGATCCTGGTGCTGGATATCGAATCCGGCGAGTACGTGGTAGACGATGACCACGTCACCGCGATGCGGCGGGCGCACGCGCAGCATCCAGATGGAGCCTTCTACCATCTGAGGATCGGTTACCCGGCGCTCGGAAGGATGGGTGGCAGTTGGGGGGATATGCGCCGATGATCCGAGGGCGGTTTGTCCCGGCTCTGAACCCGTCATTCGGCTGCGACTGCGTGGACCGCACGGAGCCGAAGTGGAGGTGGTGGCGCTCGTGGACACGGGCTTCAGCGAGTTCCTGCTGTTGCCGAGCAGGTGCGTGGAGGACCTCGGTCTGGCTGAACTGCCGGACGCCGACACTCTACGGCTGGCCGACGACACCGAAGCCACATTCCGGCTGTACGAATGTGCAGTCGTCTGGGCCGACGAAGAGCGGGCCGTCGTCGTACACGCAGCAGAGGCAAGCCCACTGGTGGGCATGGCGCTGCTTTGGCAGCACCGCCTTACAGTGGATGTCGAAATCAACGGTGCCCTGACTATCGAGCCGCTAATGTAGCCGCTGCACCTACTGACGCCGGCAAGCGGAGGCTGCCTTACCTCACCTCCACCTCCTCTCTCAACTCCTGCCCATCGACGATCCGAACTGCATCACGCAGCTTACTCACTTGTACACCTGCCCGCGCGGCCGCACGCGCAGCACACTGACCACGCGGGCTGCCTCATCGACCTCGTACACGACGCGATAGCTGCCGACGCGGATCCGGTACAGGCCCTGCAAGTTGCCTACCAGCGCCTTGCACCCCGGTGGCTGCGGGTCGTCCTGCAGGCCGACGAGGCGATCCAGCACGCGGAGGCGCTCACCGCCGTTCGTCCGCTACCACGCGCTCCAGCGGGACCCATTCATCCGCCTCATCGGCGAGACGCGCCTTGGCCACCTCGATGTCGTCGGCGTCTTCGAGAGCGCGCTCCTCTGCTGACTGCACAGACTTGGAACGTGGCATATCGTTCATCTACCTCACCTCCACCCTCAACTCCTGCCCATCCGCGATCCGCACCCCGTCATTGAAGGTCACCTTCACCCCGCCTTTTACCTTCTTCACCGTCGCCTCGATGGGTTCGTCGTCCACTGTCACCGTCGCTGTTTCCCCGATGGGGATCGTGGCCGTCAACTCGCGCAGTTCGAGGTAGCCGCGCTCGACCACGATGGTGAGTTCGCTCTTCTTCTTGCCGATGGTCTGGGTGTATGCGCCCCAGCCGGAGCCGACCGAGAAGAAGACCTCGAAGTCCTCGTCGTTCACGCGCGGGGCGAAACCGATGCGTTTCTCCGGAGCGGAATATGAGAACCCGCTCAGCGCCGTCAGCGCCGCGTAACTGGCCAGCGACCGCGCGTAGTGATGCCCGCATTCGAACTCGTCCCACGGGTTGCGGCGCGTGCCGGTGTGCCGGTCGCGGACGCCTTTCACGATGGCCAGGCCCTCGGCCACGAAGCCCTCGTACATGAGATGGCTCGCGACCTGGTACTCGATCCCGCACCACACCTCGTCCGCGAACCAGAAGGCGTATCCGGGGCGCTCGCCGCGCGGCCAGGCGCCGATGATGAGGCCCGCCTCCTCGTTGAACGCGTAGATGCGCAGCGAGCAGAAGTGGTCGGTGAGGTCGGGCTTCCAGTTGTACTTGAAGATCGACTGCAGCGTCTTGCGCACATGGCCCCTGTCGTACAGGTGGCCGAGTCCGAGCATCGCGGCATACCACTCGCCGATGAGCTGGTCCGACAGGCATCCCTTGCCAAACTGCCACTTCGGCCACTCGGGGAACTTGTCATCCTGCCCGCTGCCGCCCATGCACAGGTTGCGCAGGTGCTCGGGCAGCGGCTCGTTGGCTTGCGGGTTCACGATCTGCTCGTAGTATTCGCCGTTGAACATCGCCTCGTCGCCGGCCTTTGAGCCCCTCTCGAACAGGTCGAGATACTCGGCGGCCTTGTCGTCCTCGCCGAGGTATTTGGCGATCTCGCCGGCAGACTTTAGGGCGCCGAGATACAGGCTGCCCATCATCGTGTTCGCGCCCCAGAACTCCATGTCATACGTGTTGTGCTGCACCCCCTCCATGACGCCGTCCTTGTCCACGTCCCAGTACTTCCACGCGAATTCCAGCGCCTGCTTCGCCTTCGGCCAGATCGCGCGCAGCCACTCGTCATCGCCGGAGATCAGCCACTCGCGGTAGACCTGGATGACGGTGCCCATCTGCCCGTCGGCGGCCGGGTGGAAGCCGTCGGTGCCCTTCGTCCCCAGCGGCAGCGGCATCCGGAAGCACACGAAGCCGTCATCCAGCATCGAGTTCTCCCAGTCGGCGTCACGCACCGAGCGCTGCAAGTTCGGGTACAGGTATGGCAGCGCCTGCGCGTAGTTCCACACGTGGGTGCAAGTGCCGTCGCAGCAGCCGCAGGTGTCGCTGCAGCCCTCGAAGCCGTAGAACGTGCCGTCGGTCAGCCGCACACAAGTCGGCGACTTGAGGATCGACAGGTTTGCGCTCACCGCCTCGAGGACGACCGCGGGCAGCGTGGAGGAGAACAGCCGATCATGGAAGAGCACGGTGTCGCGATACAGGCGGTCGAAGTTGTCCCAGGCATAGGTGGCGGCGTCCCAGGCGCTCTCCCATTGCGTGGCGTACCAGTTCTTCCAGGTCGGGGCCTCGTCGCAGCCCTCGCACTTGTTCCAGTGCTGGAAGTTGGGGAAATGCCAGGCGATGATGAACGGGACGAGCGCCGACTCGCCCGGCTCCAGCGCCAGGTTCACGCCGACGGTGCCGGTGTCGCAAGTGCCCGGGGCGGGTTGTGCGGGGTCCCCGTCGGCTGCTGCGCTCTGCGCGGACCCCGACACCCCGCACCTTCCCGGAGGGAAGCTCTCCGCCCAGGCGATGGCCTCCCAGAACTTGAGAATGCGGAAATCGCTCCACTGCGGCCAGACCCAGGCGTCGGCGGAGGGCGTGACGAGCGCCATGCTGCCGAACTCGGGGGCGTCCTCGCCGTGGGCCGAAGTCGTCAGGCGCAAGCCCGTCAGCGGGCCCTCGCAGGTCGCCTCGTTCACGCGCCCTTCATTGCCGCCGATGGTGTTGGTGAGATTGCCCATCACCGACACTTCAAGCTTGCGCGGCCCGGTGTTCGTGATCTCATACAGCAGGATCGCGACCGGAATGCCGGAGTCCTTGTCATTGAGCGGGATGAACGGGTTGAAGGCGGTGAGCTTGGCCTCAACGGGGAAGTCGGGGTCGGAAAGCTCCACCTGCGCGAGCGGGTATTCGCCCCGGAAGACGCAGTCGCGGAAGTGGGGCAGGCCTTCGCCCGCCGAGGTGTGGGCCGAGTGCCCGCCGCCGACATACGAGCCGCCGGCCGGCCCCTGCAGCGTCTTCACCTGCGGCGGCTTCTTGCCGTCTTTCACCCGGATGCAGAAGAATGCGTTAGGGATGGTCGCGCCCTTCGCCGGGCGGTTGCGCAACTCCCAGTCGCGCAGTTGCCCCCAGCCGCCGAGCGAAACCATGCCGGTGCCGATCCCGCCCAGCGGGAAGGCGATTTCGTCGAGATTGCGGCCCGTATAGGTGCGCTGCGGGCCGGAAGCGCAGAGTTCCTCGAAAGTGTACGGGATGTTCTTTGCGGGCATGGGAGACCTCCGGTGAATGGCGTCTCGGGCACGCCAATGTGCTCATTCTCAGATCAAGGCGGCCGCGCGCCGGCCACCTGGTCCTATATCCGATTGTCACGCCACTCTATTCCCCGGCCCACTGCGATTCCCTGCGCCCCAGCACGGAACCTGAGAACACCCTCGCGCGTTAGGGCAATGTCGGTCGCGTTGACGTAGTGCTCCGTCAGTCGTGAATCTTTAGGCAGAGGCCTGTAAGGCACGCACAT
>CAYWBK010000532.1:0-4107 GCA_964455745.1 uncultured Armatimonadia bacterium
AGACATCCCCGCTGTCGTCCCAGTAGCAGTGCGAGAAGCCCAGTTCTCGCAGCAGCTTCCCCTGGTCGGTGATGTACTGTATAGCCGTCTGCGCGGGGCTTTCGGCATCGCCCCACTCGCCGACGGCCCGAACGAGGAGTGAAACCTCGCGGGGACGAGGCTTGATGCACAGGATGCGGCCCTCATACGCGATTCGCTCAGAGAGACCGGCGCGCCGGGGGAGATGCCCAGGCGGCTCGGACTGGTCTGATCGGTCACAGGTCGACACACGTGCTCAGGATAAGCCGAAGGAAGAGCAACTCTGAAACGAGCCACATCGCTGGCACGGTTAGCAGGTTGACTAAGGCCGCGACGAGGAGCAGACGCGATTGGTCAGGGCATCTGCGGTTCATGGCCCAGACGATGGGCAACTCAACGGCGAAAGTGGCCAGCGCCGAGATGAGCAGCAGGCCGCGCCAGTCGATCTGGCCGCCGATTCGCACAATCGCCGAGACTGCCACGAGCGCCGCCGCCGGGGCGAGCCACATGCTCGCGAGGTTGGCTACGAGCGACGTGAGCATTGCACGGCCCCACGCCATCCGTGCGTACCGCCAGTAAGCCAACGCCTCCAACAGCCATATCAGCGTCTCCGCCACCAGCAGCACGGCAGTGCCGACCAGCATCTCTGCCGGCGTGAAGAGGTATACCACACAGCCGCACGACAGCACCACCGCGGCGACGCCGGCGATACCTCCGACTTTTCGCACCAGCTCTGTCATCCCAATCGCCGCCATTTCCTCTGCCTCACTCCCCCCGCCACGCCTCCCGCAGAGCGTCGAAGATGGCTTTCTGCGAGACATCCCCGCTGTCGTCCCAGTAGCAGTGCGAGAAGCCCAGTTCTCGCAGCAGTTTCCCCTGGTCGGTGATGTATTGGATGGCGGTCTGTGCGGGGCTTTCGGCGTCGCCCCACTCGCCGAGGAACACCGGGGCGTCGAGCCGCCGGGCGACCTCCTGCATCCGCTGGAACGCCACCCTCGCCCGCGCCTGGCTGCCGTCGTAGGGGCAATCCGGCGCGCTGCCGGGGTCATAGTAGTGCGGCGCGAAGGCCAGCCGCACACCCTCGCCGCCGATGGCCTCGCGCGTCAGGAAGGTGTGCGCCCCGCCGGACGCCCAGATGTGCGGCTCGACGAAGAAGATCGCGTCCGGCGTCGCCTGGTGTAGCATGGGGATGATGCGTTTGTAAAATGGCATCAGGCGCTCTTGCTCAAAACGGCGGATCGCCGGGTCGGCGCAGTCGATGGCCGGATAGAGCCGGTTCGGGTCGGCCACGAACTGCCGCATCTCCTCCGAGCGCTGCGCCGAGAAGAGCGTCATTGGGTTCGCGCCCTTCGGCAGCTTCGCCTGCAGCTTGAGGAACGCCGCCAGGGTCTCGGGGTACTGCAGCACATTCCCATAGAACGGCTCGTTCATCACGTCATAGCCGATGACGGCCGGATGATCGCCCAACTTCTCGACCACATGCTGCCACGCGTTGATGAACCGCGTCTGCACGCCCACGCCGCCCGGCCCCGGCGCATCCTTCCAGAAGCTGTCGAACGCCGCCAGCACCGCCGGCTTGAGATAGTTCGCCGCCCAGTGCTCGCCCGGCTGCTGCTGGAACGCGGCTCCGCCATCGAGGCACGCCCACACCGGCGCGCCGCAGAAGCCGTACTTGAGGCCGAAGACATCCTGGTGCATGTCCAGGACCACATACAGCCCGGCGGCCCGCACCCAGTCCAGCCGCTGGCGCACGGCGGCAAGATACTGGTCGTCATACTGCCCCGGCTGCGGCTCGACGCCAGCCCAGATGATGAGATAGCGGATGCAGTTGCACCCCCACTGCGGCATCTTCGCGAAATCAGCCTCGGTCTGGTTGGGGAGATATGGCGCGACCTTCGACGCCTGGGCGACATTCAGCCCGCGCAGGATGATGGGGTTGCCATCCGGCCCGATGAACTGCCCGCCGCGTACGCCCACCGGTCCCGCGAACGCGGCGCCCGCCGCGAGGCCGACTACAGTCGCGGCGCAGAGAAGCGCCACCGCCCTGGTTGCCGTCTTCATGCTGTTCGTCACTCTTTCCTGGAGCGCGGTCCGCCGCGCGCCGGTTACTTGTTGGGGAAGCCTACGAAGAAGATGGCTGCCATCACGATCGCTGCCAGCGGAGATGTGACAAGGCTGACCACAGTCGTCGTGCCGAATAGACGCCAGTAGTCTGGATGCCACCGGTTCATGCCCCAGACAGCAGAGAACTTCGCAGCGAGAACTAGGACGAGGAAGACAGTCGCCAACTCGCCAAGACCGCCGGCGCCCATGCCAATCCGCGACAGCGGCACATACGCAAGGCGCGCCACTGTGGGGACGAACACAGTGCCGGCGAAGTTGGCCACCAGCGATGTCAGCATCGCGCGGCGCCACTCCACGTGCGCGAATTGCTCATAGGTGATCGTCTCAAGTAGCCACATCATCACTCCCGCGCCCAGCGGCAGCGCGACATTATACAGATGGCCCATCGATCTTCCCCCTTCCTCGTCAACCTTCCCCGTTCCCTCTTCCCTGCGAGGGAAGAGGGTAAGTGGATAAGGACCCGCTCACACCCCTCCCACCGGCATCCCTCCGTCTGGATTGCACCTCGGCGCATACCCCTCCGGGAACATCCCCTCCACCGGGAGTCCCTCCTGGAACAACTGCCAGGCATCCGGGTCGGCGGGCACCTCGGCCCTCGGGGAGACCTTCCAGCCCTCGCCATCGAGCGGAGCCTCATATCCGTCGCGCTTGAACCACGCGATCAGCCGGCTGCGCATCTCGGTCAGTACGCCGTCGTATGCCGCATTGCCTGCAAGACTGCGCTCCTCGAGCGCGCCCTCCTCGCGGCGGAACAGCCACTCCCGGCCGTCCGGCGCGGAATGCACGTACTTGTAGCGCCGACTCACCAGCGCATACAGCCCCAACGCCTCCTCGTGGTACTGGCAGACCACACCCTCGCGGTCGGCATTGCCTGCGGCCAGTTCGGCCAGGTCCACGCCCACTCGGTCGCTGCCTGGCTCAATCCCCGCCGCCCGCAGGCATGTCGGCAGCACATCGACGAGGCTCGCTGGCTCGAAGCATCGCCCCCCGCGCTCGAAGCGCTCGGGATACCGGACGAGCAGGGGCACCCGGGCCGCCGAATCCAGCATCGTCCGCTTGCCCCAGCTTCCGTAATCGCCGAGCAGCTCGCCGTGGTCGGAGGTGAACACGATCAGCGTGTTGTCGATCTCGCCGGTTTCGCGTAAATGCGCCAGGATGCGCCCGAGGTTGTAGTCCACGAACGAAATGGCCGCGTAGTAGGCCGCGCGGGTCAGGCGGATCAGATTCCAATCGGCGCCCTGGTCCCGGTACTTGTACCGATTCTGCAGCCGGTTCCAGAAGGTCAGGAGCGTCTCGTAGCCCGGCGGCAGGTGCGGGAACGACATCTCGAGCGGCTTGTACAGCCGGTTCCACGGCACCGGCGACTCGAACGGCGGATGCGGCTTGACGAAGCTGGTCCACATCATGAACGGCCGGTCACGATCTCGCCGTTCCAGGAACTCCAGGGACCGATCCGCGATCCAGCGGCTGTGGTGCAAGCGCTCGGGCAGTTGCGACGGCTGCGGCACGTAGTACCACTCGCTGCGCACGCCGTTGGGGTCGGCGAGGTGCCCGAAGCCGTTCCGCACGAGGTGCGCGCAGAAGTCGTCGCCCTCGTGCATCCCGCCCTCTTCGCTGTAGTCGCGACTCTCGAACCCCCAGAGCTTGCGGCTGTCAGGGCCGAAGTGCATCTTCCCGACGCCGTGCGTCTGATACCCGGCGTCCCGCAGGATATCCATCAGCGAGACGCGGTCCTGAGGCATTGGGTTGTTCGACACGCACCCGGTCTGGTGCGGCCACTGCCCTAACAGCAGGCTCGCGCGCGAGGCCATGCACACCGGCGAAGGGCAATATGCACCCGTGAAGGCGGTGCCCTCGGCGACGAGCGAATCCAGCGCCGGGGTCTGGATGTACGGATTGCCCAGCGAAGCGATGGTATCGGCCCGCTGTTGGTCGGTGGTGATCAGCAATATCGACGGTCGCCTG
>CAYWBK010000533.1:0-4095 GCA_964455745.1 uncultured Armatimonadia bacterium
TTCGGCTCGCCGCGCAAGGCCCGAGCCAATGGGAAGTCCTCGGGCGGCACCGGCGTGCCGTCCAGGCGCTCGACCTCAAGAAACTCCGCGTACTGCGCGATCGTCCGCCGACATTCCTCGACCGTCTCAAAGCCGTGCATCCTCAAGGCCACGGGGTTCATGTCGACGATCATGCCCGTGGCGTCGGTGGTCACCACGCCCTCCGACATGCTGTTCACCACGGCCTCAAGCTGCGCGAGGCTGGCCTGCGACTGTGCCCCCAGCTCCTCAATGCGTCTGCGGCTTTCCACTTGCTCGGTAATATCGACGGTGGTCAGGACGGCGCCGGCCACGTTGCCTTCCCCATCGCACAGGGGCGCCGAGCTGCTATTGACCCAGGTTGAGGTCCCGTCCGGCCAGACCATCCGGATGGTCTCTCCGACGACCCTTTCGCCGCGCAAGCTGCGGCTGAGCGGCAGGTCCTCGAACGCGAACTCCGCCCCGTCGGGGCGCCGGTACTGACATCGTTCCAGGCGCTCTGAGTATGGCACCGACTCGTGCCAGGTCTCGTAGCACAATAATCGCCGCGCCGCATCATTGTAGCGGACAATGCCGCCTTCGGCATCGCTGATGGTGACGCCGTCCACCATCGTGTCGATCACGGTACTCACTTCAGCGGCCCGCATCTCGGCTTCCCGGGCCAGTTCCTCGAAGCGTTGCCGGCCCAGAACCTGCGCGGTGATGTCTGTGAAAGTCGCGACCGCCCCGGTGATCTCGCCGCCGGCGTCGCGTAATGGCGCCGCGCTCTCGGAGATCCACGTTCTCTCACCCTCGCGCGACTCCACAGTCAGGATGACGCCAAGGACGATCTCCCCATGCAGCGCGCGCTCCGATGGCATCTCGGCGGTGGGCAGCGCAGTGCCGTCCGCTCGATGGGGCCGGACGTGAGCCACAACCTCGGCGCGGTCAGCCTGCAAGTCCTCGTCCGCGACTTGCAGGATCTGCTTCGCCATGTCGTTGACACGCACAACGCGGTGGGCGCGGTCGTGGATGATGACCCCATCGGCAATGGAATCGATGACGGCATCAAGCTCCGCGGCACGCTGCCGGGCTTCGTGCTCCGCCCCGATCAGCGCCGTGATGTCCGCGAACGTCACCACCGCGGCCCGCACCTCGCCGGTTCGCGGATCGAGCAAGGGCTCGGAGTTGGCCAGCGCCCATCGACGCTGCGCCGAATCGCCGACAGACACGCCCAGCACCGCGTCACGAACCCGATCCCCGGTCTGCAAAGTAAGCGTCACCGGGCGCGCCTCCGCCGGAAAAGGTGAACCGTCCTCATGGACGACCTCCCGGTGCAGCCCTTGCCAGTCCGCCCCGATCGCCACACTGCGCTCGACCCCAAGAAACTCGCACGCCGCATCATTGATCTCGATCACGACGCCTCGAGTGTCGACAACGATGACGCCCCCCAACACCGCCGCATACAGACTGCGGTACCGCTCCGCGGTGGCGCGCAGTTCGGCGGTGCGCTCCTGCACCAGGAGCTCGAGGTGGTCCTTGTGATGCTGCACTTCGCGGTGGGCCTCCACGAGCGCCGTCACGTTATTGAGAGCGAGGACAAGAAACTCGACCTCCCCGGCGCCTTCGAGGATCGGGGCCAGCGTCCAATCCCAATAGCTTGTCCCCCACTCCGGGTGTTCTGCGAACTCGAATGCCCAAGCGCGCACGGTGACCGGTTGCTTCGTCTCGACAGCTTGCGCGAACAACCCCTGCGCATCGGACGGGAACAGCTCGAAGTGATTGCGCCCTTCGAAGTCCGAAATGCGCATCTGGCAGGCGTCGGCACAGGCCTGGTTGACACGGACGAAGTTGAAGTCGCGGTCGAGGAGGACGAGAGGGGTAAGCGCCTGATCGAAGAGAGCGTCGATTTGCCGCGACCGCTCATCAAGCGCTGCCCGTATGCGCAGGGCATGAACGGCCATCGCGATGTCGCCCGCGAGAGTCTCGAGGAGCGCCGTCTCCTCTTCGCCGAACAAACCGGCGTCTGTCGCGGCAAGCATGAGCACCCCGACTGTCTCATCGGCGGCGCGCAGAGGGAAAGCGCCAATCGACTCCCAACGCGGGCCGGGTGAGACGCCATCCGCCGCCCGGACCGCCAGGGCTGCCTGCTCGCCGCCGACAACTACCGGGCCGTCCCCGCGCAGGGCCAGTTCGGACAAGGCCTGGGGGGCGTCTTCATCCCCGTCGGCGACAAGAGCGGCGGCCAGCGCCTCCGCGTGGGTCCCGTGTTGGCCGACAGGGTACAAACGCCCGGCGGTGTCCTCCGCTGCGCCGGTCTCCAGCAGGCCGATCCAGGCGGCATCGAAGCGCCCGGCGAACACCGCGACGTCGCAGGCCTCCTGGCAGAGGGCATCGGCGTCGCAGGTGCCCGCAATCCGCTCGTTGACACTGGTGAGCAGCGCATGGATCTGGTTGAGGCGGCGCAGCCTGTCCTCCAGATCCTTGCGGTAGGAGATGTCGCGAATCGCCCAGCGCAAGGCGACGACCTCGCCGGCGTTATCGCGCACCGGGACGACGACTGCCGAGGCCGGGAACGTGCGTCCCGCCTTGTCCACCATGTCCAACTCTCGGCGCTGGGGCTGTTTGGCATCGCGGAGGGCTGCAAGCCACGCCGGCCAGGCCGCCGACTCCTCGCGAGCAATGAACCGACGCAGTGACTTGCCGACTATGAACCTGCGGCGGGAGCGGAACAGGCTCACCGCAGGGCTGTTGGCTTCGGTGATCGTGCCATCCCGATCTGTTACGAGGTAAGCTTCAGGGGCGAATTCGAAGAGATACTCGTAGCGCAGACGCTCGGCCTCAATGCCGGCGCGCGCCTGAACGAGTTCGTCGTTCTGCTCGCGCAACTCTTCTTCAGTGATCTGCAGTTCCTCGAGCGCTGTGGACAGCTCCTCGAGAGCCTGTTGCGCCGCCAATCGCATCTGATCGTGCGGTGCTTCAGTCTGATCGAGGATCAGCGCCAGATGCTCCTGGGCCGCGGTCAGCCGGTCGTGTAGATCGAATTCACCCATCGTGGGGCCTCCTCAATTGCCACAGCGGCTCCCCGCGGATCAGTCAGTCGGGCACAATCGCACTACACACCAGGACGGCCGCTCCCCGTGCCCAGAGGAGGGATGGTCGCGGTCACCAGCGCGAGGCGGATGAGCTCGAACGCTCATGGACGGACGTGGGACTGCCAGATTACTGCTCGGTATCGAACGCATTGTACCTGAAAAGCATCATTTTGCCATATACGACACGGAATCCTTCTATGCGCTGGGCAAGGCCGAGACGCTGGCGAGGCACTCTCAGGGCTTCATTCCCGTTGATCTTAAGATTCGCATCTTTGTAGGAGCCGTCATCATGACCGGCAACCCGAAAGTGCCTGAGATGCCCGTTATGCCGGGAGATGAGGCCCTGAGACCACCCTCCAGAGCCGTGGGCCTGGAAGCGCCGGCGTTCGACGAGAAACTGGAGGCCACCAACACCAAATTGGCACTGCGGACCGCCGACCTCAACGACGCCAGTGTGTTCCAGCAGTCGATTCTGACGAGCCTGCGCCTCGGGATCGCCGTCATCGGTGAGGACATGCTGGTCAGCGTGTGGAATGTGGGAGCGGTGGACCTGTGGGGAGTGACGGCGAAGGAGGCGCTGGGCCGGTCGCTGCTCGACCTCGACATTGGCCTGCCTGTATCGCAGTTACCCGTGAAGAAGGTTCTCGCCGGCGAGACGAGCCATGAGGAGGTCGTCGTCGAGGCGACGAACCGCCGTGGGAGACCGATCCATTGTCGCGTCACCTGCAGCCAGTTCGCAAGTCCGGAGGACACGCGACTGGGGGTCGTGATATTGATGGAAGAGGTGACGGACCCGCACACACACACCCCGAGGACGGAATGCGCGGGTAGGCAGACGACAGAGCAACGGCGGGACAGCATCCCTGCCGTTCCCCCGTTCGCCATCCTTCACCCATCTTCACCCCCGCCTAACCCCTGCCGTTCGGGTCAGTATTACTACGCCTGTTGTGCGGCCTTGCTCGCAATGAGACGCCCTGCTGGGAAATGGACGACGATTGACCAC
>CAYWBK010000534.1:0-4091 GCA_964455745.1 uncultured Armatimonadia bacterium
GATTCAGCCCTGGGGCGAAATGCACCTACATCGCGACTTTTGCAACTGGCTCGGATACTGGATACTGGGTACTGGGTACTGGGTACTGGGTACTGGTGACGGCGTTACCACCGCGCTGCGGGGGCGGCGCAGTTCTTTGCGGTCAACTTCGCCCGCACCGCGACGAGACAGCCGCAATGACGGCAAGTTGTGCCGTACTGCAGGTCTGGGCACTTGCCGCAGATTGCAAGGCGGCGGACATAGATTTCGTCGTCGGCCAACTCCGCGCTTGTGCCACGCAGGTACTCGGCCAGGATGCGCTCGATCTCGCCCGGCACGAGACGCACCGTCGTCCGACAGCCCTTACAGGTTGTGTCTGTCGCCATTCCCCACCGCCTTACCCTGGCCCGGCGTAGCCGAAACCAAGAGGGATTGACCACGAAGACACGAGGGCACTAAACGGCCAAACCACCTTAGTCGAGATTCGCATTGTCGTTGCGTCTTCGTGGTCGAAGGAGTTGGCCCGACTCGTAACCCCGTATGCGCTGCATGCAGGCCCTATTCTACGATGCCATCGCAAGGACGACGACCGACTTCGCCGGCAGGTTCACCGTCAGCCCGCTATCGCCAAGCGTGAAGCCGTCGAAGGCTACGGGTTCGACCGCGTTCGGCTGGTCGAAGGTGTTGTGCGCGTTCATCACTGTGGCGGTCAGAATGCGACCTGTGACACGCGAGACACCGACGCCCCGGATGTCGCAGGTCAGATCGGCGGCACGTTCGGGATCGAGATTGCACAGCGACACGTGAATCACGCCTGCGTCATCCCGCGAGGCCGAGACGTGGAGCTGCGGGACCTTGTGCTCGCCGGCCTCGCAGGTGCCGCACTCAAGCGTCGCGGGCAGCAGTGTCGCGTCCTGGTGAACCTTGTACATCTCGAACACATGGTACGTGGGCGTGCATAGCATCTTTGGCCCTTCGGTGAGGGCCATCGCCTGCAGGACATTGATCGTCTGCGCGATGTTCGCCATGTGCACGCGGTCTGCGTGGGTGTTGAAGATGTTGAGGCTGACGCCGGCAACCAACGCATCCCGCATCGTGTTCTGCTGGTACAGGAAACCCGGATTGGTGCCGGGTTCGACATCATACCACGTGCCCCACTCGTCGACGATCATCCCGACCCGCCTGGCGGGGTCGTAGCGGTCCATGACAGCCTCGGTCCGCCGGATGAAGCCCTCGATCCCCAGCGCCCGCTCCAAAGTGACGAACCAGCCGTCGGTGTCGAAGTCGGTCGCGGAGCCCTTCTTGTTCCACGGCCCCGGAACGGTGTAGTAGTGGATGCTGAGGCCGTCCATGAACGGCCCGGCCTCGCGCATCAGGACCTCGTTCCAGGGGTCTTCCAGGCCGCAAGCGACTTTATATAGCCGCCCGCCGGAGAAGTTGCGGCAGAAGCAGGCGAAGCGGCGGTACTCGTCGGCATAGTATTCGGCCCGCATGTTCCCGCCGCAGCCCCAATTCTCATTGCCGACCGACCAGTAGGTGAGCGGCCAGGGCTCCTCGCGTCCGTTCCTGCGCCGCTGGTCGGCCATGGGGCTTTGGCCGGGCATGGTGATGTATTCGAGCCACTCGGCCATCTCCTGTACGGTGCCGGAGCCGACGTTGCCGCAGATGTACGGCTCGCACCCGAGCATCCCGCAAAGGTCCATGAATTCGTGTGTGCCGAAGTGGTTGTTCTCGGTCACGCCTCCCCAGTGAACGTTCACGATGCTGGGGCGCTGCTCCCGCGGGCCGATGCCGTCTTTCCAGTGGTACGTGTCGGCGAAGCACCCGCCCGGCCAGCGCAGGTTCGGCATGTCGAGCTTGCGGAGCGCCTCGACGACATCATTGCGAATGCCGCGAGTGTTGGGAATCGGCGAATCCTCGCCAACCCAGAGGCCCTCGTAGATGCACCGGCCAAGGTGCTCGGCGAAATGCCCGTAGATATGCCGCGAGATCCTCTGCCGGCCGAGATCGGCGTTGATGACCAACCGGTTCATGGGCTGGGACTCCTGATAAGCGACTCATGGCAGAGCGTAGTTGCCGTATGCCTCTCCCCTCCCGGCACGGGAGGGGTGCCCGCGAAGCGGGCGGGGTAGGAGTCGTTTCCCTCTACCTCACCACCGCCGCCGGCGCGTGATCCGCTGCGCTCTTCCAGGCGGCCTCGGAAAGCTGGATGACCTTCAGCCCCATCTCGGGCGGAGCCTGGATCGTCTCTTTGCCCCGGATGGCGGCGATGAAGTTTTCGTCCGGCGTCCAGGACTTGGGCAGGTCTGCGTCGGCGACGACCTTGCGCTCCTCGCCGCCGTCCCAGCGCCAGACCTCGTTGCCGCGGATCGCCAACGTGCCGTCCTCGCACCAGATTGTGATGTCCTCGTGCCAGTTCACGGCATGGCCCACGACGGAGAAGTTGGCGAGCGCGCCGCCATCGAACTTCACGCTCATCGAGGTGAGGATGTCAACCTCCGAGCCGAGGTTATCCTGGAAGGCGAACACTTCAGCCGGCTGCAGGCCAGACATCCACAAGACGATGTCCAGAAGATGGCTGCCGGAGTCGTTGAGCTGCCCGCCGCCGGAGAAAGCCATCTTCGAGCGCCAGGTGTTCGTCAGCACGCAGCCCCGGTACCAATTCTGTGACTGCAGGCAGGAGATGAAGTTGACCTTGCCCAGCTCGCCCTTCGCGATGACCTCTTTGCAGTACCGATACGGTCCGGCAAAATGGCGCTGGTAGGAAAGCCCCATCACCAGGCCGGTCTTCTTGACCTTGTTGAGGACTTTCTTGGCGTCCGCCACGCTGCACACCATCGGCTTCTCGCAAAGCACATTCGCGCCCGCGCTCAAAGAGTCGATGATCTGCTTGCAGTGCGAGGTGTGCGGGGTCGAGATCAGGACCGCGTTCGGCTCGGCTGCCTTCAGCATCTTCTTGTGGTCGGCGAACTGCGGGACGCCATCGAGAGCCGGGTGCTGCTTGACCGCTGCCTCGAGCGCCGCCTCGGCGGTGTCGACGAGCGCCACGATCTCGACGCCCTCGATGCCGAGCATGGTGCCCATGTGCCAGCGCGCGTTGCCCCCGGAACCGATCATCGCCAGACGGACCTTCTTCTTCGTCGCCATGTGGGTGAATTCCCCTTCTCGCGGCCCCTTCAGTCGACGCCGCGGGGTGCGTTTCGCTGGACCGGAGCGTCCGGTCAGGGGACAATTCGCCCCGGTTCGCAACACACCTTCATGCCCGCCGGACCAGCCCAACACGCCTCGTCGGAGCACCCTTCAAAAACCGGGTGAATGCCCTCCAGATGAAGCCCGGCAGAAGCCCCTGGCGTTTCGTAAAATGTATAGATATGAACTGCTATACTTATACAAATCTGCCATATACGACCGCCCCAAATGCCCCCTCAGTCTCGCCGATTCATTGACTTATTGGCCCCGATCTGGTATACTCTTTTGCAGTATAAGACAGGTGTCATCACGTCCTCTCTGATGTCGTTACAGGGGGCCGCGTAAGCCGGTTTTCGCGGCCCCCTATTATGTCAGGCAGACCCGAATCGACGACGACCTGACGCCCCTCCCGCAAGATCACCCAAGGTTTCCGTTGCGGCAGAGGCCCTCTATCAGCGCGACAAACGACGCCGGCGCCGAGCGCTGCCTCAGGCACTCGCTACCCGCATTTTCAGGAAGCCTTTACCGGCGCCCGCCGCAGCACAAGGAGTAGGTTTCATGGCCACAACCGACGGTTACAACGCCGCCCAGATCCGGGTCCTCAAGGGCCTGGAAGCTGTCCGCCGCCGACCGGCGATGTACATCGGGTCGACCGGCTCGCGCGGCCTGCACCATATCGTCTACGAGGTCGTCGACAACTCCATCGATGAGGTCTTTGCCGGAGTCGCGAGCGAGATCGACGTGACCATCGGCGAGGGCGACGTCATCTCCGTATCCGACGACGGTCGCGGCATCCCCGTGGACATGCACCCGACCGAGAAGCGCTCGGCCCTCGAAGTCGTGATGACGGTCCTGCACGCCGGCGGCAAGTTCGGCGG
Organism: uncultured Armatimonadia bacterium; assembly: GCA_964455745.1. Taxonomy (GTDB): domain Bacteria; phylum Armatimonadota; class Zipacnadia; order Zipacnadales; family CAYWBK01; genus CAYWBK01. The sequence goes on from CAYWBK010000534.1 coordinate 4,047, forward strand.
CGGCGGCTACAAGGTCTCCGGCGGCCTGCACGGCGTCGGCGTCTC
>CAYWBK010000535.1:0-4084 GCA_964455745.1 uncultured Armatimonadia bacterium
ATGCTCATAGGAGCCGCCCTCGCCACATGACAAGATGTGGGTAAAGCATAGCCACGAGTGGAGAGGGGGATAGGGGTGAGGTGCATTTTCGAGGCAGTCGTCATGCCGGGTTCCGGCACTCTGAGACGATGAAAACGGCGACCTCACCCCCGGCCCCTCTCCGCAAGCGGAGAGGGGAGAACGACAACGGCGTCGTGCAGTCATCCCCCTCTCCACGAGTGGAGAGGGGGATAGGGGTGAGGTGCATTTTCGAGGCAGTCGTCATGCCGGGTTCCGGCACTCTGAGACGATGAAAATGGGGCCTTGGCAGGCGAGACGCCTGCCCCACGCGACTTTCAAAATAGGGGACAATGTCCACACCATTTCGCCAGATCAACCAAGAGGTTCTTCAGTCCCTCGCGTTCCCGACGCGGCGGTACCTTGGCTTGCTTGGGGTGCTGGCCTGCTTCATCGGCTGGGGGGCGGTGTGCTTCTACTACCAGGTTCAGACCGGGATGGGCGTCACCGGCCTCAACTTGCCTATCGGCTGGGCGACTTACATCACCAACTTCGTCTTCTGGATCGGGATCGGCCATGCGGGGACGCTCATTTCCGCGATCTTGTATTTGTTCCGCATCGAGTGGCGACGGGCGATCTATCGCAGCGCCGAGATGATGACCGTGTTCGCGGTGATGACGGCGGGGATGTTCCCGATGATCCACCTCGGGCGCGTGTGGGTCTTCTGGTGGCTTCTCCCCTACCCCAATCAGCGGCACCTGTGGCCAAGCTTCAAGTCGCCATTGTCGTGGGACGTGGTGGCGGTCTCGACCTACTTCACCGTCAGCGTGCTGTTCCTGTACATGGGCCTGATCCCCGATCTCGCGGCGGTGCGCGACTCGACGACGGGGCGACGGAAGTGGTTCTATGGGCTGCTCGCGCTGGGCTGGCAGGGCGAGCACGACCAGTGGCGGCACTACATGCGCGCGTACATGTGCCTCGCGTGCCTCGCGACGCCGCTGGTCATCTCGGTCCACAGCGTCGTGTCATGGGACTTCGCGATGGCAAACATGCCGGGGTGGCATGAGACGATCTTCGCCCCGTATTTTGTCGCCGGAGCGATCCACTCTGGCCTGGCGATGGTCATCACGCTGCTCATCCCGATCCGCAAGGTCCTGCGCTTCGAGCGGCTGATCCAGCTTCGGCACTTCGAGGCGATGGCGATCTTCAACATCCTGACCGGCATGATCGTGTTCTACGCCTACGCCGTCGAAGCGTTCATGGCCTGGTACAGCGGCGACATGTTCGAGCGCGGGATGCTCATATACCGCGCGACGGGGCCGTATTGGCCGTACTTTTGGGTGATGAACCTATGCAACGCGGTCGTACCGCTCTTGTATCTGTTCCGCAAGATACGAACCAGTTGGACGTGGCTTATGGTCATCTCGCTGCTCATCAACCTCGGGATGTATTTGGAACGCTACGTCATCATCGTGACCTCGATGGCGCACGACTTCCTGCCGCACATCTGGTATGTCTACAAGCCGACATGGGTCGAGATCAGCATCGTCATCGGCGCGGCATCGTTCTTCCTGTGCGCGTTCCTGACGGCGATCCGCATCGTGCCGGCGGTGGCGATCAGCGAGATGAAGGAACCGACGGCCACGCCGGAGGTGATGGCGGAGTGAAAGCGGGTGCGGCCCGGACGATCACGGCAGTCTTCACCGACTTCGGCGCGTTCCTGGCGGCGCTCCGCTCGCTGAAGGCGGAGGGCGTGAAGCACTTCCGGGTGTACTCGCCCGTGGAGCTGACCGAGTACGAAGACCTCATGCCGCGCCGGGGCAGCCCAATCCGCGTCGTGTCGCTTCTGGCCGGGTTCACCGGATGCGCGCTGGGGTTCTGGCTGTGCATCGGGAGCGCTAAGCTGTACAACCTGATCGTCGGCGGCAAGCCTGTCGTCGCGTGGGTGCCGTACTGCGTCATCGGGTTCGAACTGACGATCCTCACGGCGGCGCTTTGCACCGTCGCGAGCGTGTTCGTGCTCTCGCGCCTGCGGCCCCGCGCACTGTCGCCCGAGTACGACGGAAGCTTCAGCGCCGACCAGTTCGGCATCTGCGTGCCGTGCAACAACGAGCAGGCCGGGGGCATCGCCGAGACGTTCAGATCATCGGGAGCGGTGGAAATCCGTGAGTCCTGAGCCGCCGACGGACAACAGGCAGGCGGGCGGCATCCCGAGGTGGCTGCCATGGCTCGGCGCGGCCTTGGCGCTGGCCGGGCTGGCCGCCTGGGCACCCATCTACGGTAATCACGCCACGAGACCCCACGCCGCCGCGATCCTGCTGGTCAACTTCCTTTACTGGACGGGCCTCGCACAGGCCGGCGTCGTATGGGCCGCGACGCTTCGCCTGTGCCGTACGCGCTGGAGCCACGCGCCCGAGCGCCTTGGCGAGGCGTTCGTGGCCTTTCTGCCGCTGGCGCTGATCCCATTCGGGGTGCTGTACCTGTGCGAGGACTACGTGCTTCCGTGGGCCGGGCGGGACATGGGCGACCGGACGTTGTGGGTGAACCCGTCCGGCATCTTTGCGCGCAACGCGGTGGGGCTGGTGGTGATGTTGTGGCTGAGCGTGGCGTATGTGCGGAGGCGGTTGGCGACAAACGGCGGGACATACAGCCGGAACGGCAATCGCGCTCTGGAGAGCGCTCCTACAGACGGCGACAACGGCGATAGGGGCACTTCGGTGCTGGCGGTGCTTGTGCCGCTGGTCTATACGGTCGTGTACTCGATCCTGGCCTTCGATTTCATCATGGGGCTGCAGCAGCCGTGGTATAGCACACTCATCGGCGGGTACTTCTTCGTGGGAAACATGTACGCCGGGATGGCGGCAATCGTCGTGTTGGCGAGCGTTCTGGGGCCGCGCCTGGGCTTCGGCGCGCACCTGCAGCGGCAACAGTGGCTCGATATAGGGAACCTGCTGCAAGCCTTCGGCATGTTGACCATCTACATGTTCTTCAGCCAGCTCATACCGATCTGGTATGGCAACATGCCGCACGAGACGAGCTTCCTCCTGGCACGCTTCCATCACGAGCCGTGGCGCACCGTAGTCTGGTGCGTGATCGCCGGCGCATACTTCGGGCCGTTCCTGCTGATGTGTCTGACCGAGATCAAGCGCAATCCGGTGACACTGCGTGCGGTTGCGGCGCTGGTGCTCGTGGGGATGTATGTGGAGCGCTATCTGCTGGTCATACCTTCGCTCGAGCCGAGGGGCAGCGCGTTCGGGCCGAGTGAAGTGCTGACGGCAGTCGGCTTCGGAGGGGCTTTTCTCGCCGCGTTCGCCTGGTACGTGCTGCGGTACGGGCCGCTGTGGGCGCGCGGCGAGCAGAGGGAGGCGAAGCACTGATGCGCTCGCGCCTGTGGCGTTTCGGCCTATTCGCGGCCCGGTGGCTGGCCACCGTCCTCATCGCGATCTGCCTCGGCCTGGGGGCCTGGTACGGGGTGCATCCGGTCACCGTCGGCCCGAAGCAGCCGGTCCCGTTCAGTCACCGGGTCCATGCGGGCGACAAGCAGATCAGTTGTCTCTTCTGCCACCCCGGGGCCGACCGGTCGTCGAACGCCGGGATGCCGGAGGTCGGCAAATGCCTGCTGTGCCACAACGTCATCGTCCCGGACTTCCAGCCTATCGCGAATCTCCACCAATACTACGATACCGCGAAGCCGATCCCGTGGACGCGCGTGTACAAGGTCTCGGACTTCGCGTACTTCAATCACGAACCGCACCTGCGGAAGGGCGTCGACTGCGGGGTCTGCCACGGGGATGTGAAGTCGATGGACCGCATCATCATCAACCAGACGCTGACGATGGGCTTTTGCGTGGACTGCCACCGCAAGCCGGAGTACAAGGCGACGGTGGACTGCTGGGCGTGCCACAGGTGAGGGCCCTGCTCCGTGACCGCGCAGCGCGAGCCCCCCTCCCGTTCCGGGAGGGAAATGGCTAACGACAACGTCGGCGGGCGAGACGCCCGCCCCACGCGCGACAGGATTGTCGCGCCCACTTCATTTTCGAGGCAGTCGTCATGCCGGGTTCCGGCACTCTGAAACGATGAAAAGGCG
>CAYWBK010000536.1:0-4077 GCA_964455745.1 uncultured Armatimonadia bacterium
TTCGGCTTATAGGCTCACTCTCCGTCCTATAACCCCCCGAGTAGTGCTGTTATGTGCAGTTCTGTGGTCAGTCCACGACACCGAGTGAGTACAGAAACATCCTTACGCTCGGTGGTGATCCACAGTGGACCTGCAGGTTCTCGCCCACGATTTCCTCCGCCACATCGATCTCGAACGCAACCTCAGCCACCACACCGTGACCCAGTACGGACGCGACATCAAGCGGCTCCTCGCGCACCTTCAGGGCGAGGGCGTCGCCGCAGACACGGACTGCGTGACCGTCGAGCACCTCAGGGGCTTCGTGCGAGGCCTGTCCTCTGCCGGACTCTCACCCTCGACCATCGCCCGGATCATCACGTGCATCCGATCGCTCTACACGTTCGGCTGCCGTTACCACGCCCTGCCGGCAAACCCCGCCGCGGCGACGGTCTCACCGAAGGTCGCCCACAAGCTGCCAGAGGCCCTCACCGCGAGTGAAGTCGCCCGTCTGCTCGAGGCGTGCGACGACAACCACTTCCGTATCTACCGGGTGCGGGACAAGTGCATCGTCGCCTTGCTGGCGTGCCTGGGTCTCCGTCGCCAGGAACTCATCGACCTCGAACTGCGTGACTGGGACGCAGGTGCGCGGACGCTCCGGGTGCGCACGGGCAAGGGGCGACGTGAGAGGGTGCTGCCCTGCCCGGACGAGTTGGGGGGACTGCTCGGGCAGTGGTTGGAGAGCAGACCCGCGGCGACAGTCCAGAACATCTTCGTGTCACGGCAGGGATGCAGGCTCGCCCCACACACGCTGCAGGCGATGCTCAAGCGACTCACGGCCATCGCCGGCCTCGAGCGCAAGCCGCACCTGCACCTCTTTCGCCACTTCGCCGGCACTGCGATCGTCAGCAACCACGCCTCCGGTGGCATCGAACAGGCCCGGAGAGTGCTGGGACACGTCTCGTCCGAGACGGTCGCCGTGTACAGCCATCTCACCGTGGACGACCTGCGCCCGGCTGTCAGGGACACCGCCGCCCTGAGCGGCATCGCCCTCCGTCGCGCTGGTGGGTCAGACGGGCTCCGGCTGGACGCCGGCACACTGCTCGCCGCTCGGCAGTTGGACGAACTGGTGCGTTCGCTGCCCGGCGACTGGCAGCAGTCGGACAGCGTGCGACGCTGGATCGTCACCGAGTGGACTCGCCAGTGCGCCATCGCCAACCCACCGGCGTTCGCTCGGGGCGAAGTGGATGTGATCGTCTGGGAGAGGCACACGGCGGCGCACCTGTCGCTCGACGACCACCTTGCCGTGGTCAGCGTCGCACGGGTGGTGCATCGGCTCCTGAACACAGAGCACCTGCACGTCGTGACGGATCTGTTGAGAATCGACGAGAACCTGCGGGGTGCGTTCCCCCAGCGCTCGCCGGGCGAGCCGCCCAGCGAGGGCGAACTGCGATCCCTCGATTCCGCTCTGCCACAACCGTCCCTGGAGTTGCACTCGGCGTCGGTGCTGGCGGCAGTCGTGCTCCTGACGAGTGAGCTTGGCGTTCACAGGGCAGGGCTCGCGGGCGGACAGGTGACCATCGACCTGCTCGCCGGGATCGCCGTGTGGCAGCGAGGGCTGCCCCCGCTGATCGTCCCGGCGGCGGAGGCGGGACTGTGGCGACTCCTGCAGGCTCGGTCTGCCGGGGGCGATGTGGCACCTGCGGTAGCATATGGTCTGGCGAAGGTCGCGGGGGTGGCCGGCGAGCTAAGTCGGTTGCTCGCCCAGGCGGAGCGCCCCTCTGAGGGCGGAGGACAGGCTACTGATCTCTGACCGCAGGTCGGCGATCTCGTCGCGGAGCGCGTCGCGTGGCTCCTCGGTGCCAGCCTGCACTCCAGCGGGAGTCTGATTGGAGGAGAACACATTGCACGCCGCCATCTTCTCCTGTAGCGTCCGCCGGTTCCCGTGGATGTACTGGAGGGCGGTCTTGGGGTCCTGGTGCCCCATCACCTTCATGATCTCCGACATCGTGAAGCCCGCACCTTCCAGCACGGTCGCGAAACCGTGCCGGGCAGCGTGCGGTGTGTACCCGTAGGCAGTCAGCCCCGACTGCGCACACCAGCGCGTGAACACGCGATTGATGACACGTTGCGGGAGTTGCTTGCCGGAGGCGTCGACGAACAGCAGGGCGTCGACAGGTGCCAGACCCCGCGCTTGCAGGTGTGATCTCAGCAGCCCGTCGAGGCGCTCGCAGACCGGGACCTCTCTTTCGTGCCCGCCCTTCCCCACCACCTTGAGCCATCCCCCTTCCAGATCGAGGTTGCTGATCCGCAGGTCGATCACTTCCTGTCGGCGGCAGCCGGCGAGGCACATGCAACCGAGGACCGCCCGCTCCTGCGGCGTCCGGCACACCCCGTCGAGCATCTCGTAGTGTGCCGGGGTCACGTAGGGCGGAATCTTCCTCTGCTTTTTGGGACGCTTGACCTGGGCGACCGGGTTCGACCCGACGAGCCTCATCTGCACCGCCCAGCGGAAGAACTCCGACAAAGCCGTGAGCTTGCGGCGGATGGTGGACCCTTCGTGCGCCGACATGGAGTGCTTCCAGAGGTCGATGTCGGTCGTCTCCACGTCTACGAGCAGGGCTCTCCCGGCATCTTCCATGAAGTCGGCGAAGTCCAGCACATCCCGCGTGTAGGCGACCTTGGTGGAATCGGCGACTTCGGGGGCGCCACTCAGCCAGCGGCAGTAGACGGCGACGGCATCACCCACGCGCCGCTCACTCGACGCCCGCAAGTGAAGGTCAGAGATCGCGTGCGCCAGTCCCCGATCGCCCAGAAGGTGATCGTCGTCTGCGTCAGGTGAGCGAGACGAGATCGGCGCAGTCCCCCTGTTCGCCGCCGAGTTCGACTTCATGTCGGTCGCCATCCAATCGCCTGCACCGGAGTTCCCCGGTCACTGTCGCGGCAAGTGGAGGGGCAGCGATCTGGATCGCTCTGAAGCCAACGGCAGTAGACAACCACCACGGTGCCGAGTGGCCTCTGGTGAGCGGACGCCGTCCGTAGGCGGACCAACTCGGCCGTGAGAGAGTCCGCCGCGGGGGTCCCTTCACTCGTCAGCAACTTCAGAGCCGCAACCATTCCACACCACGCTTCCGATCACCGCTGACTTCGTCGTCGGGGCTGCAGTCGCACCGAGTTCGAGGCATAGTCCGACCCGAGCGGCGAGGCCTTCAGTCTCGTCGCGGTGCGACTGCCCTCACGGACTGTGCCCCCACCGGCCCCGGTCGGCGTCCCTGCTCGCGTCTTCGACACGTCCATCGCCCCTCGGTGTGCCTGCGTTCGGGCAGTCGGCCGCAGTGCGGCGCCAGCCTCCGACATGTCGGTGGGCCTCTCGGCCCTGGCCAGAGTCATACACCGCCAGTCGGCACCGCAGGCGGCCTGCACTCGACGCTGCAGGAAGCTCCTGCATCGGCGGCAGTTCGTGCCAGCCTCTCCGACCGTGGTGCTCTCGTTCGCCAGGAGCCCCTCATCGAGCGGTGCCGCTGCGACATCGGCGTCGTCAGCCGCCACGGCGCGGACGAGAGGCCCCGCTCCCTGCGTCTCCGATTCTTCCGTGACGACGTCCATCGGTCCGATCTGCCCTCCACCGTGCCGAGCGACTGCGACCGCTTCGCTCGGTGGCACGGACCGTCTCGAACGCATCTCCGTCATGTCTCGTCTCCACTCCCCGCCGACGGGCGGACTGCATGTCGATGGGCCCGTCGGCCCTCGGCGGAGTCATACACCGTCGGTCACCGAACGCGCAGGACTGCGAGTGGTAGCTCTGCAGGGACCGCGGACTCGTCGTGCGTCGTGAGCCTCCTCCGTCTCGCAGCGTCTCGAGCGGCCACTACTGCGATCCACCCCACGCAGTCGAGTGGATGCCAGTCACTCGTGAGCGGCGTGCGGCGAGTCCGCGCTGCCCGCCGAGATCGGGACGGCGTGCTCTCCGTGTCCCGGCCCTCCGGACTCGGTGGGCTCAGCGCATCATCGCTCGTGGATCGAGATGCTCGTTCGACAACCACGCCACGGTCGAAGCGCACCGGGCGCTGGCGATATCGGCGTAGTCCTCGCACAGCTCGA
>CAYWBK010000537.1:0-4077 GCA_964455745.1 uncultured Armatimonadia bacterium
ACCCCCGGCCCCTCTCCGGGCCGCGCAGAGCGCGGCACAGCGGAGAGGGGAGAACCGCAGCAGTTCCCTGCTGCGCGGGAATCGCCGTTTGCCTCTCCCCTCCCGGCACGGGAGGGGTGGCCCGCCGCAGGCGGGACGGGGTAGGGCCGTCGCCTTTTCATCGTTCCAGAGTGCCGAAACCCGGCATGACGACTGTGGTCAATCGCCGTCCATTTCCCCGCATGGCATCTCATTGCCGAGCGGGTGCTCCGGCAAGCAAACGCAGGTCCCAGGCTGTTCGGGCTTTGTCAGCCCTCAGATATCATACGGGAAGTAAGCCCTCGTCACCCATTTTCCGCCCGGACGTGACGACGTTGTTCCGGGCCGTGAGGGGAAGCGCAAATGGCAGCTCGTTCTTCCAGGCTGGTCAGAATGACGCTCGCGACGGTCCTTGCAGTCGGACTCGCCGCAGGTTTCGCTTCGGCTCAGCAAGTGTCCATCACGTCTCTCGCGAACGGCGCGACGGTGCGCGGCGTGGTGGAGATCGTCGCCACGAAGCCGGCCGCCGCCGAGGGGTACATCTCCTACAAGATCGAGAAACAGGGGGAGCAAGCCGGCTACATCGCTGCTGTGATGGCTCCCTTCAGGTTCATCTGGGACACCCGCGCACGCGATGAGAAGACTGGCGACAAGCTCTATCCCGACGGCACGTACCAGATCACAGCCCAGGCCTTTGGCGCTGATGGCGCTTCGGTGGGCACAGCGACGGTCACTGTCACCCTGCAAAATGAGCTTTCGGCCGCTGAGGTCGGCGCTCCGGTGACGTTGAAGGTCGATTACCGCCGCACGCAGGATCTGAAGTTCAAGGCGACGGGGAAGGCGATGGCTCGGCTGGCCAAAGCCGACGCCGACACGCTGCCGATCGACATTGGCTTCGATGCCGCCATGCGCGCGCACTGGACCCAGGAGGTCCTGTCGCCCAGCATCTGCGGCAGTGCGGTCATTGACACGAGCGTCAAAGACGGATACTACGAACTCATCGGCGAAAAGCCGGATCGGCTCGACGGGGTCGGCGATACCTTCCGCACGACCATCGACCCACAAGACGTCATCTCTCCGATGCACCGCAAGTCGCCGAAGTTCGAGATGGGCATGCTCTTCGTGCCTCTCCCGGACAAGGCGGTCAATGTGGGAGACACCTGGAGCGGAGATATGGCGGTACTGCCGGTCCTTGACGCCGACAAGCGAAGCGTGGTGGAGGCCGAGCATCGCCTGGACGGCTTCGAGGTCGTGGATGGACAGAAGTGCGCCAGGATCGTCAGCAAGATCAGCGCGCGCAACGTCCAGATGACGACCCGGCTGCCCGGCGGCAAGGTTGAGATCAAGACTAGCTACGACGGCGAGCGGGTGAGCTATTTCTCACTCGAGCGAGGGCATTTCGTCGCCTTCCGTGACTACCTCAAGCACACCGCCGAGATCGACACCTCGAAGATTCAGACGAGCGGCGGCGCCGGAGGCATGGGTGGTCCGGGTGGCAGGCCGGGGATGGGCGGTCCCGGTATGCCCGGCATGGGTGGTATGCCTGGGATGGGCGGCATGCCCGGTATGAATGGCATGCCCGGGATGGGCGGTTCCGGCATGCCCGGGATGGGCGGTATGCCCGGGATGCCCGGGATGGGTGGCTCCGGTATGCCCGGGATGGGCGGCGCCGGAATGGGTGGGAGCGCAACACCGGTTATCGCTCACGTAGACGGCCAGGTGTGGCTGGACGTCACGCAAGAGTGACGGTCCGGCCGTAGGACAAGACCTTCGCGAGCCGCGGGCAGTCTCCGCCATCTACAGCGGAACAACCCCGCGGCTCGTTCGTTCGTAAACGCCGGAGGCCCAACGCGCAGATGCCACGGCACATCCCCATCGCTCTCTTGCTGTTCACGGCCCTCGCCATACATGCCTGGGGGCAGCCGGCTGTGCCGCTGCCCAAGGCCAGCATCGAGGTCGTGCTTTGGGCGAGCCGCGACACTCCCGAGGCGCGCGCGGCGGTCCAGATCGCCGGCGCCTACCAGTTGCATAATCCCCAGGTGCGGGTCAACATCCGCTACTGCCCGGATACAGACCCCTACAAGGCCCTGCAACGATGGTTCGATACCTACAAGATTGAAGCCTCTGATCTCGTCATCGTCCCCGGGCAGTGGGTCGGCGAGTTTGCGGATTCCCTCCTGCCCCTGGACAAGGGCATCCTCTCGGGGTTCGCCCCGCCTGTTGTCTCCGGGCTCGTCAAGAAGGACAAGGCGCTCGGCGTGCCGTGGATCGTGAACACTCCGGCGCTGCTGTGTCGTTCGGACCTTCTGCCTGCAGGCAAGAAAGCCGCCCCAACCACCTGGGACAGCCTGGAGACGACCGCCTCCGCGCTGACGCAAAGGGACAAGGTCTGGGGAATGGGGCTGGCGGCGGATCGCAGCCACGCCGCCCAGCTTCTCCTGCAACTCCTGTGGACTGAGGGCGGCGAGCCGTTCGGGACGGACGGGAAGCTGCAACTATCCATTCCGGAGCTGAAAGCCGCCCTGTCCCGTCTGCACTCTCTCGGTGATAGCGGCGGCTGTCAGCCCGAGCTGCTGTCTTGGAGCCAGTCCGAGCTTTGTGATGTCTACGCCGAGGGACGCCTCGCGATGCTGGCCATAGATCGGTCGGCGGAGCGTGCGTTGGCTCGGCGCAAGGACGTTCCGGCGTATACCGTTGCGCGGTGGCCCGGTTCGAAACGGCCGACGGCCATGATCTCCCTAAGCCTCATCGTGGGAACGGCGTCAACACGGAAGTCTGCCGAGGTCGCCGACTTCCTCAAATTCGTCGCATCGCCTGAAGCGCAGAAGCAACTGGCCGTCCTGGCCGACAGCGTGCCGTGCCAGCGAGAGTTGATGCGCACGATGCACGGGGAGGCGAACCTGGGGGCTTTCATCGACGCGCTGGGAGACGCGCGGGCGCTGCCGGCGGAGGGTGAGGGCTACTCGCGTTTGCTGCAAGTGTACGACTGGCTGGTCTGTGAAGTCGTCAAGGGCAGATATACCCCCGAGAAGGCGCTGGCCGAGGCGGAGAAGGCCTGTCGGGAGATGGACCAGCCGCCCGTCGAGGACAAGCCCGGCCCACCCGCGCAGTGATGGTCGCGCCTCCTGCCGAGCGCCGGCGACGAAGCCCCGGTGTCAGAACTCGATGCCCCGCCGCGCTGAGATTCCCGACGCGTATGGATGGCGGACGCATCTCATCTCCGTCACCAGGTCCGCAGCCTCGATGAGTTTCGCCGGCGCGCCCCGTCCGGTGCAGACGACCTCCATGCCGGCGGGTCGGGCCTGTATGGCGGCGAGCACCGTCGGCATCTCGACGAGCTTCAGCGCAAGCGCGTTGTTGATTTCATCGAGGACTACCAAGTCGCAATTCGGGCTGGCGAGAGCCCGCGCGGCGGCATCCCACGCCTCGCGGACGGCCTCGCGGTCGGCCGGGATGGGGTCTCCGCCAAAGGTGACGGGCGACAACTCGTGCGCGAAGGTGAGAAACTCCAACTGCGGGGCGAACTGCCGCGCAAGCGCCGCCTCGGACGTCGAAATGGCGCCCTTGAGGAATTGCACGATGCAGACCCTCATGCCGGCGCCGAGCGCGCGCCAGGTCAACCCGAGCGCCGCGGTCGTCTTGCCCTTGCCATCGCCTGTGTAGACCTGCAAAAGCCCCTTCGCGAGCATCCTGTGCCTCACCAACCTTCTCGTTCAATCGCAGGCGGATTGTAGGCCGGGCGGCGGTCGGGAGTCAAACCGCAACGACGTCGGGGGGGCCGCCCGCTGATTGTAGGTAGAACTGCCGCAAGCGTGGCGGCAGGGAACGGCGAGGGGAACAGGATTGATAGGATTTGGAGGATTACGGCATGACGGATAGCTCCGTAGCAGCATAGCCCCGACGGCCTGTCCTCTGGCTGTTGAATACGGCCCGAATACCGTCGATTACCTACGATTACTACGCCACTTTGACAACCGGCAGACGAAGCGCTCGGAGTGTTGTCGGAGGCTGACCGTATCCCCAGATGAAGGGCGAACGGCGTTGAACCACAGAGACACA
>CAYWBK010000538.1:0-4074 GCA_964455745.1 uncultured Armatimonadia bacterium
TATTAACGGCAATCGCGGTCTGGAGACCGCTCCTACAGACGACGCGGCGACTTTTGTAATCACCTCTGACGGTCGGCGGGCCATCGTACAGGCAGCGCCGCCGTCTGCAACCAGCCCCACGGAGGCCGTGCGATGTCCGAACTGACCCTCGCTGAACGCTGCCGACAGGGCGATGTCCTCACCGATGTGACGGTCATCGACTGTCACTGCCACATGGGGCCATATCACAACTTCAACATCCCCGAGGGCGGCTCGCCGGAGTCGATGGTCCATGCGATGGACCTCATCGGCACGACCGCCTGCGTGGTCAGCCCGCATCTTTGCATCGGCCCCGGCTATCGCGAGGGCAACCGGCAGGTGATGGCCGCCGCGGACAAATTCCCCGGGCGCATCATCCCCTACGTCACGATCAACCCGAACTACCCGCTCGCCGAGATCGAGGCCGAAATCGCCCATTGGCACGATCTGGGACGCATCGTCGCCTTCAAGATCCACCCGCAACTGCACGGCGCGAGCGCTTCGCACCCCGGTTATGCGCCAGTGTATGAGTATGCACATGCGCATGTTCTGCCGATACTCTCGCACTCCTGGGCGGGCGACAATCTCGGCGGCCCGGCGATGCTCGCAGCACTGGCGGCGAAGTACCCCAAAGCGTCCTTCCTTATCGCCCACTCCGCCAGTGGCTGGCAGATGGTGGACGAGGCCTGCGCTGCGGCGCATGAGCAGCCGCGAGTCTATCTCGACCTGACGGGGTCTGTGTTGCTGCGGGGGCTTCTGGAGGGCGTGATCGAGCGGATCGGGGCGGACCGGGTGCTGTTCGGAACGGACATGCCCTTCATCGACCCGCGTGCCGGCCTCGGACGGGTGCTGATGTCGGGGCTGTCGGATGCCGAAAAACGGCTCGTGCTGGGATTAAATGCGAAAAGGTTATTCGGACTGTAGGGGGAGATGGCGAAGCCGAACGGCAAGATGAACCACAAAGACCCGAAAGCACTAAACGGCAAACGCCGTTGCCAGCCGTTGCTGTTTCGTGTCTTCGAGTCTTCGTGGTAGACGTAAGGAGGGTCCTTATGCGCCACATAGCTTGCTTGTCAGCACTGATCGCGATGTCGTTTGCGCTCTGCAGCCTGACCGCCCATGCCGCGCCCGCCGCGGAGGTCGCCAACGGCGCCGTCACCGTCTCGGCGGTGCCGGGTGACGGCGGCGGGTTCGTCGGCTTCCGGCTCGCCGATGCCAACGGCGAGGTCACCGTGGTGCATTTCGGCAGCATGGACAGCATCCGCGCCGCAAAGGTCGAGAAGAGCGCGGATTCTCTCAAGTTCACCGGCCTGACCGCGAACCCGACGCCGACCCTCGGCCCGGATTCCGCGATCACCGTGCGGCTGTTGAAAGGCGACGCCTTCCCCGAGGTCGACTTCCGGCTGGACCTTACCCGATTCGACCAGAATGCCTGGGAGGCTGTCAACGGCACCGTGCCGTTCCACTTCCTCGTTTGCGCGATGCCGGGGGCCGAGGTCTTCTACCAGCGCGGCTGGCCCATCGGCACTCCGGTCGTCGATGAATACCCGATCCACGGCATGAAAGGCGGCGGCCGCACCATCGGCTCGCGATGGTCGCAGGAATGGAGCTACGCCCCGCCCATCGGGGCTTACCCGATGCCCGATGTCGGCTTGTGGGGCAAGTCGGCGCGCACGTTCGTCTGCTACGACTTCAACGGCGCGCGACTAACCGACCATTCCGAGAAGTATGTCGCCTCGGCTTATGCCTACAAGCACCGCGACACCGGCCAATTCTTCTGCCTCGTCTGGCCGTTCGCGAAAGCCTACCAGGACTTGCGCTACCCCGGAGACCCGACCTACGGCAAACTGCCGGCGACCGTGGCCTCGCACTTCCGCCTGCTATACAGCCGGAGCATCGGCGGCGATGACGACCCGTCGCTGTTCATCCAGCAGTGGATGTGGGCGACTTACAGGGATTTGCTGCCTGGTGCGCCGACCATGAACAACCTGTCGTGGCTTCCCGGCGGGTGTCGCCCGGCGTCCTTCGGCGCTCCGTCGCTCGGCAAGCTTTACGGGACCGAGGCCAATCCCGTGTTCTTCACTCCCGGCGCCGTGATGGCCAACGGGATCGGCTACGACCCCAACAGCGCCGTCGACTACGCCTACCGCCAGGGCCGCCAGGGCGAGATCGGCCAGTTGAAGGCCGACATCGACTACCTGCTCCCCTACGCCACGCGGCAGACCATCGACGGCGATGACTGCGTGTACTGGAGATATCCGATCACCGGCGACGGGGCGAAGATGTTCGGACCCGGGGTGCCGAGCCTGCATAGCTCCTGGGGCTGGGGGGTCGGCCTTGCGCTGCTCGATACCTGGCGCAACGACCGCGATGCCGAGGCGCGCCTGTTGCCGTACATCGACGGCGTCCTGCGCTTCACCAAGCACATCCTCTACACGCGCAATGACTACCCCGACGTTCCCGCCGCCGAGTTCGCCTGGGGGGCCGGCCCGGCATGCACCTTCTGCCTGCGGTACTACTACACTTTCCGCGACGACCCGCAGCGCAAGGACCTGGCCGACCTGGCCTACAAGCTCTCGCGCAGCATGTTGTACCGCTTCATGGCCATCTGGCCCTCCGACAACGACAATATGGACAACCTCGACAGTTCGTTCCTCATGGAGCCGAATGCCGGGTTCCCCTGGCTCGGGGCAGCGTGCTCGAATGAGGTCTGGGTCTATACCTTCGCGATGGCCGAGATGTACGCGGCCACCGGCGATCCCATCGTCGGCCACTACCTGCGCGGACAACTTGACGCCTGGCACGCGCTATATAAGGACACGTTCGCCCCTACGATGACAGCGTACTCAACCGACGCCCTGACCGAGCGCCTCGGCTTCTTCGACGAGGCCGCCCAGCCTCGCGGGACGCGCGCGGACTATGGCGGCATCTGGGGCGGGACCGAGAACCTCATTTGGCCGGTAGGGAGCTCGGTCGCCCGCGTCCTTTGCGGCGAGAAGGCGGCAATGGCCTTCGATAAGGATGGCCTGCACACCGACATCGCCGACTACCGCTACTACGGCAACGGCAACCTATCATTCCGCCTCGTGCGCGGGGACAAGACGCCGGTCGCGCTGACGGTCACTTTCCCCTTCTTCGAGTTGAAAGGCAAACCCGTGCGGATCGTCAGCGGCGAGGGCGGCGCGAGCCGTACCCTGACCGGCGAGGAGAGCCTGCGCACCTGGGACACGCGGCCGGATTCGATCCAGGTCTCCGGCGTCATCGGCGGCGATACCGTGGTTGTCGGCGACACGTACGACCCGACGGTGGCCCCGCTGAAGTGCGAGATCGAGAAGCCGCGGACGCTGATGCAAGACCGCGTCATCAAGAGCGCGCCGGGTTTCACGACGCTGAACCTCAGCCACGACGCCCGGACGCAAACCAAGTGCGACTGGAGCGACCCCAAGTCCTATGCGGGCCTCGACTGCGGGATGCGCGACATCTACGGCGTCCCGTTCTACATCATTCCGCCCGAACTGAACGGTGGGCGCAGCGCCATCCGGGATGAGGGCGTTGCGACGGGGCTGAAGGGCGAGTACCTGTTCGCGCTGGTCGGGCGGCAGGATGCCCGATCGAAGCTTCGGGTAGTCTACGCGGACGGCAAGCAGGAGGATGCGCCACTCGCCCAGTCGGTGCCGGTCATGCGCGGCTGGCCGCCACTGCTCGAGTGGGAGATCAACATGGTCACCGTGCACACCGGCGGGCGCGAGGTGGCCACCATCGTGCCGCAGAACGTGGACCTGTTTTCGCTGACGGCCTGCCAGCGCAATGAGACGCAGATGCAGCCCATGTTCCTGGCCCTGAAAGACCTCCAGACGCAGATCGTCGCCGAACGGGCCGCGATCAAGAAGCTCGTCGACATGCGGCCGCTGTTCGAGCGTTTCTCCGGCCACATCGCGCTCATCACGACCCCGCCCCCCGACGGCTCGCGCGGGCAGGTCGCCAAGATGCTCCAGAAGGCCGACCTGATGCGTTTCGTCACCGTCATCTCGCCGACGGAAATGGGAATGCCCGCCG
>CAYWBK010000539.1:0-4059 GCA_964455745.1 uncultured Armatimonadia bacterium
TCGAGGGGGGCGTCGACGCCAAGGGGATGCCCAGGAGCGGTTGCGACCCCCGCTATGGCCCCATAGCAGGGGTCGTCCGGCACCCCTGCTACGGGGCCGTAGCGGGGGTCAGCGGGGGTCAGCAGGGAATCGCATTTGCCCAACTCCCACAGGGCCTGCGGCGGATCGACCCCTGCTATCACGCAGGTAGCAGGGGTCAGCGGGGCCACACCTGACCCCTGTCGTGTGTCCCCCCTATAGAGGGGGGACAAGGGTCGGATGGCTGGACTTTTCGACGTGGAGAGAGAGTGTCTTCCGTGAGTCCAGGCTCTCGATCGAAGGTCCGGAGGGTGGAAGTGATCGAGGGTGTGGAGGCTGTGGAGGCAATCACGGAGAGTCTCCCGTGAGGCCGTCCCTTGGTGCGAGTCCCCCGAATCACTTCCACAGCCTCCACAGGTTCGACACGTGGGGTGAGTCTGGGGTCAGGGCGGGGCTCCGGAGGGTGGAATCCACCGAGCGCGTGGAGGATGTGGAACCTGTGGAGACGATTCCGGAGAGTCTCCCGTGAGACCCCTCTCAGAGGGAGTTTCCCGAATCAGTTCCACGGCCTCCACAGGTTCCACACTCGCTTCCGTGGCGACCGAAGGCGGCCCGCCCGTGCTGGCACCGAGCGGCGATGGAGTCGGTGGCGTGGCGTCTCGGCGGGGGGCGCCCCCGCCGAGACGATGCCGGAGTGAGGACATACAGTCGCAAGATTAGAATTCCGTCGCTGCCGGTGGACGGGGTTCCACGACGCACAATTCGGGGGCTCACCCCACGATCCGGTCGAGACCGATGGGGTGGGAAACTAGGAAATCATTTCCGAGTTTCGGCCCCGTGCGGCCGATCGACCAATCGAGTCGTCGAGTCCTCGACTCATCGATCCGGCGTCGGTTCGCCGCTCTCGGGTCCTCCCTGGACGGCGCACGGTGGAGGCCCTCGAGTGCAACCGGTGCTGGGGCGTCGCCGGCGACACGCACTCTGACGAGGTGGGCGTGCTGGGGTATCGGTTCGTGGACCTCACCGAGGAGGAGCCGTGGTGGGGACTGTCAGGTCCCGCTCCCAGTGCCTGATCTCCACCCCATACGTCCTCGTCATCGACTCATTGGTTGCAGGTCTCCCATACCAGCGTTGGGACCGCCGGCTGGCCCTAAGTAGCCCGGGCCTATCCCACCTCCTGGGATCACTCCATTGTCGACGTAGGTATCGTCATCAGCCATTATCTTCCCCAAACCTCCGCAAACCTGGCACACGCCAGTACCTTCGCAGTCAGGACACATTATGAAACGAAAGTGACCAAACTCGTTGATGACACGGATCTGCCCTGTGCCGTTGCAGGACGTGCACCTGCCGGATCCTCTACAAACCGTACAGAGTTCCCAGTGCCTGCCGCCCGTTGGCCGAGTTCTTACTTGGGCCTGTTGGGCCTGTCGGGCCTGATCTCGAGCATACGCCAGATCCTGTGCAGCCTTCTGGCGAGCGGCTTCGGCAGCCTTCTCCCGTGCCACCAGTTGCTGGTAGCGGTTGTCGACGGCGGTGATGACCGCCTTCTCCTCAGGCTGCACTCCGAGCTTGGTCCCCAAACTCGCGATGGCCGCCTCGCGGCGGGAACGAGAGGACGAGTATCGCTTGGCGATCGTCTCCAGGGCCCTGAAGGCACGCTCCGCATCTTGGGGACTCTGGGCAGTGACGATCCCGTTGCGGACGGTCTTCAGGGCGGCCAGCATCTCCTCGGGCGGCGTCCCCAATGCTGCAGCGTTCCTGAGGAATCTACCGGCCTGAACCCAGCCGCCGACTCCGTATTGGATTCCCATGTCAGTCATGACCTTGTCGAGTCTCACCAGCCCCTCCCTGCGGGCGGGGTCGTCCGTCTGAAACACCGAGACCACCCTACTGACCTGCGGTGCCGCGATGCCCTTGGCGTCAGCGGCGGCCAACTGTTCGAAGGCCTTCCTCGTGGCCCGCGATGGGGCACCGGAGGCGTACCACGCAAGCAGTGCCAAGACGATGATCGCCGCTGCCGCGGAGACCAGCCCCCGACGCGACCTCCGTCTGGTCACCGGTTCCTCTCCATCGAGCCGACGCCCGCACTGAGGGCACCGGTCGGGAAGGTGCGACGCCTCCAGCGGCCAGCCGCAGCGGGCACACTCGTGGCCAACCTCGCCTTCGGCACTCACGACCTGTCGTACACCCGCTGGTGTTTCCGGAGCAGCGGTGCCGCCTGCCGCAGCGATGCCATCGGGAAGGTCAGTGACCCCCAACTCGACGTTCAGGACTCCCTCGGAGTCGTCCAGGGGGCAGGGGACGCCGGGGGGGGGTGTCGCCCATAACGCCGCCGCCATCATCCTCTGAATGATGTCCTCTGAGCAACCAGCACCTTGGAGGGCCGTCGTGATCTGGCCTTCGGACAGCTCCGTCGCCCGGGCCTGTTGCACGTACTGCTGCCCGGCCTGGAACTCATCTGGTGTCGGCTCTCGTTTGGCGGTGAGCCCATCGTCATGCCGCTGCCTCCCCTCCGAGAGCGAGGCTCCGCACTCCGCACAGAAGTCCGAGGTCGGCAGGTTCTGGAAGCTGCAGCGGGGACAGGATTGGGATGGGCTGGGCGTTAGAGATGGCAGTGCTGTGGTCGCCCCCGATCCCGGCGGAGGTGCAGCCGCCACGACCTGCGGTGCGGCCACCATCTCGAGCGGCTCTCGTTCGTCATTCAGTTCGACGATCAGGATGTCCTGTTCGGTTGCTCGCTGCAGGACAACCTTCGCCTCCCCAAGAGACGCCCCGCACTCCGCACAGAAGTCCGAGGTCGGCAGGTTGTGAAAGCCGCAGTTGGTGCAGAACATCGTCACACACCTCCCCAGTTGGGCCGCCTGGCCGATGACTCCTCACGCTCGCTTCGCAGCCGAAGACTTGCCCTCGATTGGCCTCTCGATGAACGAAGCCGGCAATGGCTCCCCTCCCTGCTATATGTCGAGATCTGGAGACGCCCTCCTCCGCAACGCAACGGATGACGAGTTCGACCTGACCGTCGAATCAGAGTGATCCTCCTTCCCCGGCAGCAGAGCCGCCGGGGAAGGGGAAACGAAGGTCAACCGAAGAAGAACCAACCCGTCGGTATCCCGAGGAAGGAGACGTGACGCCGGGACCCCGGGAGGTGCATCGTCCGCAACACGGCCAAGTCGAGGAGTTCAGCCGACACCAGGTCCCGTGCTTCCTCCGATCCCTGTCCGTAGTCCGGATTCCACGATCCCCACCCCCTGTACTGGCCGACGAAGTTCGGATCGAGCGGATGGTGCAGTTCCACCTCCAGCAGCGTGGTCCCGTCGATCTCCGTGGCGGGCACCCGATGCCACGCACCCACCTCGTCCCACCAAGCATCCGCCGCCCTCACGGCCGCTAGCTTTGCCATCCTGGTCTGGACATCGGGTCGGGCCGCATAGGCCATCGACGCGGCCCTGGAGGATTCGAAGGTGGGCTTCGTTGCCTCGTTCTGCCCCGAATCCTTTTCCAACGCCTGTACGAATTCCTCGTCGATCAAGTCGATGTGCCAACCCTCCGTGATCAAGTCGACGTGCTGGGCTCCCTCGGCCTCGCCGACGTAGCGGCCTTCATGGTTCAAGTCGGGATACCAGCATTCCCTAATCACACTGATACGGTAGCCATCGTCGTAGAGCCGGTCGCCGCAGCGTTCCCGATAGACCCTCACGTCTGCCCAGGCTTTGGCGTAGTTCCCCTGGTGGTACCAGGCCTTGGCACGCTCGATGTAGACGTGGGCGTCGTCGGGATGGAGGGCGATGGCCCTCGTGAAGTCGGCGATGGCGTGGTCGTACCATCCCTTGTCCATGTATACGAGCCCACGATCGTAGTAGGCATTGGCATCACACGGGCTGTCGGCGATGACTGCGTCGAGGTCGTCGATGGCGTAGTCGTACGCCGACTTCGGTGACGTGGAAGCCACCTTGGTCTTGGCCGAGACGGAACTGGTGCCCATCAGCAACGTCGCTCCGTAGAACACCATCACGAGCAGTTTCGAAGTCTTCACACCGA
>CAYWBK010000540.1:0-4054 GCA_964455745.1 uncultured Armatimonadia bacterium
GGCGTCCGCCAATTGCCACCGGCGGCAGCCGGTGGATTCCGTCGGCGAGGAAGCTCTCCAAGCCCCGCAAGGGGCGGCAGGCTGCTCGCTCACTGTCGCCCCTTGCGGGGCTCTTGGACGCCAAGATGCTAGCATTCCACCGGCTTCCGCCGTGCTGACGCGAGCGTCAGCCAGGCAATAGGCGCCCCGCCCCCTTTGGGGGCTTGACGACACTCACTTATTCATCGAGATGAGCTTACGAGGCTTCCGTCAAGCTACCCACACACATCGAGGAAGAGCCGGTCGGGCAGGAGAACCGCGCGACAAGGCGAAGGACATCCCAGCATCCCCACGCGGCCTCCTCGTGTGATCCTATGCGCCTCATTCCACGACCGCGGGGGAACTACCGACGCTCATCCGTGTTGGCAAGGGGGACACTCCGCCTTCTACCCCCGCTTCAGAACAGGACTACAGTAGACAGAGATAGGGAGGGAGTCTCATGCGTGCCGCATCAGGAGTTCAGTTCGCCGCAACGGTGTTCTTCGCTGTCGTGCCCCTGCTCGTCACCGGCTGCAATCCGAGGACGCACTCCGGCCTGCCGCCCGGACCCAGGTTCCTGCCCCGCTCCGGCCCCAAAGTCGACGCCCGCCTCGTCACAGCCAACACCGCGTTCGGCCTGAAGCTGTTCGAGCAGCTTCGGGGCAAGCAGCCGAAGGACAACGTCTTCATCTCGCCCGCCAGTGTGGTGCTGGCGCTGGCGATGACGTACAACGGCGCGGCCGGCGACACCCAGCAGGCGATGGCGAAGACGCTGGAGCTTGGGGCGATGACGCCGGCGGATGTCAACGCGGCGAACCGGGCGCTGACGGACAACCTTGGCAATTCCGACATCGGGGCCACGCTGACGATAGCCGATTCGCTCTGGGCTAACAAGGGCGACGAGTTCAGCGACACCTTCGTCGCCACGAACAAGCGGTTCTATGACGCCGAGTTGGCGACTCTCGATTTCCACGATCCCCGCTCCGCGCAGACCATCAACGACTGGACCAGCAAGAAGACCGGGGGCAAGATCCCCCAGATCGTGGATTCGGAGCAGCTAGGGGGATGGGACTTCGTTCTCATCAACGCCGTCTACTTCTCCGGCCAGTGGCTCCACGAGTTCGACCCGTCCAAGACGAAGGACATGCCCTTCACCTTACTTGACGGCAGCCCCAAGCAGTTGCCGATGATGACCCGATCGGGCAAGTACATGCACTTGAAGGCGGAGGGCTTCGAGGCCATCCGCTTGCCGTACGGTGACCAGGGCCTCGCGATGTACGTCTTCCTGCCCGACAAGAACAGCAGCCTCGCCGCCTTCTGTGGGGCGCTGACGGCGCAGCAGTGGGATGCGCGGCTGAAGCAATTCGACGAGGGCGAGGGCAGCATCACGCTCCCGCGCTTCCGGATCGAATATGCTGCGACACTCAATGCGGCGCTCACGGCGCTGGGGATGGGCATCGCGTTCGACCCGCACCGCGCAGACTTCGGGCCGCTGGAGAAGCAGCCCGGGGCATTGTGGATCGACGAGGTTCTGCACAAGACTGTCCTGGAGGTCGACGAGAAGGGCACGCGCGCGGCGGCAGCCACAGCCGTGAGCCTGACGAAGGGGGCCATGAAGGCCCCGTCCGCCCCGTTCAACATGGTCGTCGACCGCCCGTTCTTGTGCGCGATCTGCGATGACCAGACGAAAGCGATCCTGTTCGTGGGGGCGATTGTGGACCCGGGGAAGATGGGATAGGCCCGGGTTGGGCACATTCCTCAAACACTGCAGCTCGACATGACCACTACATAGGAAGGGTAAGTCTTTTACAACGCAAGCTGTGCTCCCGGAGGGAGACCGATGAAAAAGGCTTCGTGGTTTGATCGGTACCTCGTCGCGTTGATCGCAGTCGGATTGCTCGTTGTGTGTATGCTCGGGTGCAAGACGAACCCCGAACGCCGCAGCGATCCTCCGGCCCCGCCGCCCAAGGTCGATGCGCGTCTTATCACGTCCAACACCACGTTTGGCCTCAAGCTGTTCGGGGAGCTGGCGAAGGCGCAGCCGAAGGAGAACGTCTTCATCTCCCCCGCCAGTGTGGCGATGGCTCTGGCGATGACATACAACGGCGCGGCCGGAGACACGCAGCAGGCGATGGCGAAGGCGTTGGAGCTGGGCGGGATGTCGGCGCGCGAACTCAATGAGGCCAACTCGGCACTCCGAACCGGCCTGGAGAACCCCGATCCTGAGGTCCGGCTGTCCATCGCCAACTCGCTATGGACCCGACAGGGTGTCTCCTTCATCCAGGACTTCCTGCAGGCCAACCGGACGTACTACGGGGCGGAAGTAGCCAATCTGGACTTCAGCGCCCCCTCGGCGGCGCGGACCATCAACGACTGGGTGAGCAAGAAGACCGAGGGCAAGATCCCGACCATCGTGGACAGGTTCTCGCCTGACATCGTGCTGGCCCTCGTCAATGCGGTGTACTTCGAGGGCCGATGGACACATGCCTTCAGTAAGTCCGAGACGAAGGACCTCCCCTTCACGCTGCTCGACGGCAGCGAGAAGAAGTTGCCGATGATGACCCGGTCCGGAGAGTACTGGCACTTCAAGGGCGACGGCCTGGAGGCGATCCGCCTCCCCTACAGCCAGGAGATACTGGCGATGTATGTCTTCTTACCTGACAGGGGCACCGGCCTGGAGGGGTTCTGCCGGTCGTTGACTGCGCAACGCTGGGCCGATATGCTGTCGAAGCTGCAGGAGAGTAGCGGCAGCATCACCCTCCCGCGTTTCCGCGTCGAGTGCGGCGTCAAGCTCAACGATGCGCTGTCGGCATTGGGAATGACGGTGGCTTTCGACAAGAAGCGCGCCGACTTCAGCCGCATGTGCCAGCCGATGGGCCCGGTGTGGATCGACGAGGCGTTGCATAAGACCTTCGTCGAGGTGACCGAGGAGGGCACGAAGGCAGCCGCTGCTACTGCGGTGATGGGGGTGGCCATGGCCCCGCCGCCCCCGCCCTCGCAACCGTTTAACATGGTTGTCGACCGCCCGTTCCTCTGCGCGATCTGCGATGACGAAACGAAGACGATCCTGTTCGTGGGGGCGATTGTCGATCCGGGGACGGTGAAGTGACGCTGCTCCTCTGTACACCGTCAGGGCGACAGGGTATAGTTCTGGCGCAGGAAGTCGGTCGCCTGACTTGCCGAGAGGGCAACCCACGATGCAATACGAGTCACAGAAGCGCCCGGGCCCGGTGGACCACGAGGCGGTGGTGGCGGTCGCGCACGCGTTCCGCCGTCTCACCACCTGGTTCGTGTTGGAGTACCTGGCTTTGCTGGCAGGCGTCGACATCGCGGCCCACGCCGCCTTTCTGCGCCGGCACGCTGGAACCGCGCCCTACCACGAGAATCCCCTTCTGCCCACCGCATGGTTCGTCGCCATGTTCGTGGCGATATGCGCCATCATCGGCATGGCGGTCTATGCACACCGGCTTACGCGGGTAATCGGGCTTTCGGTCGCCTGGGCCTGGGGCCTCGGCGCACTGATCCCGTGCATCAACGCCGTGATGTTCCTGATGGCCACGCTGCTCGCCGCCGAATGGTGCCGGTCGCGCGGCGTGGCGTTCGGGCTTTTCGGGCCGACGCGAGAGGCGATGGCCGAGGTCCGCGCGATGGCCGCAGCCCGCGCGAAGTTCCGGCCCGAGGATCGTGAATACGTCCGCAACGCCCGCGTGGAGGGCCGCCTTGACGAGGAGATCGTTTTGAACCTCATCGGCATCGGCTGGTCCGAGCGAGAAGCGCGGTGGCTGGTGGAGGAAGTGCCGAGGGAGGGGTGAGGGGGCGTGCGCCATTTGCCACCAGCGGAAGAGCCTGTCGGTAAGGTCGCGACGCGATTTTGGGAGCGGTCTCCAGCGCGATTGCTGTTTCTTTGGCACCAAGAATACACCATTAGCATTACTACGCCGGTTGTGTGACCCTCTCGGCAATGAGATGCCCTGCAGGGAAATGGACGGCGATTGACCACAGAGACATCTCTGGGAAGGCGATGTCAAGGCAAAAG
>CAYWBK010000541.1:0-4047 GCA_964455745.1 uncultured Armatimonadia bacterium
TACCCCTGCCGGGCCGAGCCGCCTGCGGCGGCTACCGCCCGGCTGTCCCCTCCCTTGTAGGGAGGGGACACGGCAACGGCACCTCGCCCGTTCTCGATTCTACCGGGATGGCGGCCGGCCGCCTACCCCTGCCGGGCTGCGCCCGGCCAGCGCGCTGCGCGCGGCTGTCCCCTCCCTTGTAGGCTATGCTTTACCTACATCTTCGCGCTTGAGGGCGGCGAATTGGTCTCAGGCCGTTGTCGTCAAGTCCCCGAAGGGGGCGTGCGCCGATTGCCACCAGCGGAAGCTGGTGGATTCGAGCGTCCCCCTTCGAGAAGCCCCGCAACGGACGACACAAAACGGACGACATTGTGCCATTTGTGCCGCCCCCTCCGGGGGCTGCTTCGATTCAGGGAGAGGCCGCTTTCCAGGCTCTTGCGAACCTGGCTAGACTCTTTCGGCCCTTCGGGCCTTTTGGGGCAACGGCCCGTGCCTGCAGACATGATGTGGGTGAATCATAGCCTTGTAAGGAGGGGACGCGGCAATGACTCCCGGCGTCATGTGGCGCGGCGCGCGCGACAGGATTGTCTCGTCCACTTGTTTCTCAAGGCAAGAGGGTGATTATGGGCAGTTCGGCGGGGCAGTTGATGCGTAGAGGAACGCCGGCGTAGGCGATGCCTCGGCTGATGTATACGGGGCAGCGCGGCCCCTGGACGAGGCCGGACACGTATTTGCGGGGGCCTGGCACGACAATCGGCCCGATGAACGGCAGCACTACCTGTCCGCCGTGGGTGTGCCCCGCGATCATCAGGCTGACGCGGTCATCGATCATGAGTTCGGCGGCGACGGGCTGGTGGCACAGCATGACGGCGCCGGTTGCGGCGCGGATTCCCGCGAGGGCTTGTTCGACTTTCGGCGCTCCGGCCCAGGGGTCGTCGAGGCCGGCAATCTGAAACGACCCGCGCGGCGTCTCGATCCTGACATTGCGATTGGTCAGGTCGGCGATGCCCGCCGCCGCCATTCTCTCTCGCGTTTCGGGGGCCCCGTCCCAGTGGTCGTGATTGCCGAGCACCGCGATGACGCCGTGCCGCGCCCGCAGGCGCGCGAGCTGCGCAAACACCGGGCCGATATGCCTGGGGCCGTTCCAGACGTAATCGCCGACCAGCGCTATCAGATCGGCCTCGGCGGCGTTGGCGAGGTCGACGACTCGCCGCACGCGGGACAGCGGCACGATGGGGCTGTGATGAACGTCCGCCAGCACCGCGATCCTGAAGCCCGAGATGCCCTCGGGAAGCCCTCTCACTGCGATCTTCGGATGAGTGACTTGCACCTTGTCCGTCTCCTCTATGCAGCCGACACCTGCTGCGGCAATGCCGCAACCAATCAGCCCCCGGACGAATCGTCGCCGACTTATCCGGTTCATCGCGGCACCGGCAGCCACGGGCCGGGCGAGGCAATGACTTGCCCGGCGGCCCACATTTCCGATAAGGCCTGCAACGCATCGGGCAGCGACCCGTCGGTGTCGTCGATCTCCGCCAGGAAGACCTCGTGGCCCGCGACGGGCGGCGACTTCTCGATGAAACACAGGCAGGTCTTCGCGGTGATCCCCGCAGGGCGAAACGTCGACCGTGGCAGGCCGACGACCGCGTGGACGGTGTGCTCGGCGAACAGCCACTGTCGCTCCGGCCCGCGCCGGGCATTCGCCAGGACGCCCTCGGGCAAGACTATCGCGATGAGGCCGCCAGTCCGTGCCAGTCGGACGAAACGCTCCAGGAAGAGCATCTCGACCGGGTAAAGCCGCAGCCGCTCCAGGCCGAGCTTGCCCTGCTCACCTAAGCTGCGGGGTGTCTGAGCCACACGCAGCGTGGCTGCAGACGGGGACCCCACAGCCTC
Organism: uncultured Armatimonadia bacterium; assembly: GCA_964455745.1. GTDB lineage: Bacteria > Armatimonadota > Zipacnadia > Zipacnadales > CAYWBK01 > CAYWBK01. Next base: position 1,873 of record CAYWBK010000541.1, read on the forward strand.
AGCAGGTCTGGGTGGACGGTATTGCGCCTTGCCCTGCGCCCCGAGTCGCCACAGAGAGTATCTTCTCACCAATTCCTCTAACGCCTGGGGCGTCGAATATCTCACCCCGTGACCGTGGAACGGCGGATTGCCGAGCACGAAGTCGAAAGAACCATCCGGCACGTGGCGCGCGGTCTCCTCGGAGGGCAGCAGGCCGTCATCGACAACCATCCAAGGACCGTCGCAGTCGCTATCGCTCCACTTGTCCGTCATCTCGGGGTCCAGGTCGATGCCCACGATGTTGCGCGCAGACGCCAGACCATGCCGCAGAGCGCCGGCGACGAACGCTCCGTCGCCGCACGCGGGGTCGATGGCCCGTGTCCGGCGGGTGTCTAGCCCCGGCTTCAGCCGCAGGAGGGCCGCACAGGCGAAGTCCACCACGCAAGCGGGCGTGAAGAACTGCCCGAGGGCCTTGATCGAGCCGTTTTCCGCAGTCTGCCGAGGCATTTACAACTCCGTCTCATTCGGAGTAAACTTCACGTACAGATTCCATGTTCAGGCGTTGCGGACCTCTCACCAGGCTTCGTACGAAGCTCAGCCAGGGGCGGCGCAGCGCCTGTTTTGCGCGCCTGGGTTTGGGTGCTTCCGCACCCCCGGTCATCGGGCGTGGAGGTTGGCGGTTATCAGGCCATGTATGACTTCTGCAAGATCGATGACTTGACATCGGAACAGATTCGCGAGCATCAAGAAGCGCTCATCTCCGGCGCGGTCGCCCGGGCTGCGCGCTCTCCGTTCTATAAAGCGCGCCTCGCCGAAGCCGGTATCCGCGCGGAGGATGTGACGACGCTCGACGACTTCCGGCGCGTCCCCTTCCTGACTAAGGAGGAAATGCGCCGGTGGATGCCTTACGGCTTTCTCGCGGTCGATCGCGGCGATGTGGTGCGCATGCACTACTCGTCCGGCACCACAGGCATTGCCACCGCAGTGTACCACACCGCGGGTGATGTGCGCCGCTGGTCCGAGTGCGTGGCGCGCGGCATGATCCGCGTCGGCGTCACCCGCGAAGATGTCTTCCAGAACATGATGGGGTATGGTCTGTTCACAGGCGGCCTGGGCTTCCACTATGCCGCAGAGATGGTCGGCTGCATGACGATCCCCGCCAGCGCAGGCAATACGGTGCGGCAGATTCATCTCATGCAGACCTTCGGCACGACCGTCCTGCACATTCTGCCCAGCTACGCCCTGCGGATTGCGGCACATTGCCGCGAGCAGGGCATCGACCCGGCGAACGACCTCAAGCTCCGCATCGTCTTCGTCGGCGGAGAGCCGCACACCGATAACGTCCGCCAGCGTATCGAAGATGAACTGGGCGTCAAGGTGTATAACAATTACGGCCTCTCCGAAATGTGCGGGCCGGGCGTCGCCATGGAGTGCGCCGCGCAAAACGGGTTGCACCTGCGCGAGGACCAATACCTCGTCGAGATCATCAACCCTGATACGCTCGAACCCGCCGGCCCCGGGGAGATGGGCGAGATGGTGCTGACCTCGCTGGCCCGCGAGGCCATGCCGCTTCTGCGCTACCGAACCCGCGATCTCACCCACTTTGTTGAAGGCGCTTGTCCTTGCGGGAACCAACACCGGCGCATCGCCCGCATCCTCGGGCGCTCGGACGACATGCTGATCGTGAAGGGCTGCAACATCTACCCGATGCAGATCGAGCGCGTATTGCTGAACATCGCACAGGTCGGCTCGAACTACGTGATCGTGCTCGAGAGCACCGAAGACGTGGATGACATGACGGTCAAGGTGGAGTTGGCTGCGGGAGTGTTCTACGACGATCTCCGCGAGGTGGAAGTGCTCCGCAAGCACCTCGCGCAGGCCTTGAAGTCGGAGATACTGGTGACCCCGAAGGTCGAGATCCTGCCGCACAACGCCCTCCCGGCCGGCGAGGGCAAAGCCCAGCGGGTGATAGACAATCGGGTGAAGATCGAGGATCAGCCCTGACAAAACTGCCGCGGATTCTGCTCAGTGGCATCCATCCCCGACAAGATTGTCGGGGCCACTGACGGCCTGCGCCGCTGACATTCTCCCCTCTCCGCTTGCGGAGAGGGGCCGGGGGTGAGTCGCCGTTCGCCGCAGTGGCCGCAGTGGCCGCGACAATCCTGTCGCGGATTCTGCTCAGTGGCATCCATCCCC
>CAYWBK010000542.1:0-4045 GCA_964455745.1 uncultured Armatimonadia bacterium
GGGCTAAGATCGCATAGCGATCTTCCTGCAATCCCCCAGGACGTATAGGCCGTTGGTGTGCGTGGCCTTACAAGCATCTGCCCAAAGATTCACGACTGACGGGGCACCAGTCGGTGTCAACTCAGGTGTCCAAGATCGGACAGGTACGGCCCCCGCCGACCCGGTGCGTGCCGAGGGTAGCACTTTGGACACGGTCACTGACCAGTCTCACAAGCTCCCGAGGCCTCCCTGACAGCTCTCGCCTGCGTCTCCGCTAACTCACATCATCGTCCAGGAGCGTTCCGGTCCAGGCCTCGACCGACTGGGAGGCCTGCGTCCCGGGGGCGTAGATGATCGTATACGTGAGGCCCTTCATGCCCGCAAAGCCCTGCTCATCGGCCGCCTCCTGGTGGGCCGGCCGCCACGTTCCCGTGTTGACATACAGGTTCGCCGAAGTTGGAGCGTTGGCTATGTCTACGCTGAGCACCACCTGCTTGGGCACGTGCGTGTGGCCATACAGCAGGTACCGGGTGTCGACGTCGCCCTGGCCGCGCAAACTCCGCAGTTCCGCCGCAGCGGCGTCGACGTAGGGGTCGACGTCGGGCCGCTCGCGCACGCTGATCGCTGCCTGCATCACGGCCCGCCAATGCCCGACCGTGAAGACGTCTACTCTCTCCAGCAGCGCAAGCAGGGCGGCGAGAATGTGCCCGTCCCAGCCGCTGTCTCGAATCCACTGGTTCACGTAGTCGATCTGACGAAAGGTCTGTACAGTCTGCTGAATGGCCTGCACGGCCGTATCCCGGCAGGCCGGTTCCTGCAGGCTGCGGACGTGGTACGACACGAACGGGATGAGCGCCGCCAGGGGCCGCACGTCGAACATGTCCCCGAGGTTGCGAACCAGGGCCTGCAGTTCCGGGGCGGGCATCTTGCCCGTCAGCGCCTCGCCGACCGCAGACGGCAACCGGGCGGCCAGCATCGCCGTCAACGTGTCTCCGATGCACCGCTTCTCGTGCGCCGCCGCGCTCAGGTCGGTCCCCCCGCCGTAGTTGTAAGCGTCGTACTCGTGGCCGTGTCGGGCGAAGACCCGGTGGCGGCCGTCAGCGAAAGTCCAGTCGAAGGGGTCACTCGCCGCCCTATCGGTGAGACCCAGACTGCGGATGACCACATCTCGCGTCTGCGGATACAGGTTGCACATCCGATCGTGATTCCCCGGGACGTAGGTGAGCTTGACGGTGATGTCGTCATCGCGCCGGAAGTGTCGGGCGAAGTCGCCCTGGAACAGGTCGAAGATCTCGCTGTTATCGGCGACGATCTCCTCGAGGCCCGCCACCATACGCCCGGGGTCGGGGTTGCTGCCCCAAGGAGACTCCACCTCGGGGACGTTCAGCCACAGGTCGGTCTGGATCAGCTCGAAAACGTCACCGAGCAGGACGATCTCCAGTTCGGTCTCGCCGGAGTTTTGCAGGTGTTGGGCGATGTCCTCGAAGGTCCCCTGGAATGCTCGAGCCGGCAGATGGAATGTCGCCACACGCTTGTTGCCGATGTGCAGGTCACTGATGAAGACGATCATGTCGGTGCCCCTTTCCCCGCGTGTCTTCGTCCGAAGGTACACTCTCTAAGTCCATGGCGCAGGTCTTTGCCGCCCCAATCGGTACTACGGACCCGACCCGGCGGCGCGTCACTTATCAGGCATCATCAACGGCACGCACCGACCCATCGATCGGGCACTTTGGATGAGTGACGTCGATCTGGTCGCAGTCCCATGGCGAGCGTTCGGACGAGTACCGTCAACTCCTCAAGGTGGCCTCTTGAGGATATCAACTCGCCATCCCGATTCGGACCCTGGTGCCGCCGGATTCAGCGCGACTCCGGTGGCCGCCACCCGATCTGCGGGCTAACGCCGAGCATCGGGGAGGGCGTGGGCAGCTTGACTTTCTGTGCGGCAGCGCCCATCGTGTTCGGGGTCGCGCTCGAAGAGTGCGACGCAGCCTCAGCGCTATCAACGAGTGCCTGCAAGTAGTCAGCCATCCCCTGCGTTGTCGCGGGAACGCTATACCCATGCGTCGCCATGTTGGCAGAGAAGGACGCGATGTCGGCAGTCACGAACGGTGATAGGACCGCCACTGCCCCGGCGATGATCTCCTGATTCGTCGGATGAACATCGCACCCCACAACGGCGAAGAGCACGGCGACTCCAAGCGCAACTGCGACGAGTTTCAGACTTCCGCCTTTCACGATGACATCACCTCGTCTGGCCGGGTTGACCGGCGGCAGCTTACGATCCGACGATCGCCAGGTCTGCCTGTAGCGCATTCAGATCGAACCACGAAGGGCTGAGTGTTTCCGTCGTCCACGAGACACTGAGGTTCACCCAGTCCTGCGACAGCACCCCGTAAGCCTCGTCGGTATATGCTGACCAGAAAGCCCAGGTCATGCGCTGGAGCGCTCCCCATGTCACGCATGTCAAGCCATCGTCATCGACTGCGACAATGCTGACGGCGTGTCCGCCCCAACTACCGGGTTGGCCGTCGCCATTGAGGCCCTGCGACGGCACGTCCCACAATCCCCCCACCTGGCCATTTGCGCTGAGCGGCAACTGAAGGCCGATGTATAAGCCCCCAAACAGGTAGCACGCTGCGCGGACGTGCTGCTGAACGCTCGGGCGTACGCTGGTATATGCGACGATGCTGTGTCCGCCGATACCCGTTTTCCGCCAAAAGCTGAGCACGTCGAGTTCTACTGCCCCCTGGTCCGTACCGGGGTCGGATGGATTGTAGCCGCTCACCGCTTCGTATGCACTGAGTACGTCCGCATCGGCGGGGACCACGCCGCTGCCACAGTTAGCCGTCCAGGTCTCGATCATGTGCCCGGCGGCAGCGCAGGTGCAGTCGCCGACATTGTCATTCGCCATCATCCCCCATGGCTTGCCCACGTGCTGCGACCAGTCACACGTCAGCGGCGCCGGAACATCAGCGCCGAGGTACTCCGCGAATTTCAGGGTTCGCGGATCGCGTCTTGGAGCCTGTTTGCCGAGCTTGTAGTCCATGTTCTCACCTCTTCCTCACTTATGATGTACCTGCAAGAGTCGCCGCGTCGTCTGTAGGAGCGGTCTCCAGACCGCGATTGCCGTTGATATGCCGCTATAATGACATACATTAGTCATTATCTATTTCGTTCTATCGGATACTAACGGCTTGTTCGCACTCTGGAGAGTGCTCCTACAGACTTCTGCAACTGCCTCTTATGGCACAACAATGGCGTGCCCGCCTCCCGTAAAAAGTGCCGGCGCCAGCGTCCAGCCAATGCAGAACAGGGCCATTCGGGCGCTAAGGTTAATTGAGTTCCTCAGCGTCATCATCTCACTACAAACTGCTCCATCTCCATGCGGTCGCCGTTGAACACATCAAGATCGGTCGTGCCGTCACCTGGAACACCCGACCAACTACCGCTTTCTGAATGCTGCCAGAATGTCCACTGTGCCCATCCGCGCTGCGGCATCTTCGGAGCATCAGCATGAGTGTATGATGCTATCCACAGCGGATAGCTGTTCAGGTCAGCGGCAATGAGGCGCTCGTCGACGAACGAGGGAGACGCATAGAGAATCGCCCCGCGTCCGATGGAGCTGTGAATTACACCGATGAACGCCAGTGCGCTCGCGGTCAGATCATCGGACGTCATGTCGCCCGCATCTTCCAGGTCGAGGAACGGCACAAGCAGGTTAGTCATGTCACCGACCGTCGTGAGGTAGTGTTGTGCCTGGTGGGCGCCGTCGCCGGTTGGCGTGAAGTAATGGTAGGCGCCCACATATAGCCCCGCCGCTCGCGCCCCTTGCACGTTATCGTGGTATGCCGGGTCGATCTCATCCGCCCCCTGCGTCGCCTTGATGATCGCGAACGCAGCGCCTGCGCCAGCCACGCTTGCCCAACTGATGTTTCCATCCCCATGATACACATCAATGCCCTTGAGCACGATCTGAGCCTCCTTGGAATGGCCCCCTCACCGCCCCTGCCAGATCCGAGTGAAGCTGACTGCCCCATGCGAAACCATGTCTCTTCTGTAGCGCCGA
>CAYWBK010000543.1:0-4040 GCA_964455745.1 uncultured Armatimonadia bacterium
GTGGTCCATCGCCGTCCATTTCTCCGCAGGGCATCTCATTGCCGAGCAGGGCCGCACAACCGGCGTAGGAATACTACCTACAATTGAAAGACGCACCCCATACGGCTTGCCCCGGTTGACTTCACCCCCGCACTCCTGTACGATTCGCGAAGCTACTCAAATCGCTGCACGGAAGGTCAGGGAGATGGCGCAGAACACGGGTCTGTTAGGGGCTGTAAGCGACCGCATTCTGGTATGCGAGGGAGCGATGGGGTCGATGCTGGCCGCCCAGGGCCTTAGCTTCCATAACACGACGGAGATGAACCTGCGCCACCCTGAGGCGGTCGCGAGCGTCCATCGCGCGTACATGGAGGCCGGGGCGGAGGTCTTCCAGACGAACACTTTCGCCGCGAACCTACACATGCTCGAACGCGCCGGTCTCGCCGGGGAAGCTGCCGAGGCCCAGGTTGCGGCGATCCGGCTGCTGCGCGACGTCGTGGCCGGCGACGGCTTCATCGGCGCGGACATCGGCCCGACCGGGGCCATGATCGAGCCTTTCGGCGACCTCGCGGTCTGCGATGCGGTATCCATCTTCCGCCAGCAGCTTGAGGTGATGCTCGCCGAGGGTGTGGACTTCGTGCTCTTCGAGACCTTCGAGGTGCTGGAGGAATTGGAGGCGGGGATCGCGGCTTTCCGGGAGCTTGGAGCGACGGTCCCGCTGGCCGCGACGATGTCATTCTCCTCCGAGGGCGGGCGCACGATGATGGGCACCGACGGCGCAAAGGCCGCCCGGCGACTGGAGGACGCGGGCGTGGACATCATCGGCGCGAACTGCGGCGACCCCGCGAGCTTGAGCGTGGCGATCCAGGCCATGCGGACCGCGACGCCGCGCCCGCTCATGGCGCAGGCGAATGCCGGCGTGCCTCGCTTGGTATCCGGGGAGACGGTCTTCGACGGCACGCCGGTGGATTCCGGGCAACTCGCTTCCGACCTCATTCGCGACGGCGTGCGCATTCTCGGCGGTTGCTGCGGCACCACGCCGGAACACATCCGCCAGATCGCGCGGGCGGCGCACGCGGCGGCCTGAGTGAGGCGAGGTGCTGTGGTCGTGTGTGAAGAGACGCGATGGCACCGTCAGCCGCGCGGTCAACTCACTTCGGTCTCATGTCGCTTGCGGGATGGGAGGCGTCGGTGCAGTCGCTACTGGTGCAGGCTTAGGTGTGACTCGCATCGGTCAGGACTGGATCACCAAGGAGAAATCGGTCTCGAAGAGTCCCTCGATTTGGTGGTCGTCAGGGTCCGTTTCGTGCGTCCGCCTTCTCGCAGCGTACGTCCCTATACGTTGTCCCATCAGAGGGCGCAGATCCACCACCGCCCCGAACTGCAAGAACTCATCCAGGAATCCGTCGTAGTCCACTCCCCAGTAGACCATCGCGCAGGACATCGGTGCGCCTTTCCCTTGGTCGTGTCCCTGCACCAGAAAGCGTAGACGGGTATCATAGAGGAAACACACTCCAGTGGCCTCCGTCCACACATAGCGTTTCCAGTGAGACGTATTGGTTGCAACTGGTACGAGGGCTAACACCTCCGAACCGTACTCGCGATGGGCCTCAGCGCATCGTTGCAGCCAGTGGGCTATCCTGGTGCCGCGCTGGCGGTCGCCTCCGTAGGGCGGGTTCACGTAGATTCGTTGGTAGTTCCACGACGCCTTCAGGCCATCTTGGTCGGGCAATGCGTACTCGGTTTTGGCCTCCACGATGGAATACTCGCTGGAGCACGGGTCGAGGTCGATCTCCCCGCCGAAAAACCTCTTAACCGCATCGACGTACTTCCGCGGGGTCCCCCAGTCCTTGTTGTCTGATATCGCTACTCTGCCGGCTGTCACTGGTGGATACCATCCCATTTCTTCGCAGCGAGAGAATGAAGTTCATCGCGCAGGGCGTCGAGGCTCCGGCCGCTCGGCGCTATCACGTTGAACCAACCTCCGATACGGTCTGCGTTGCTATGAAAGTAGCTTTGCAGAACGGCATCGGCATCAAGATTCACCCGGACCTTCGTGAACTGGTTCACCCCACGCTTGCCTGTGTAACTGGAAAGGAAGGCCTGTCTGACGGCGTCACGTTCGGGTTCAGGTTTGACGATCAGATCGCTCACGAAATCTGACAGTCCCTGGTCGGTGAGGAATAGCAGCCAGTCGTATGCTCGAGCCAGAACCTTGAGTTCCTTGTTGTGATTCTGCGAGGTGAACCAGTTCCCGTGATTACTCACAACGCCAACCGTCAAGATGAACTGCCTTAGCAGATCAGGGTCATCCGAAGCGATGATCTCCTGGAGAAACTCATCATACGGCTTGTGGACCAGAGACCCGTCCGCTTTGTGGATCACCCCCTCGATGCCCCCGGTTGCGAGGCGTATCTTTTGTAAAGACGAGACCGATCTGGCAACATAGGCGCCTTGCTTCGCTTTTTCTATCGTCGTAGGGCCCTTCTTGCTCCCCTCCTCGATACCCACACGTTTGCACTCGGCGATGGCGAATGGCAAACTGTGAAGCTTGTGTACTGCGACTGTTATCCGTTCCGATCCGTGTTCCGCCAGCGTGGCGACCAGGAATTCATTCCCTGCGTCGGCGACCGTGCAAGCGTTAGAAGAACTCTGTTCGCACTGAGAAGGCTGTGTTTCCTCGCATCGCCGTGAGAGACCGTCTCGTCCTTGCGCTCCAGTGCTCGGAGCACCTTGCTACTGGTCAGTGGCAGGTCAGCAGGGCCGAACGTGAGCATTGAGACGAGCTTTGACGGGTGTAACGAGTACTCCACGTTATGCGAAATGTCCCCATCGGGATACTCGGGAAGGGGCCTCTCGATGGCGATATGGGCCTCCAGACCCCAACTCTTGAACAGGTAGAATGTGAAGACCTCCACCAAAGTGCCCAGCGCCCGGCCCGCAGCCTTCTTAGAGTCCTGAGCGTAATGGAAGACGGACTGTCGAAGCTCGTTCTGCAACTGGTCTACAGATGGGAATGTCATGGGCAAGCCCCTAATCCCGCAGTGGCCGTCATCCCCGGGTCAAGGGTCGCCCCTGCGGCCGAGAGCGCGGTTTCGTGCTGCGCTGGCGGCTAAGGTCGCTGCCACCCCGTCGACGATCGCCAACTCTGATGATGTTAGCCACCATCCGTGCCGGTGTCAAACATTACACCGGCGCCTGGCTCACAGCCGGGATCACACCGCGACCCTTCACCCCGTCGTGGCAGTCGCCGGGCGGCATCGCAGCCGGCCATCATTAGTCTTGACGGACCCCACACTGCCTATTATGATGAGGCGGCACCGGGGACAGCCGACCGTCGTAACGTTCACTCATTGGCCCCGGACGCCGACCCCTGCATACAATGCTCGCGCGCGAGATCGCTACCGCACGCTCCAAGGAGGAAGTCAGTATGGATCCTGAGGATCTGCATTACCACGAAAAGCACGCCTGGGTCCGCGAAGAGGGCGATGAGTTGATCATCGGCATCACCGACTACGCCCAGGAACAACTCGGCGAGGTGATCTTCATCGAGTTGCCTGAGAAAGGCGCGCCTATCGTCAGGGACGATCCCTTCGGGAGCATCGAGTCTGCGAAGGCTGTTGAGGACCTCGTGTCGCCGGTCAGCGGAGTTGTCACGCGCCGGAATGAGGACCTCCTCGATGCGCCCGAGACCGTGAACGACGACCCGCTCGGCGAGGGCTGGATGATTGCGGTGAAGCCGGACGAGGATGCGAAGCTCGACGAACTCATGTCCTACGACGAGTATCAGCAGCACCTCGAGATGGTCGACCTCGACGAGGATGAGGACGAGTTTGAAGAGGACGAGTTCGACGAAGACGAGGAAGAGTTCGAGTTCGAGGAAGAAGAAGAGGAATAGTCGCCGCGCGCGCAGCCTGACCGCGACCCCGGATGCGTTCCCCTCCGGGGTCGTTTGCTTTCCCTTCGGGGCGACCTCCTTCGAAAATGGAGTGGGCGCGACAATCTTGTCGCGCGTGGGGCGGGCGTCTTGTTACTTACCGTAGGCGTGTAACTGCTATGTC
>CAYWBK010000544.1:0-4037 GCA_964455745.1 uncultured Armatimonadia bacterium
TAAACTCTTTCGGCCCTTCGGGCCTTTTAGGGCAACGGCCCGTGATTCGCACGCAATATGTGGGTTAAAGCATAGCCACAAGTGGAGAGGGGGGCCAAGGAGGTGAGGCCGCCGTCCACCCTCAGGGAGGGGAATCCACCCGCCGCGCCGAATGTCCAGGGCGTCGTTTACTCAAACCGATCGAGGTACTACATGACTACTGTCTCCCTGGACGGAACCTGGGAACTCACGTATGGCCCGCAGCGCCCCACGGGGCCGCGTATCCCGGACCAACTGCCGGATGCCGGCTGGCCCACCATCGAGGCCATCGTGCCCGGCAACGTCGAATTGGACCTGATGCGTGTCGGCGCACTGCCGGAATTATCGTACGGAAACAACATCTATCTTCTGCGCGAACTGGAAGGGTATCAGTGGTGGTACCGCAGGAGTTTCGTGACACCGGGGTGCGACGATTGCGAACGCGCCGAATTGGTCTTCGAGGGCCTGGACTGCATCGCCGCGGTGTTTCTCAACGGCCAGTTGATCGGCGAGCCGCGCAACATGCTCATCCCCCACCGCTTCGATGTGACCGATCTGCTCCGCGACGAGGGCGGACAGAACGAATTGGTGGTGCGGATCGATTCGGCGGTGCTCGCGGGGCGAGAGCATCAGCCTGCGCCCGTCGAGGGCGCGATCAACATGAACTGGGAGTCGCTCTCCATCCGCAAGGCCCCGCACATGTACGGCTGGGACATCATGCCGCGGGTCGTGTCGGCGGGCCTCTGGCGCGGCGTGCACTTGGAGCTTCTGCCGCCGACGCGTTGGGGCGATGTATACGCCGCGACGGCCGCAACGGATGTCGAGCGTTGCGCGGCGGACCTCATTGTCGATTGGCACATCGTCACCGACCAGTTCGACGTCGACGCCTGGCAGGTGAAGGTGTCGCTGAGTCAAGCGGGGCAGGTCGCCCACGAATCTGTCCATCCCGTCATCGGCGCGCATGACCGAATACGGTTCACCGTGTCGGAGGCGAAACTGTGGTGGCCGCGAGGCTATGGCGAGCAGCCGCTGTACGACCTGGAGCTGCAACTGTTGGACGCCGACGGCGAGGCGCTGGCCACTCACACCCAGCGCGTTGGCTTGCGCACCCTCAAGCTCGTCCACACCGACGTAACCACCCCGGAGAATCCCGGCGAATTTGTGTTCGTCGTCAACGGTCAGAAGATCTTCGCCAAGGGCACCAACTGGGTGCCGCTGGATGCTCTCCACAGCCGCGACAAGCAGCATCTGGCCAGGGCGATGGAGATGATCGTCGATCTCAACTGCAACATGATCCGCTGCTGGGGCGGCAATGTCTACGAAGACCACGATTTCTTCGACCTGTGCGACCAGTACGGCATCCTGGTCTGGCAAGACTTCGCCCTGGCCTGCGCGCTGTACTCGCAGGCCGATGAGTTCGCCAATGTAATTCGCCGCGAGGCCGAGGTCATCGTCCGCAGGCTGCGCCACCACCCCAGCCTGGCGCTTTGGGCCGGGAACAACGAAATCGACGTCTTCTACCTCGGCGGCTGGCTGGCCGCTGCGAGTGACCCGAATAAGGATCGCCTCAGCCGCCAGGTGCTGCCCGATGTCGTGCGGCAGCTCGACCCCTTCCGCGACTACCTGCCAAGCTCGCCCTACGTCAGCCCGGCGGCCTTCGCGACCGGGAACCCCTACGAGGTCATGCCCGAAGACCATCTGTGGGGGCCGCGCGACGATTTCAAGGGGCCTTACTACATGGGTTCCAAGTGCCACTTCGTCAGCGAGATCGGCTATCATGGCTGCCCGAACCGCGAGAGCCTCGAGCGGATGATGGAGCCGGAATACCTGTGGCCGTGGCAGGACAACGAGCAGTGGCTCACCCACGCCGTCCGCCCGCATCGGAACATGACCGCCTACAACTACCGCATCGAGCTGATGGGGAAGCAGATCGAGGTGCTCTTCCAGCAGATCCCCGACAACCTGGACGACTACATTCTCGCCTCACAGATCAGCCAGGCCGAAGCGAAGAAGTTTTTCATCGAGCGCTTCCGGTCGGGCAAGTGGCAGCGCACCGGCATCCTGTGGTGGAACCTGCGCGACGGCTGGCCGGAGATCTCCGACGCGATCGTGGACTACTACGGCGGCAAGAAGCTCGCCTACGACTATATCAAGCACGTGCAATACGATGTCTGCGCGATCTGCGGCGAGCCCGAGAACGGCACCCACCCGCTCTACGTGGTGAACGATACCCTCAGCGCTGCCGACGGCCACCTCACGGTCAGGGACGCCGACGGCGGGAAAGCTCTGTTCGAGGCGGACTACAGCGTGGAGGCGAATGCTTGCGCCGTAGTCGGCTCCGTAGCCCCCGCGAGCCGCGCAGCCATGTGGCTCCTGGAATGGACCGCCAACGGCGGCAGCTTCCAAAGCCACTACCTGGCAGGCCCCAGGCCATTCAAGCTGGAGGACTGCAAGCGCTGGCTGAAGGCGATGGGTTTGCGGGGGTGAGGGCAGCATCGTAGGCCGTGGCGAGTGGAAGGCAGTGGTAGCGGAGACGGAGTACTCGATGAACTACTGGCGGATGTCGATGCGCTGGGGCAATGACGGTCGAGACTACTTTCCCGAGTGCCGCAGACGTGGCGTCGCTGCCATGGGCTACTATTACGGGCCCAATGATGAACCAATCGTGGGTGACTGCCGCAAGATCACCCCAACCGAGTTCGATGCGGCGTGGCGGGCGAAGGACCCACACAACACATCGGCAAGGTCCTCCATGAGGTGCCTCGCCTACGAGGTGAAGGTAGGCGATGTCATTTACGCTCGGTCTTCTCCATTCATCGTTGCAAGAGGAGAGGTTACCGAAGGGTACGCGTTTGACCCCAGCCTCATGGAGGGCACCGACTGTCGATGGGAGCACTTCGTTCGAGTTGCCTGGGTGGAGCTTCCTCGCTTCGAGGCTCCCGAAGCCGTACAGCCAGCCCAGTATGCTCTCTGGCGGCTTGACGACCACAAGCTGCAGATACTGCGGTCACAGGAGAGCAAGGAAGTCGAGGCATCCGTACTCCGGGGCATGGAGGAGATGTCCCGCACCGACGATGCCTACTCGGAGGGACAGAGAAGCACTCGACTGGTCACGCGCTTTGAGCGTAGCCTGAAGCTCCGAACTGCTGCAGTCGCCATTCATGGCACCCGGTGTCAGGCATGCGGGCTTAGCTTCGGTGAGGTCTACGGGGAGTTGGGCGACGGTTTCATCGAGGTGCACCACCTCAAGCCAGTCGCCGACTACTTAGGTGAAACGAACGTGGACCCAGCATCGGATATGGCCGTTGTCTGCCCGAACTGCCACCGAATGCTGCACCGACGAGCTGGAACGCCACTTACTATCGAGGAATTGAGGGCGATGTCGAAGGATGGATGATGGCTCAGGCTCTGCCCATCGACCCCTGCATCGGCATCGACTACAGCGGGCCCGATATCGCCGCCGATAACGTATGTCATAGCCGCTGAAGTGGAACTCCCGAATCCGGATAGTCAGGAGGCGGCGTCCCACCGACTTGAGTGCTTCTGGTCGTTGACAAGGGGACTGTGCCGAGGGTGCGTCAATGGCAGAAGTCTCTAATGCTGTTGGGGTGCTGGTGCCGGCGGAGGGACTCGAACCCTCACATCCCGAGGGACCTGGGATTTTAAGTCCCATGCGTCTGCCTGTTCCGCCACGCCGGCGTTGTGAACCTAACAGCCTCAGGGCTTTTCCTCAATTATGCCGCTCTTCCTGGTCCCAAGAATCCCCAGAATTCTCAATAACACACTGGAGATTTAGTGTAGCGGTGGATGCTGCTTGCCTGAGAAATCCCTTGTGTCGATGACCCGTCAACACCCATTATGACCATATTGTACAGAAAACTAGAGCCTCCTGCAAGGATCACGAGAGCCTGGGTCCGCCCGCCGATTGTAGATAGAACTGCCTCAAGCGTGGCGGCGGGGAACGGCGAGGGGAACAGGATTGATAGGATTTTGAGGATTACGGCATGACGGATAGCTCC
>CAYWBK010000545.1:0-4003 GCA_964455745.1 uncultured Armatimonadia bacterium
CGCTAAAGCATCCGGCTGAGGGGCGCTTCGCGCCGGGCGTCCTGGCGGACGCAACGGCAACGGCTTACCCACAGCAGTCGGCTACCCCCCTCGCCAAGACCAGTTCCTGGCATCTACCCACACACATTGAGGAAGAGCCCATGAACGGCGGCCGGTGGGCCCATAACTGATGTGGGTTTATGCAATGTAGGCAGATGCAGTGAGCCGATGCCGGCCCTCGTCTCTCGCGAGGTTTTGCGGCATTCGCTTACCCGACGAGACCAGTCGTCAGCGCGACGGTGAAGTCACCCACACGCACTGAGGTGGAGCCTTGTGCGAAGGTGGCCGGAGGTCCGTAGCGAATATCCCGCGGTGCGGGGTTTGGCAAGATCGCACCAACCCGGTTGCGAGGGAAAGACCATGCGAAAGCGATCCAAGCTCTGCGCCGTCGTCATTGCCGTCTTGAGCATGCTGCCGACCGTCCTCCACGCCCAGCAGGCGGTCAACCTGCTCCCCGACCCCTCCATTGAGGAGACGCGCCCGAAGAACCAGTTCGGCATTCCGTTCGCCAAGTGGGGCGGGTGGCTGTTCGAGGGCGTGGGCGAGTTCCGCAACGGCAAGATCGCCCGCACCGGCAAGACCTGCGCCGAGATGGTCGGCGGGCAGGGCGTCAAGATGCGCCTCTACACCCCTCCGGTGACGGTCGAGGCCGGGCGCTATCGCTTCTCCTGCTACCTGCGGGGCCTGGACATCGGCGTCCATGCCTGGGGGCTGAGCGAGGACTTCAGCTTTGCCGATGACAACTACGTGCCAATGAAGAAGACCGGCACCTTCGGTTGGACAAAGCTGGAGTGTGTGAAGGACGTGCCGGAGAAGAAGGAGATCGTCGCGCGCATTGGGCTTTGGGCGCCGGGGCGATTGTGGGTCGATGACGCCGAGCTGGTGAAGGTCGGCAACGATGTGCCGCTGACCGACGGCCCGGTACTGGGCAGGGAGGAGCAGCCCATCGAGCCGCCGGGGGAGATCAACCCTGCCACCGCCGTGCGATGCCCGGACTGCGGGTACCGGAACATGCCGGAGTGGGGGAAGTGCTACGTTTGCGGGGCTGACCTGGCCTCCGCCGCGACAAAGACCGACTTGCCCCCGGTGAAGCAGATCGCGAGCTTCGAGGACGGGACGGTCAAGCCCTTCACGCCGGCGGCGACGGCTGCGGTGCAGGAGCATGCCACCGACGGGAAGTGGTCCATGCGGCTGGACAAGGATTGGGTAGCGATGGATGTGCCGCAGGACTGGACCGGCTACGACTTCGTCAAGGTCGATGTGTTCAACCCGTCCGACACGCCGACCGCGATGTATGTCGAAGTGCGCGATAAGGCGACGACGGACTACTGGACGCGCGTGAACTACAACACGGTCGTCCCGCAAGGCGCATCAACACTCATCATGCCGACCGACCTGTACGTCGGCGAGAAGAGCCGGCCCGGGCGGCCGCTGGACAAAGCCAACATCACGCGGTTCGTTTTCGCTCTCAGCGACGCCAACGGCCCGCTCTACTTCGACAACCTGCGCCTGGAGCGCGACCTGTCCGACAGCGTAAAAGTGCCCGGACTGCAGGCCTACAGCTTCGGCCCCGGCGCCGCGCCGCCGATGCGCGGCTTCACCGGCGTCAGTCCCTCGACGAACTACTCCCCCGGACGCGGATACGGGTTCAAGAACGCCCGCATCTGGCGCGCCTTCGATTTTCTGCAGCCGGACCCGCTCTACCAGTACGCCATCTGCATCGAAGGTGGGAGCTTCGTCACTGATGTGCCGGACGGCAGATACCATGTGTTCATCAACCTCGACAACCCGTCCGGTTTTTGGGGGGAGTACCAGATTTATCGCCAGCGAGTTGTGAAGGCGAACGGGCTGGAGGTCGTCCACGACACGCTTGACCTCGACGCCTTCCGCAAGAAGTATTTCCGCTTTGCCGACACTGAGGACAGTCCGGAGGAGAACACGTTCGACAAATACCAGAAGCCGTACTTCCAGGAGAAGGAGTTCGACGTTGATGTGAAAGGCGGGCAGCTCAACCTGGAGTTTCAGGGAGAAAACTGGGCGAACTCGGTGTCGGCGCTGGTGATCTACCCCGACGCGCAGGCGGAACTGGGGCGCAAGTACCTCGACAACCTGCGTGAGCGCCGACGCTTCTACTTCGACAACTACTTCAAGCGTGTGCTCCCGGACCCTCACCGCGACGGGCAGAGCGTCATCCCCGACTTCGTGCCCACTACCACCGAACAGGCCGCCGGCTTCGTCACGTTCGCGCGCGATTGGATGCGCGATGTGAACGTCAACGCGATCCCCCGCCGGGAGGAGGTCACCCGCAAGCTGGATGTTTTCGCCTCGGCGGGCGAACTCGAGCCGGTCGTGTTCTCCGTCTATCCGCTGCGCGACCTCGGCGAGGCCACGGTCTCGGCGACCGACCTCAGCGGCCCGAACGGCCGGCGCATCCCAGCCTCCGCGGTGCAGCTTGGCGTCGTGTCGCACCGCCTCAGCCGGGTGACGATGGAGGGTTCGGTCTATACCATCGCGCCGCGGTTCGTGATGCCGCGCGCCACCGCGCCGATCCGCAAGGGCGTCACCACCACCTTCTGGCTGACGCTTCATGTGCCGAAGCCTGTGACTGCCGGGACCTACAGCGGCAAGGTGAAGCTGACCCTCGCCGGCGGGAAGACCGAGACACTGGACCTCAGCGCCCGCCTGTTCGCGACGCCGCTCGACGAACTGGATGTCGCCGCCGGGCCGTGGGGTTGCAATATCAGCCTGCCGTGGTACCAGGAGGACCTCGGCGACTACGACAAGGTGATGTTCCGCAAATGCCTGGCCAAGATGCGGGAGTATGGCTGCACGACGTTCTCGGGCATCCCGCAAGTGGCGATCCGTGGCTGGAAGGAAGGCAAGCCGGACATAGACTTTACCACCGCCGACTGGCAGATGAACGAAGCGAAAGCGGCGGGCTTCAAGGACCTGGTGGTGAACTACGGCAGCGGCATCGGGGGCATGGAGAACTACCGCATAGACGATGGCGCGATGAAGGCGGGCGGCTTCACCAAGTACACCGACTTCCTGCGTGCCGTGCTGACTACGATTGATGCCCACGCAAAGGCTGCGGGGTGGTTGCCGGTTGCCTACAACCTGTGCGACGAACCGATGGGTGACGCCATCGCGCCGACGGTGGACAACGCGAAGGCCTGGCGCGAAGCGGCTCCGGCGGGGATGCTCACCACCGGCGCGACGAGCATCGAATCGCCAAAGCCCGACGACCCGCACATTCCGCTCGTGCAGGCGCTGAAGGTCCCCGATCTCAACGGCCACGACGAGGCGGCGATCAAGCTCATCCACGATGCCGGAAACGACTGGGCCTTCTATAATGGCGGTAATCGCTGGACGTTCGGCACTTATATGTACAAGTGCGTCCATGAATATGGCATGAAGTTTAGACTTTCATGGCACTGGAACGCCTCGGCGGGCGACCCGTACTATGCGCTGGATTGCCGGGAGGACGACTACTCCTGGTGTAGCTCGAACACGAACATGGACTTGATCCCCACGATCCATTTCGAGCGCGAGATCCGCGAGGGCATCGACGACTACCGCTACATGCAGACCCTGGCACGCCTCATCCACGATCAACCGACCCACCCGGCGGCTGCGGCGGCGAAGAAGCTGATCGACGACAAGCTGGCCTCGTTCAAGCTCGGCGAGCGCGACCACGACGCCAAGTGGCCGGCGGAGGAGTTCCGTGCGTACCGCCTGCAGCTCGCCGAGACGATTGAGAAGCTGTCCAGGTAAACAGCCGGTCCACTACACGTGATGCACCAGTTATCAGGGGGGTTTGTCGTCGCCGCCCTGCCACATTCAGGAGGTATTTCATGGCCTACAGACCCGATTACGAAGCGTTGTCCGATGCCGACCTTGTCGCCCTCTTGTGGGCTTGCGGCGAGACTGCGCCGGCTGGTCTCGCGGAGGCCATCGTGGCGCG
>CAYWBK010000546.1:0-4001 GCA_964455745.1 uncultured Armatimonadia bacterium
GCTATGCTGCTACGGGACTATCCGCCATGCCGTAATCCTCAAAATCCTATCAATCTTGTTCCCTTCGCCGTTCCCTGCCGCCACGCTTGCGGCAGTTCTACCTACAATCGGGGGCAGGCCCGCCAGGACGGCAGCAGCATCGTTTTTGTGCAGCGGGCCAAGCCCTGGGTACAAGCCTTTCGCCGACGTTTGCCCCATCGCCTGGTTATGTCCTATAATCACGCCGATTTCGTCCCGTACTCTCCAGATCGGGGTCGCGCCGCAGAATGTACGACATCATCGCCGCCGGAAGCGCCACCGAGGACGTGTTCGTCACCTCGGATGAGACGCACGTCATCACCCTCGCCGACCGTAACAGCGAGAGGCCTTACCTCGCGCTGCCTTATGGCGCGAAGATTCCAGTTTCAAACATAGCGCTCTCCACCGGCGGCGGGGCCACCAACACCGCGGTCAGCTTCGCCCGCCAGGGAATGAAGACCGGCATCGTCTGCAAGGTCGGCGTCGACGGCCCCGGAGATCGCGTGCTGGACGCCCTCACAAGCGAGGGCGTCGGCACTTCACTGTGCCTGCGCACCGCCGGCGCGCAGACCGGCTACTCTCTCATCATCACCGGGTTCACCGGAGATCGAACCGTCCTCGTGTATCGCGGCGCAAGCTCTCAACTGGCGCGCGAGGACGTGAACTGGGACGCGCTGGCGGAGACGGAGTGGATCTACACCAGCTCCTTCGCCGACGGCAGCGCGAGTATGTACTTCGAGTTCGCCCGGTTCGCGCGCGATAAGGGCATCAAGCTGGCCACGAACCCGGGAGGAACGCAGATCAAGCTCGGCCTCGAGGGGCTGTCTGAGGCGCTTGCTGCGACGCACGTAGTATTTCTCAACATGGACGAGGCGCGGGAACTCACCTGCGTCGAGCCGGACTGCACCGATGCCGACGACCACGAGGTCCTCAAGCGCCTGCACGCCGCCGGGTGCCGGTATGTGGTCGTGACCGACGGCGCGCGCGGCGCGCAAGGTTACGACGGGGAGACGCACTATCATGTCCCGGTGTACCCCGTCGAGGAGGCGTCAACCGTCGGCGCGGGGGATGCCTTTGCCGCCGCCTGCGTGGCGGGCCTGCAGCGCGGGCTATCGCTGCGAGACGCCCTGCGCTGCGGGGCCGCCAACGCCGCCGGAGTCGTGACCCACTTCGGGGCGAAGGAAGGCATCCTGACCTGGCAGGGCATCCAGGACTTCATCGCCGCACACGGTGACGAGGCCCTCGTGACCGGAGAAGAGGAGAAGCTTTGAGATGAGCGCGAGTGACATGGCAGCGGGATGCGCCAAGCCCTGCGCCGGCGGCGGGTGCTGCCGGCAAAGCTGCGAGGTCGCCTGTGAGGGCGGCAGCGACGAGACCTTCGGGAAAGCGGACCTTTTGCAGAAACTGATCGAATACCGCGACCAGCTTCGCGTGGAGCTTGCCACCGTGCAGCAGTCGATCGCCGAGCTTGAGGCAGGGCGAGAAGACATCTGAGGAGTGACGGGGACGGCGAACCTCACGCCCCGGTCCCGAACGGCGCCTCACCCCCGGCGCCTCGCCCCGGCCCCCCTCGCCACGCGTGGAGAGGAAAGAACGACAGCGACGAACGGCAACGACAGATGGAACCAGGATGGATCGGGATTGTCGAGTCACTGTGTGAGTCGTATCACATGACGGGAGGGATGATTCGATGGGCAACGCTTTCGGTCAGATGTCTCGAGGCACTTACGGTACAGGTTTGCTGGTTCTCGTGTCCCTTCTACTCGCCCCGACGATCTCCACGGTGATGGCCGATCCGACGCCCGCCGCACCGACAAACAACGATCATAAGCCGTTCATCTCCGTCAACAAGGCTGCCCGTGAAGGTCTGTTCGACGTGGAAGTCCGGGACGCTCCTTTCCGAGACGTGGTACGCGCCATCGCGAAGGCGGCCGGGATGAACGTGCTGCTCAAGGCTGACGCGCCCGGCAAGACCGGCATGACCGTGAGCCTGAAGAACGTTACGGCCGCACAAGCTCTGCAACTGCTGGCGAACGCCTATGACTTGATAGTGGGTCAGAGAGGGGATCATTGGGAGGTGAGCCTCGCGCCGTCGGGTGGCGGCCCTGGTTCGGTGACATGCTATGTGCGGATGTTCGTCGTCGAGTCCGCTCCGCTTGACGCGATGCTCGCAGGCCAGGCCGTTCCCAGTGAAGAACTTCGCTTTCCAGGGCATGTTTTGGTTTACCGGGGCCCTCTCTTGGCCGATCTGCTGCGCCTGTGGGTTCACGACGAAGCGGTGACTGTCAGTGAGCCTCATGTGGTCGTCGCCAGCGGCCAGTCGGCTGCAATCGCTCTAATGAGCGTAGGCCCCGAAGGGAAGCCGGTCGAGTTGGGGCGGAGGGGAGGCAGGGGCGAGGATGAGAGTGTGGGCACCGACGCGACGCTTCGGCCCAAGATTAAGGGCGACGGCTCAATCGAGATGGCCTTGTCGCTGAGAACAAGTTGGTCGCAGCCGATGTCTCACGTAGTGACGCCCGGAAACAAGACTATCTTGGCGCCGGGCGCCGCAGATGCCTTTGCGACGACCATCGACCTCCCAGCCATCGGCTTGCGATCCGATCAGCAGCTCATGGTGCGAGGGTGGGATATCTCCGGGGGACGCCTCTTGCACGGCCCGGACGACAAGTGGGAGACCCTTCTGGTGGTCACGGCACGGCCAAACTGACCCATCCCTTGAAACCATGAACACACGCAAAGCAGCCCTCATCGCAGCACTTCTCGCAGCTCTCTCCTCCGCCTGGGGAGACTCCATCGCCGATCTTCGACAAGCCGTTACGTCTTGCTTCGCGAAGGCCAGCGACGCAATCGCCGCGGCGGAGGTTTACTCGATCTCCACGGGCGAAGTCCTCTATTCCCGCGACTGCCACAGGCCACTCATCCCCGCCTCCAACACCAAGCTCGTCACCTCCGCCACCGCGCTGGAGATGCTCGGAGCCGACTATCGCTTCCACACGGCAGTCTACGGCAATATGGAGACGGGCATCGGCGGGACCGTTGACGGCGACCTCATCCTGCGCGGCGATGCCGATCCCGGCCTGAGTAACGCCTATCTCGCGACGCTGGCGAACCAGCTTTGGAAAGCCGGCATCCGGCGGGTGAGCGGCAAGGTCCTGGCCACCGGGCCTGTCGGCAGCGGAGATGTGAACTTCACCGCCGCCCAGACTGCAGAGGCGTTCTACAAACGTCTCGGGGAGGTAGGGATTCTCGTCGGCGGGGACTGGGGGGCGATCAAGACGGTGCCGCACGGGGCGCTCAAATTGGTCGGACACGAATCGCGTCCTATTAAGGAGACGATTCGCCTTATGAACAAGCCGAGCGACAACCAGATCGCGAACAGTCTGATGCGCACTCTCATCGTCAAAGTCGGCGCGCAGAAGGAGCGGCCGCTGAGCTTCGTCGCCCACTTCTGGCAACAAAGGGGCCTCGATGTGACCGGCGTCTGCCTGTACGACGGCTCCGGCCTGTCGCGCGGCAACCGCGTGACGCCGGCCTTCCTTATCGGTCTGCTGGAATACATGCACGACGAGAGCGCCCACGCCGAGGCCTTCGCCGCCTCGCTGCCCATCGCCGGGTGCGACGGCACCCTGGCGCACCGGATGCGAGACACCTGCGCGGAGAGCAACGTGCAGGCGAAGACGGGCTGGCTGACCGGCGTGTGCTGCCTGTCCGGGTACGCCGAGACGCGCGACGGAGAGCCGCTCGCGTTTTCGCTCATGTTCAACGGCTTCGATTGCGACGCCAATGTGTTCCGCCGCCTGCAAGACCAGGTCTGCGTGAAGCTGACGGGGTTCAAGCGCTGAGGCGCAGAGTGGGCGTGCAATCCTTGTGCGTGGCGCGGGCGTCTCGCCCGCGAGCCGTTGCCGTTGCCGTTCTCCCCTCTCCGCTTGCGGCTATGCTTTACCCACATCTTCGCACCTGGGGGCCGCGAATTGGTCTCAAGC
>CAYWBK010000547.1:0-4000 GCA_964455745.1 uncultured Armatimonadia bacterium
GTTCACGCTTGACAAACCGTTTCATAGAGGCCGGATACTTCGAGCGCCTAACGGCTGGCGCTCTCGTAGTCCGGCCCCTCCTTGGACGGCGTCTGGCCCTAACTTAGCGCCTATGCCCTACGAGGGAGGGGGCCGAGGGCGAGGTTACGTCCAGATCGCCAGCACCGAATCCAGCATCTGCAGGCTCACATCGACGATCCGCGCAGCCGCCTCGTACTCTTTTTGGTACTTCACCACATCGATAGCCTCCTCATCGAGCGACACCCCGGCATTCGCCTGATACCGCGTCGTCAGATCGGTCAGCACTTGCGTCCGCGTATCGGCGGTGTTGTTGGCGGAGCTGGCGTCGCTGCCCAGTTGCGCGATCGCATCGGCGTTGTACTCCTGGATCGTCTGCAGACCGTCGCCGAGTAGCTTCTGACTCGACACCTCCTGCATGGCGGTGGCATTCTGGCCGTCGCCGTCCTGGTCTGTGGCGGAGGCTGCCGCGAGCAGTCCGTTATCGGCGGCGATGGCGGCGCTGAACCGGATCGAGGCCGCCGGGGAGGTGGGGTCGTAGGTGAACAGCGCCTGCCCGGCGTTGTTCTGCAGGTCGAACCCGGCCTCGTGCTGTTTGTTCATCGCGTCCGCCAGGGTTTGCGCGAGGGTGTCAAGCTTTGCGGTGTACTTGGGCAGATAGTTGTCGCGGACATCGAGCTGTCCGGCGATGCTGCCCGACAGCCCCGGAAGGGTTGTGTTGCCGCCGAGGGAGACGAGGTGCTTGCCCGGATTGTCCGGGTCGAGCACCGTGGTCAGCGCCGTGGTGTGGTTGTCCTGCACCAGCCGCTGCCCGCCGATCACCACGTCGATCGTGTTGTTGGCTTCCGGAATCGCCGTAGCCCCGCAAAGCCCGCTGAGCTTGGTCATCGCCTGGTCCCGCAGATCGAGCAGGTCGGCGGAGGCCGCGGAGTTGTCCGCGGTGCTGATCTTATCATTCAAGTCGGCGATCTGCTGTGCGAGGTCGTTCACCTGGCGGACCTCGTCGACGACCTCCCGGTCCATTTCGTCGCCGAGGGCGCTGACATCCGAGGCTCTCTGCCGGATGGCATCCGCCACGTTGCCGCTGTCCTGGATCACCTCGTCGCGAATCGCTGCTTCGGTCGGCTGCGATCCGAGTTTCTGCCAGGCTGAGAACATGTCGCTGAGGGTCTGGGCGATCCCGCCGTCGGTGGTGTCATTGAAGATGTCCTCGACCTGAGCGAGCGCATCGGACACCACCTGGTCCCGGCTCTGATTGGCGGTCTGGGCATTGATCTGGACGGACAGGAGGTTATCGGTCATCCGCTGGACATTGGTCAACTCGACTCCCCCTCCGATGCCGCCCACCTCCGACCCTGCGAGGGTGTTACCCGGGATGGAGGAAAGCTCCGCCGTCTGCCGGACATACCCCTCAGTCTGGGCGTTGGCGACATTGTGTGACGACACATCGATCGCCGCCTGAAACGCGATCAGAGCGGTCTTCGCAGTCTCGAGTGATTGCACTCCCATGATCTGATCCCTCCAGGAATGTCCGCGACTTCTCGCCGTCCATAGGAAGGCCGTCCCGTGGCCGCGGCAATCCTGCCGCGGATCGCCGTTGTCGTTTCCCCCGTCTCGACGAGGGACGGGGGTAGGAAGCCGTTGCCGTCCGCCGTTACCCCCCTCTCCTGAGCGTGCCGTATACGCTCAGGAAAGGGGAGCAGGGGGTGAGGCGCCGTCCATTCTTACCCCCACCTCCCAACCCCCAGTCCGTCCCCTCGCGTTCGCCCTCCCACAGGCCCGTAGGTTTCATTCGGCGCCGAGAGAGCCTGCAGCACGGTCTGCATATAGGCGAGCTGATCGCTGATGATCTCGCGGTTGAGCACGGCCTCGCGCCGCAAGTCCTGACATAGGCTGCGCAGGGTAGCGCGGGCGTGTTGCAGCTCCTCGGCCTTGAGCTGTTCAATCTCGCCGGCCTCCGTTTCCCCCCTGGCCCCTTCGCCTTCCGCCATCAACTCCGCCCGCCGCGCGGCCGCCTGGCTGAGTCCTTCCAGTGCCATGTCGAGCGCCGCGTTCGCGGTGCGGATTCGCTCGGCATCTCGGGAGACGACAGCCGCGCGCTGCTCGCTGATACAATCCTTAAGCGTCCGGCAGGCGTCAATCTCCCGAGCCACCGCATGAAGCAGTTCCACACACCGCGCCGAGAAAGCCATGTACCCAAATCCTTTCACCGATGAAGACCCGTTGTGCCTTTAGCCGTCCCCGCCGTTCCTGCCGTCCCTAAAACCTAAGACTTGCCGTCCCTACCGTCCCCCCAACTCCCGATACACCATCTGCGAGATCCCCAGCGCCCCGCGCTTGGCCATCGTGCTTGCGAGGGCATCGGCAAACTGAGATTGGAAGATTTCATCAGCGTCGCTGCTACCAAACACTCCGTCCTTGCCCGATGGCTGAGCGGCTTTAATGATCTGTGTCAACAGCACCGCCTCAAATTCATCGCAAGCCGCCTTAAGCCGCACATCCTCCCCGGTCGTCGCCGTGGCCGTCGTTGTTCTCCCCCTCCCCAATGCCGCGCAGGGCGCGGCCCGTGGAGAGAGGGATGGGAGGTGAGGTGCCGTTCTCCCCTCTCCCCTCGTGGAGAGGGGCCGGGGGTGAGGTGCCGTTCCCCCCCTCTCCTGAGCGTGCTGTTCGCGCTCAGGAGAGGGGGCCGGGGGGTGAGGCGCCGTCGCCGTAATCCTCACAGCGTCACCACCTCAGCCTGCAGCGCCCCCGCCTCTTTCAATGCTTGTATGATCGCGATGAGGTCCCTCGGCTTCACGCCAAGCGCATTGAGCGCGCTCACCAGGTCTTG
Source organism: uncultured Armatimonadia bacterium (assembly GCA_964455745.1). Taxonomy (GTDB): domain Bacteria; phylum Armatimonadota; class Zipacnadia; order Zipacnadales; family CAYWBK01; genus CAYWBK01. The sequence continues at coordinate 2,849 of CAYWBK010000547.1, forward strand.
CAGCGTCGCCTGCGCCGGAACGCGCATGATGCTGGCGCTTTGCTCCTTCACATTCATCTGCTGCTGCGGCACCGCTGCAATCGTCCCGCCGTTGGTCGTCCCTGAAACCTGTCCTCTGATACCGGCCCCCTCCGCCACTTGCCACTCGCCTTGCACTTCCACCGTCAACCCGCCTTGCGAGATCGCGACCGGCGATATCCGCACTCTAGACCCGATGACGACGGTCCCGGTGCGCTCGTTGATGACGACCCGAGCGCCCGCGTCCGGCTCGACGGGAAGGCTTTCCAGGCGGCTCATGTAGCTGACGATGTCGGCGCGCTCTTGCTCGGGCACTTTTACGACCACGCAGCTTTCGTTGGTGGCAGTGGCGCTGCTGCCGAGGCCTTCGGCGACTGCCCGCGCGAGGTTCTCGGCGGTGGTGAAGTCGGGGTGGAAGAGGGTGAGGGTTACGGTGTCGTTGCTGCCGGGTTCGACGGTGATCGCCGTGGTGACGGAGGCTCCGTTGGGGATGCGCCCGACGGTCGGATGGTTCTTCTGCACGCGGTCGAGGCCTGATGAGGCGTTGAAGCCTCCGATGCTGATCGGCCCCTGAGCGATCGCGTAGACCTTCCCGTCTCCGCCTTTCAGCGGCGCGACGAGCAGCATTCCGCCCTGCAAGCTGTCGGCGTCCCCGATGGAGGAGACGGTGACATCGAGCGTCGTCCCCACCGGCGCGATGGGCGGCAACTCCGCGGTGACGATGGCCGCGGCCACATTCTTGACCTGGAACGTCGAGGGGTCGAGGGTCAGCCCGAACTGGTTGAGCATATTGGCTAGCGTGCGCGTGCCCATCATAGCGCGGTCGGTATCGCCGGTGCCGCTAAGCCCGGTGACGAGACCATACCCGACCAGCTTATGCCGCCCAAGCCCCGCGACCGCCGCAATGTCTTTCACCCGCGTCCCCAGGCACCGGGCCGATTCATCACCCCGCGTCGATCTGCCGCACCCAATACTGCTGTTCGCCGCCGCCCCGACCGTCCCTGGCCGCACCTCAGCCGGCCCGCTGTCCGTGGCATCGTGACCGGCGTCGCCGACACGTGCATCGGGCGCTTCGACTTTCGGCGCCCCGCCGGGCGCTACAGTCGGGTTCATCCCCGGCCGAGGCTGAGCATA
>CAYWBK010000548.1:0-3984 GCA_964455745.1 uncultured Armatimonadia bacterium
TAAAATTGTGATAAATGTTCCGTTATACGCCTTCGATAAGTAACAAGACGCCCGCCCCACGCGGGCCTGTGCGGGCGTGCCCCTCCGCCGTTCCCGCCGTTCCCGCCGTTCCTGCCGTTCCTGCCGTCCCTGCCGTTCGCTCATCATTCATCACTCATCACTCATCGCTCGCCGTATTGACGGCTGGCACCTGATGGACTATGGTTACGCGACGTGCCTGGCGTGCACCCGGCCCGCGGGCAGTTTGGGCTGTGATCCAAGCAAGTACCCGGAGGTGTTCGTTTTGCAGTACCGTCACATGGGCGACACGGGGATTGACGTGTCGGCAATCGGCATCGGCACCATGCGCTTCAAAGACAGGGACAACGCGGTCGATATTATCAACCGTTCCCTCGACTCCGGCCTCACCTACATCGACATCGGACCGGCGTACAGCTTCAAGTCGTTTGACGATAATGCGGAAGCCTGGACCGGCGAGGCCATTCGTGGCCGCGAGCGCTCCAGCATGGTCATCAGCTCGAAAGCCCAGCCGCGACCGAAGTCGGACAACCCGAACGTCGCGGCAAGTCTCGGCGTATTCACCCGCGATCAGATGTGGCAGTGCATCGAGAACTCGCTCAAGCGCGCGGGAATCGGCTACTTCGACTTCTACCAGTTCTGGGACATGAGTGCGCCGGATCACTTCGAGGCGGCATGCCTCGGCGACGACGCGCCACTCAAGGCGCTGCTGGAGGCGAAGGAGCAAGGCCTTATCAGGGAACTGGGGTTCACCAGCCACGGGCAGGCGGATGACATCATCTCCTGGCTCGCGCAGGTGCCCGAGTTCAGGACCATCACGGTGTACTACAACTTCAACGACCGCCACCCCGAGCGCGCGGTCAACTACGCGCACGAGCACGGGGTCGGCGTAGTCGTCATGGGTCCGCTGCGCGGCGGGCTTCTCGTGGGGCAGTCGCCGGTTTTCGCGCGATACCTGCCGGAGTTGGAGGGCGCGCCGGTGCAGGAGATCGCGCTGCGGTTCCTGCTCAGCACGCCGGCAGTCTCCACCGTCATCGGCGGGATTAACGACCCCGTTCATCTCGCCGAGAATGTCGCGGTCGTCGAGGCGGAGACCGCGCTTACCCCCGAGCAGCGCCAGAAGTTCGTCGATGCGTTCCAGGAGTTCAGCAAGGGCGAGGCGCTGTGCAGCGGCTGCAACTACTGCGCCGGCGCGTGCCCCGAGGAACTGCCGATCTCCACGCTTCTGGGTGTGTTCCAGCTTCACGATGTCCTGGAGATGCCGGGAGCATTGGCGCAGTTGAAAAACTTCGCGACCAATGACCAGTTCGATGCCTCCAAGTGTCTCGCGTGCGGAATCTGCGTCGAAAAATGCCCGCAGAGCCTGGACATCCCCGGCAAGATGGAAGCCGTGGCGGCGTTCTTTGCCAAATTGAAGTCGGCGTAAGGCGGGGCGAACGGCGAGATGGACCACGAAGACCCAAAAGCACGAAGAACGGCCAAAGGCAGCCGACAATTGCGGTTGCTGAGGCCGTTCTTCGCGTCCTTGTGGCTTTGTGGTCTCCTGGCCGTTTCCTACGCCCTTGCCCCCTTATGATCTGTGCTGCCCTCCTGCGTTGGATATTCGCTTCCGGCCGTGTTCGCCGGGGAGGCGAATGTGGCCGGGAAGAGGAAGATAGCGCTGGACGAATTCGTGGGCTATGACGCTGACGGGAGGGTGTGGACGGTCGCTCGCCCGCTGCCCAGGCCCCAGTAGACGAACCTGAAAGGATGACGGCCATGGCCAAGATCCCTGTTGCCCTGCAGATGTACACGGTTCGCGATCAGACGGACATCGACTTCATCGGCACGTATAAGAAAGTTGCCGAGATCGGCTATCCGGGCGTCGAGATCGCCGGCACCGGCGGGCTGAGCGCCGCCGAGATGAAAGCCCTGCTCGATGACTGCGGCTTCGGGCGCGCGGGCATTCATTTCGGCATCGAGGCCCTCGAAAGCGACCTCAGCGCCGCGATCGACTACGCTCTCGGTATCGACAGCAAGTACATCACCTGCCCGTGGATGCCCGAGGAGCGCCGCCGGGACGCCGAGGGCTGGAAGGCTACGGCGAAGACGCTGTGCCAGATCGGCAAGAAGATCGCCGAAGCCGGCCTGCTCTTCTCCTACCACAACCACAGCTTCGAGTTCCAGAAGTTCGACGGCGAATACGGCCTCGACATCCTGTACGCGAACAGTTGCAACAGCCTCAATGCGCAGATCGACACGTACTGGGTGAAGCACGGCGGCGAGGACCCGGCCGCCTACATCCGCAAGTATGCCGGGCGCGTGCCGCTGGTGCACATCAAGGACATGTCGGACGACCCGGAACCGACCTTCACCGAGATCGGCAACGGCATCCTCGATTGGCCGTCGATCTTCGCCGCAGGCGAGGCCGCGGGCACTCAGTGGTTCATCGTCGAGCAGGACACCTGCAAGGGCCCGTCGCTGGAGAGCGCGAAGATCAGCTTTGAGAATCTCAAAACGCTGAACGCTGAACGCTGAATCAACGGCAAGGAACGGCGAAAAACGGCGAAAAACGGCGAAAAACGGTAAGAAACGGCAAGAAACGGCGAAGAGGGCGCGCGGATGATGGAGTCGCGGGACTTCTGCCGCGCGCCCTCTGGCGACCTATGGCGCGTCTCGGTACACTCTGCCTGATGGGGCTTCAGCAAAGCCGCTTGTGGGACACCGGCGTCCAGGCCATCTTCCGCGTGCCGTAATCCTTCCCATCCTATCAATCCTATTAGCCTTGCCGTCCGCTGCCTTCCCGCCGTTGACATTCTCCGCGCGCGAGGATGAAAGGAACCTGTAGTCACGGCGGCGAGTCTGCATTTTGGTTGGCGGCTGCCATAATCTATGGGGGAATCGGAACGGCTCCCAGCTTCCAAAGGAGAAGGACCTTGATGCGCAAACTCTTCGCCGCGACGGCGGTCCTGGCAGTCCTGACTTGTGCGGGGGTGGTGGCCCAGCAGGCCAAGCCGTGGGAACTGCAGGGCACGAACGCCGGGCAGGAAGTCGTGGGGCCTGATGGCGGGACGATGGTCTGGGTGCCGCCGGGCGAGTTCACGATGGGGAGCGGCGATGGAGAGGGGCGCCCCAACGAGCGCCCGGCCCACCGAGTGCGGATCACGAAGGGATTCTGGCTCAGCAAGTGCGAGGTGTCTTTGGCGCAGTGGAAGCGTTACTGCCAGGCTGCAGGCATCGCGGTGCGCGAGGACCTGGCGAGACACGAGGACGATCATCCCCTATGGGGAGCGGACTGGGATGACTGCTGGGCCTACAGCCGGTTTTACGGTTTATCTCTGCCGACGGAGGCGCAGTGGGAGTACGCGGCGCGGGGCCCGGAGGGGCGCAGGTACCCATGGGGCAATGAGTGGGACGCAAGCAGGTGCTGCAACGACGACAACGTCGGCCCCAAAGCGGCAACCTTCCCTGTCGGCAGTTTCCCCGCCGGCGCGGCCTGGTGTGGGGCCCTGGACATGGCGGGGAACCTGGCGGCGTGGTGCAACGATTGGTATTCGGCGACGTACTATGCGGTCTCTCCGGCGGAAGACCCGAAAGGCCCCGATCAGGGCACAGAGCGGGTGCAGCGGGGGGGCTACTTCTGGAGCAAGGAGGATGAATGCCGAGGCGCATGGCGCTCCAGCGACGATCCAAAGAACCGCGACGGCGCCGGCGGCCTGCGCACCTGCTTCACCCCGTAGCTCATGTCCCACGACGATGCCATGAGGCCGCCAGCCGAGCGCTCTCGAACCGCTCGGGCGTCCTGACACACTGCTCGTATGGATACAAGGTGTGGGGTCCGCCCGTCGATTATAGGTAGAACTGCCGCAAGCGTGGCGGCGAGGAACGGCGAGGGGAACAGGATTGATAGGATTTTGAAGATTACGGCATGACGGATAGTCCCGTAGCAGCATAGCCCCGACGGCCTGTCCTCTGGCTGTTGAATAC
>CAYWBK010000549.1:0-3984 GCA_964455745.1 uncultured Armatimonadia bacterium
TCGTCAAGCAATACCGGGCGGTGGTCGTGCCCGGCCAGCCCTTCGGCGGCAGTGAGTACAGCTTCCGCGTGTGCCTGCCGTTCCTGACGGAAGCGCAATACCGGCGGATCGGGGAGAGCGTTAAGTCGGCGGTCGACGATGTCGTAAACGCTGAACGCTGAACTCGGAACGCTGAATCAACGGCAAAAACGGCGAAAACGGCAAAAACGGCAAAAACGGCGAAAATGACGACAAACGGCGGAGAAGACCGGAGCATCGTTTGTCGGAAACGCTGAACGCTGAACTCGGAACGCTGAATCAACGGCAAAAACGGCAAAAACGGCAAAAAACGGCGAAAATGACGACAAACGGCGGCAAACGGCGGAACAGACCGGGACGCCGTTTTTGGATGTGGCACTTTCAACGATCAAGGCGCGGGGTGTCGATAGCAGCGCGGAGCGCGGCTATCGACGGGGACCCCGCGCCAGCCTGGCAGCCACCCGCCCTGGGATCCCCATCTGTCGTCGCGCTCTGCACGGCTCGCGACACCCCACGGGCTTGTCGCGGTGCACAAGAATGATGCTCCTGACGTGAGCAATAGTACTCTGATCTGAAGGACGCGTGCGATGATTATCCTTCATGCTGGCTATTATGACGGTTCGCTTCGGCTTTGGGCTGAGAGGCCGGCTGAAGGTGAGGTGCAGGCTCCGGCGCGGCGCGGTCGCAAGCCTAAGGTGCCGCGCCCTTTGCCCTCTCCGTATGATGCCGGGGCTGAGGCGCTGGCGGAAGGTCTCGCCGCGGCGGGGCTGAAGGTCGCTGCCGGGCGGACCGAGCCGGGGGTCATCTGGCTGCCCTCGGCGCACGGGCGGCCGGCGGCTTGCGATGCCCTGTTGGCCGACGCGTCCGAAGCATCCGACGAGACCGAACTGGCGCCGTGGTATGTGACCTGCTATCAGCCGAAGTCGGCGCAGTGGCTGGACCTGCTGTGCGCCTGTGTGGGCAAGCGCGTCCTCGCGCCGGGAGTCATGGTCGGCTACGACCTGCGTTACTGGACTGTCGCGATGCGCTTCGGCGGCGGGATCGTCGCCCGCCAGCAGTTCTTGCCCGGCGTGAGCGAGCGCGAGGGCCGCTACCGAGCCTGCTGGCGACCGCTGCTGGGCGGACCGGATGCCGAACGCTCCGGGGCACTGTCGCGAGCGATGCCCCCCGTCTGCCGCGCAATGGCACTGGAGCGACAGCCTGCGCCCGCCCGTCCCGCAAGCGCAATCCTCTCCGATTTCCTCGAAGATGTCGTCGATGCCCTCGTTCGGGCAAGTGCGGGCGGCGCACTGCCTCAGCCCCCTCCGGCCCGTCGACGGACCGCGTCCAGCGCTCACCTCAGCCTGCACGACCAGTGGCTGGCGGCCCTGAGCGCGCCGGACGGCGGGATACTGGACGGCGACCGCGTCGCCCTCGCCGACCTGGCCGCGCAGGTGCAGCAGTGGTGGCATCCGCTGACGGTCACGGCGGCGTCCCCCTTCCGCCTCTGCTTCCGGCTCGACGAACCCGGGATCGGTGAGGGAGCAGGTCCGGCGAGCGACGAGGGCTTCTTCACCGCGTCCGAGCAGCCCTGGGCGGTCACCTATCACCTGCAAGCCACCGATGATCCCAGCCTGCTCGTCCCGGCCAGCGATGCCTGGAAGATGACGGGGCGGAAGGCCTCCGTGCTCAAGCGCGGGGACTTCCGACCGCAGGAATATCTGCTGTCGGCTCTCGGGCAAGCCTCCGGCATCTGTCCGCCGGTCGAGGAGAGCCTGCGCGAGAAGCGCCCCGGCGGGTATCAGTGCGACGAGGCAGGAGCCTTCGCGTTTCTGTCGGAAAGCGCCGATACCCTGGAACAGGCGGGGTTCGGGGTGATGCTGCCGGCGTGGTGGACCCGCAAGGGCACGAAGCTGCGCCTATCGGCCCGCGCCGCCGTGACCGACCCAGGATTTCAGACCCCGGCGAGTCTCTCGCTGAACACTCTGGTGAACTTCGAGTGGCGGATCGCGCTGGGTGACGAGACACTCAGCCGCCAGGAATTGGAGGAGCTGGCGCGACTGAAGGCTCCGCTGGTGAAGTTGCGGGGCCAATGGGTCCACATCAGCCGCGACGAGATCGGGGCGGCGCTGGAGTTCTGGCGGAAGAAGCAGGGCCAGGAGGTGACGCTGCGGGAGCTGATCGGCATGGCTTTGGGCGGCGCGGAGGCCCCTGGCAGCATCCCGGTCACAGGCGTCGAAGCGCGCGGGTGGATCGGCGATCTGCTGTCGCGGCTCGAAGGCGGCGACACCTTCACAGCGCTGGATGCGCCGCAGGGGTTCCAGGGCGCGCTGCGTCCGTATCAGGCGCGCGGGTACTCCTGGCTGGCATTCCTGCGGCAGTGGGGCCTGGGGGCATGTCTCGCCGATGACATGGGCCTGGGCAAGACGGTGCAGACGCTGGCGCTGATCCAGCGCGAGTGGTGCGCGGAAGGCTGCCCACGGCCCACGCTGCTGGTCTGCCCCACGTCGGTGGTCGGGAACTGGCAGCGCGAGGCCGCCCGTTTCACACCCGACATGCCCGTCATCATCCACCACGGCACGCGCCGCAGCAAAGGCAAAGAGTTCGCCACCGCCGCCGAGAAGTGCGCGATTGTCGTCACGAGCTACGCCTTGCTGCACCGGGACGCCGCCCATTTCGCCGAGGTGCCGTGGGCGGGGGTCATCCTGGACGAGGCGCAGAACATCAAGAATCCGTCCACCAAGCAGGCCCGGGCGGCGCGGTCTCTCGACGCCGAGTATCGGATCGCCCTCACCGGCACCCCGGTGGAAAATAACGTCGGGGACCTGTGGTCGATCATGGAGTTCCTCAACCCCGGCTTCCTCGGCAGCCGCGAATCATTCCGCAGCAACTACCTGTTGCCGATCCAGACCAGGAGTAGCAGCGACGCCGCGATGCGCCTCAAGCGGCTCACGGGGCCGTTCATTCTCCGGCGTCTGAAGACCGATCCGACGGTCATCTCGGACCTGCCTGCGAAAAACGAGATGAACGTGTTCTGCACCCTGACCCGCGAGCAAGCATCGCTGTACGCCGCAGTGACCTCCGAGGCGGAACGGGCTTTGGACGAGGCGGAGGACATGGAGCGCCGGGGGATCATTCTGGCTACGCTGACGAAACTCAAGCAGGTGTGCAACCATCCGGCGCATCTGATGGGCGACAACTCCCCGCTTCCGGGGCGCTCGGGCAAACTCGCCCGGCTGACGGAGATGGTCGAAGAAGTGCTTGGCGTCGGCGAGCGCGCGCTCATCTTCACCCAGTACACCCAGATGGGCGAGATGCTCGTGAAGCACCTGGAGGAGACCTTCGGCGAGGAGACGCTTTTCCTGCACGGCGGCGCAACCAAACTGAAGCGGGATCGCATGGTGGAGCGCTTCCAGCAAGACCCGGACGCGCCCTCGCTGTTCGTGCTGTCGCTCAAGGCGGGCGGAACGGGGCTTAATCTCACGCGGGCAAATCACGTGTTCCACTTCGACAGGTGGTGGAATCCGGCGGTCGAGAATCAGGCGACGGACCGCGCCTTCCGCATCGGGCAGACCCGCAATGTGCAGGTGCACAAGTTCGTGTGCATGGGCACGGTGGAAGAGCGCATCAACGAGATGATCGAGAAGAAGAAGGCGGTGGCGGATAAGGTCGTGGGCACCGGGGAGGCCTGGCTGACGGAGCTGTCCACCGCGGAACTGAAGAAGATGTTCGCACTGGCGGAGACGGCCGTGGCGGAGTGATCTCGCCCCGGCCCGCCTACGGCGGGTAGGCCCCTCTCCACCTTCCGACCTCATGTGGCCGCGCCATTTATGGCGCGATGCGCGCGGTAAACCGCGCGTCCACAGAAAAGGTAAGAGGAGACGCCCGCCCCACGCGCGACAGGATTGTCGCGGCCACTTCATTCTTGAAGTAGTCGAGAGACACACCCCTGAGAAGGCGAGGCAGCCGATATGTCGTGGCGCGATT
>CAYWBK010000550.1:0-3960 GCA_964455745.1 uncultured Armatimonadia bacterium
ATGCTGGATGCTGGATGCTGGATGCTGGATACTGGATACTGGATACTGGATACTGAATACTGGATACGGCCTCGGAAGCGACCCTTTGCCTATCCCCTCCCATACCCGCCTCTGGCGGGGCCACGGGAGGAGCGCCCGCGGAGCGGGTGGGGTAGGAACGTCCGCCGCGGCCGTCCGCCGTTCTCCCCTCTCCTGGACGCGCAACGCGCGGTCAGGAGAGGGGCCGGGGGTGAGGCGCCGTTGCCGTTCGCCTCTCCCCTCCCTACGAGGGAGGGTGCCGCGCGAAGCGGGGCGGGGCAGGAAGTCGTCCCTGCTGCCATTTTTAACCCCCGGCCGTTACCATCGGTTCCCCCCACTGCGCCCAGTCAAAGCTGAACGGCCCCTCGCTATCAGTGACCAGTGACAGGACGATGGGCTTGCCCGCCCACGCCGAGAGGTCCGCGCTCATCTCCGTCCACTCGCCGGGCAGCTTGTGCTGGTAGGCCACGCGCTTCCCGCTGACCTTCACGATGAACCCGCAGCCGTCCGACTTCGATCCGTCGCGCAGGCCGATGAAGGCGTGAAACCGCACCGGACCAGCCGGAAGCGTCATCGGGATGTCGATGTTCGTCGTGCCGTGGTCGGGCGGATGGGCAAACAGCCCAGCGCGGGTTACGCCCCCGACCGTGCTGCTCTCGGGCACCGCGCTTGCGTACTGCGGGTTCGTGAGGGTCTGCCCGTTCTCGGACAAGAAAGTCACCAGGAACGGCGACTTCGCCAGGTCCAGTGGCAAGGCGACCGGCTTCGGCGCCTCCCTGAGCAGGATCAGGGACCCGGGGAGTTGCAGGTTGAACGAGGCGCTCCCGGCCCCGGTAGCGACACTGCTTACCGGCCCTTCGGCGCATAGAGGGTAGGGTAGCTGCCCAAAGCCTGCGACTCCGACGCTGCCCGTCTGCCGTCGTTCGATCTCCACTCTCGGGCCATACCACCGTGCCCAATCGAAGCTGGGGTTGCGGGTCGGGCCGGGATCGACCTGCAGCCGCAGCGTCACCTTCTTGCCGCGCATCGGGGTCAGATCGATGGCCAGCGGCTGGTTCGTTGCCGTGGCATTCAGCAGCTCCGCGTGAATGTCTGCGCAGCCTGGCACCGTCGCCGTGACGCTGTACAGCACTCCGTCCGTCTTCCCGACAGCTCCCTTGTCCATCGCCACATCACATCGGAACCAGACGCTGCCCTGCACGTCCGGCAGTTCGAGCGGGAACGAGGCGAACGCGATCCCGGTCCCATTTGCCTCCGTCACGCCAGTCTGTGGGTTCTTGCGGAGGGCTCGCCACGGCGGGTGCGCGAAGATGTCGAGCCCCTGCGGCTGAAACAACGCCCCGTCTTCACCGCCGGCCAGCGCCCCGTGTACCTCGTGCAATTGCCCGTCGTCAAACCCCTGCGAGCCGCAGGTCGCCTGGTCGAACAGGTGCGTCAGCCGGATGACACTCCCGGTGTCCTTCACCTCGATGACCGCCATCTGGTCGGTCTTCGTGGCCCGAGAGACCGTGAACCCACTCGGCAGACTGTAGACATGGAACGCCTTCTGATCGCGAGGTTCGGTGCTGTAGGCGTACCAGACATCGGAGTCCAACCCGAAGAGCCGCTTGTCGTCGTAGCACTTCCACCCGGGGATAGAGCCGGGCAGCGTGATCTCCGCCACCCCGGTGATCGTGCGCGAGACCTCCGTCGTCTTCCCCGCCTCATCGAGCGCCAGCATCGATGCGGACGCATTCTCGCGGTAGACCGCCCGGACGCCGTTGGCCCCCTTGTACGGGAAACAGACGTCCGCCGGCCACGGGCCGTCGAAGTCGGGATCGAGGCGATGCTGCGTGAAACAGGCCGCCTCGTCGAGGCACTGGGCCGCAAAGCCTTCCGGCTTCGCCAGGACCGCCGGATCCGGCCACCCGAACGTCGGAATGACGCCCCAGTGCATGTAATTCTGACGCCACGCGGCATACAGTTGTCCGTTGGTCGGGCTACACATGCCGAGATACCCATAGGGCTGGGTGTAGCTGTTGATGAGATACGATGAGATCGGGTGCGCCATCGCAAGCTGCGCGCGATCCCACGTCCCGCCGATGAAGTCCAGCCCATACGAGTGTCGCTGCGCGAAGGCCTCGTAGCGCATCGTCACCTCGTCGAGGCCCTCGCCCGAGAGCGCCACGTCTGGCAAGGTCTCGTGCAGCTCGCGCTGCAACGCGATGTTGCCCTCGAGCATCGTCATGCCGTCGATGAGGCCGTTGTCGTCGTTGTAGATGCAAAGCGTCTGGTCGAGGTGCATGGCATCGACCTTGTACTTTTCGACAAGCTCCTTCCAGCGCGAGATCTGAAGCTGCCGCCAGGCCTTGCACGCCGGGTTGATGTACGCGAACTTAATGATCGGATCGACGCGATCCCACAGCCACCACTCCCGCTCGTGGGTCCAGGGATTGCGCACCTGGTACTTCTCGTAGGTGGCGTATTCAGGGCTTTTCGGGTCGCAACCGAAGTAGTTGCAGTGCACCATGATGTGGAAGCCCAGTTCGTGCGCTTTCTCCACGAACTGCGGGAAGGCATCGTTGGCTGTGTAGTCGGGGTACATCCGGTCGTACTCGAACTTCCGCCAGCCGGGCACATAGAGCAGCGTCTGCTTCGGATCGACGCGCTTCGCGAGGGCCTCCAGAGTCGTCGTTTCCTCGCCCACCATCGCGAGGAAACGGATGTCTTTGGCCCATGCGGGGGTCTGTGCGGCCTTTGGCGTCGGCTTCCAGTTCGCCGCCGCCCAGTCCCGATACCGCCGTGCCGGGACCCGCCAGTCGCCCTTGTACGGCGAGACATGCCAGCGAACGGAAGCGCAATCCTTGAGCGGCGCAAACGGCGCGTTATTGTGGGTTACGAAGGCGAGCTGCCAGCCTTGTTTCTCTTTATTGACGATGAGGCGCTTGTAGCGCCCCGCCGCATCCTCGGCCCACACGCAGAAGCCGAACCCCGGTCCCTCGATGATGACCAGTTGCGCCTCCCACGAGAGCGGGTAATCGAACTGGAAGCTCGTGCCGGGCGAATCCTTCCTGATGCGGATGCCGCCGTTGCCGGGGACGATGATGTTGTACTCCAGCGGCGCCAGCCCCAGTCCCCACTGGACGCCGTGAACGCCCGGCAGTGGCGAGACGCCCCGCTGAGTGACGATGAAGTCGCTCCCGTCCACCGCATACGTGTTCGTCAGCGAAGAGCCGGGCAGATCGGAGAGGTCGTCATACACCCGGTTCACCGGCTTCCCGGCAGCCACCGGGCCGGGATCGCCTTTGCCATCGGCCACGAAGTGGTCCTTCTCGGTCCGCAAGATGCCGGTGAGCTTGACCGGCGCGAGCGGGGCGATCAGCATCTGCCCGTCGGCCTTGAGGCTGGTGAGGGCGCCCTGGGTGATGGCCCCCTCGAACCCGGGAGTTCTGATCGGCAAAGTGTCGGCGGCGAAGGCGCAGACGGATGCAAATGCGAGGGCAGCGGCGACTAATAGACGCATGGGCGCACCTCTTCGAGTAGACCGGAATGGCATCCATCATTTCGGCATCGGACGGGTGGGCACCTTGTCGTGGCTATCCGCGCGTCCGGCGGCGCGGAAACGAAAAAGCAGGACAGACAGGATGCGCGACACGCGCCCTGCATGTCCTGCTGTTTCGAGAATCGCCGCCGCCGGGCCAACGGCGACCTCACCCTGACCTGCCTACAGCGGGTAGGCCCCTCTCCACGCGTGGCTATGCTTTACCCACATCTTGCGTGCGAATCACGGGCCGTTGCCCCAAAAGGCCCGAAGGGCCGAAAGAGTTTAGCCAGGCTCGCAAGAGCCTGGAAAGCAGCCCCTCCTTGGATAAGAACAGCCCCCGAAGGGGGCGGCACAAATGGCGCACTGTTGTCGATTCTGTGTCGCCCCTTCGGGGCTTGCGGGCTATGTGGGGCCGGGAA
>CAYWBK010000551.1:0-3951 GCA_964455745.1 uncultured Armatimonadia bacterium
GCCCTACCCCGCCCCGCTTCGCGGGGCACCCCTCCCGTGCCGGGAGGGGGACGGCTAACGACCATTCCCATCATTTCAAAGGGCCGCAGTATAGCGGCTGAACGATAGGTCAACGGCGAACCGCAAGGAAGGCGGCCGTTCGCCGTTATATTCTAACTCCCAAACTCCCTAACTCCTAACTCCTGACTCCTGCCCTATGCGCTACCTCGGCATCGACATCGGCGGCACTAAGACAGCGGTTCTGCTTGGAGATGAGCAGGCCGATACGCTCGCGCGCATTGAGTTCGCGACAGACCATGCGGGCGGGCCCGAGGCGGTGCTGGAGAGGGTTGTTGAGGCGGCGCGGGAGGTTTGCGGCCAGGAAGGGGCGGCTTTGGGCGATCTGGCGGGAGCAGGGATCTCCTGCGGCGGGCCGCTGGACAGTGCGCGAGGCGTCGTGCTGGGACCCCCTAACTTGCCGGGCTGGGACGACGTGCCGGTGGTCGAGTACATCGCGAACGCAACCGGGTTGCCCACCTATCTGGAGAATGACGCGAACGCAGGGGCGGTGGCCGAGTGGCAGTTCGGCGCGGGGAGGGGCTGCCGCAATGTCGTGTTCATCACCGCCGGGACGGGCCTCGGCTGCGGGCTGGTGCTCGACGGGCGGCTGTACTCCGGCACGAACGACATGGCCGGCGAAGCGGGGCACGTGCGGCTCGATGATTACGGCCCGCAGGGATACGGCAAGTTCGGGTCGCTGGAGGGCTTCTGCTCCGGGGCCGGGATCGCCAAACTGGCGGCGCGGGAGCTTAGCGAGGCCACCCGGCGAGGCGGACGGTCGGCGCTGTACGCGAAATGGACTTCGGGCGAGGTGACGACGAAAGACGTTGCCGAGGCGGCGCTGCAGGGGGATAAACTGGCTTGCGAAGTCATGCGAAAAGCCGGGGAATACCTGGGGCAAGGCCTGTCGATCCTGATTGACATCCTCAACCCCGAGGTGATCGTGCTGGGCAGTCTGGCCGTGCGGCTCGGCGAGCTATACCTCGGGCCGGCGCGCGAGGTCATCGCTCGTGAGGCCCTGCCCCGGGCGGCGGCGGTGTGCCGCATCGTCCCGGCGCAATTAGGCGAGCGGATCGGCGATGTCGCGGCGCTTTGCGTGGCGATGAGGCTGGGGCGGGAACCTCACCCCCCGGCCCCCTACGCGCTAAGTTAGGGCCAAGCGCCCAGATACCTCGCGTGGGGCGGGCGCCCGCCAATGCCGTCACTAATCGTCCCTGCCCAGGGGAAGAGCCAAGACAGGGCGACTCGCCTCGTCTCCCGAATGCCGAAACTCTGACATGACAACTCTCCCGGAGTGGATATCGAGAGGCAACGCTATATAGGGCAGCCCGGATTCGCGGGCGGGACGCCCGCGCCACGCGGAAGCACTGTCATACGCCCCACACACATTGAGGAAGAGCCCGTCCGAGGAGGAGCCGGACTACGGGACCGCCGGTGAGGCTGGCGCTCTCGTAGGTCCGGCCCCTCGCTACGTCGCCTGCTCCCGCAAGCGGTAAAGGTGATACGGCCCGATTTTCGTGTCGATGATGTACCGCTCGGCCACCAGATGGGCGAGCGGAGCGACTGGCGCGTCCTGAGTGCCGACTTCCCAATCCGTCGGCATGATGATGTAGGCCGGGCGATTGCGCTCGAGCGCTGCGCCGAACTCCTCGAGCGAGATGTACGGGTCCGAGACGTTCCTCGCCCCGGCATACTGGCTGACGAGCGGCATACAGTGCACATACCGCGCCGCCGGCAGTCGCTGTGACCAGAAGTACACCCCCGGCGCCATCCCCCACACGAAAACGCGGTCCTGCGGCTTGGTGCGCGCGGCAACATACTCGCCGATCTCGCGCTCCACGCTGGTGCGCGGGCGGTTAAGCAACAAGTCCCGCCACTCCGTCGCCGACCAGCGCGCGGTCGGGGCGAGGGAGAGCAGGGCCGAGGCCGCCAGCAGCGCCGGGATCACCCGTCGTATCGGATTCCCGTTGAACGCGGTCCGCCCCTCGAACAGCCGCGCAAGGCCGATCCCCGCCAGCACCGCGAGCGGCACAAACAGCTCCCAGAAGTACTGCAAATAGCCGATGCGCCGGCCGATCAGTGCCGCCAGGACGCCGAACGCGGCCCAGATCGCGGCGGCGCGGGCGATGACGACCGCTTCATCGGCATCGGAACGGGGCCTGTGCCAGACAGTTACTGCGGTGACGAGGCCCGGCACAGTGAGGCACGCCGCATTCACGAGTTGCAGCGTGAGGTGTTGATAGAGCAGGTCCCAGATGAAGCGCGGCGTCAGCGTCTGCGCTTGGACATATAGACCATTGTACACATAGACGGCATCCCAGAATGGCTGCCATGCGCCGACCTGCCAGAAATGCCATGCGAGAGCGCCCGGCAGCGCGACCAGCCCGGCGACCCACGCGGCGACCACGGCGGCCCAATGCCGCGCCGCGGGTCTGGGCTTGCCTGCCGCCGACAGGTAGACGCCCACGCACGCCATCGCGGCGCAGTCGAGAAGCGCGCTGGTCTTGAACCCCACCGCGGCCCCGCAGACCAGCCCCGAGAGGAAAAGCCACCGCGCGCGCCGACATCGCGCCCCGCGAACGGTCAGCCCAAAGGCCACGAGCGCCAGCAGGCCAATATACAGGTCAGGCGAGAAGCTGGGGCGGAGGGTGGGCGTTGCACACGCGAAGAGCAACGCCGCCAGGCCGCCGGCGAGGGGGCCTGCCCAGCGGGCCACGAAGGCATACAGCAGAAGAGTGATCGACAGTACCGCGAGCAACGCCAGGGCATTGAGGGCCGAGACCGATCCGGGGAAGAGCATCTGTGTGGCAGCGGCGAGGTAGAAGTGCAGCGGGTTCTTGTGATCCCAGACGTCTTGATATAGCGCCGAACCGTGCGCCACCGAGAAGGCGACCGCGCCATAGACGGAGGTATCGAAGCCGACGAAGCGACTGGACGGGGGAGCGTATGCGACGGCGATGACACAGGCTATCGCCAGCAGTAGGAGGGGCAGACGGTTTGCGGGCGGGGCGGCGGCGCTCATGCCTGGAGATGATTCCCGACCGGGCCGCCGTTCCCTTCTCGATGCACATAAACAAAGGGCCGCCGACTAGCGGCGTCCCTTTGTGTGTGGTACTGCAACTTCCTTTGCTTGCCCACCGCTACATCTTGTCATCTCGGCTGCATTTGGGAGGTAATCTCCCTGAGGCGGAACAAACGTCAGTATCGCCCTTTCATGCACTATGCCGGTTAGACTTCGGTGGGTGCGACGAACCTGTCAGGCGCAACCACATCCATAGGCATCACCTTGGTGATCCACAGATTGTGTTGCCCTCCACCCCAGTTGTGCATCCTCAAGTCTATTATATCCTCCTTACGCCGGTGACAAACCACCTCTCGAAAGATTCCCTTCCGGCGCCCACCTCGCGCGTCTCGAACGCAGGATGCCCCATCAGGCGCCATTCGCCGAGGCCTGACCGAGGGTCCGCCCGCCGATTGTAGGTAGGGCTGCCGCAAGCGTGGCGGCAAGGAACGGCAAGAGAACAGGATTGGTAGGATCTGGAGGATTACGGCATGGCGGGTAGTTCCGTAACAGCATAGGCCCGACGGCCTGTCCTTTGGCCGTTGAATACGGCTTGATTACCGCCAATTACCTACCATTATTACGTCGCTTTGACAACCGGCAGATGAAGCGCTCGGAATCTTGTCAGAAGCTGACCGTATCCCAAGATGAGGGGCGAACGGCGTTGAACCACAGAGACACAGAGGGCACAGAGAACGGCTGGGAAACGGCCGGCCCGCCCCTCGATAGGCGTTAATGGACGTTGCCGTTCTCTGTGTCCTCTGTGTCTCCGTGGTCAATCGCCGTCCCTTTCTCTGCATCGCATCTCATTGCCGAGCAGGGCCGGCGCAACTGGCGTAGTAATACTACCT
>CAYWBK010000552.1:0-3948 GCA_964455745.1 uncultured Armatimonadia bacterium
CCGGAACGGGAGGGGTGGCCCCGCGAAGCGGGGACGGGGTAGGGCCGTCGCCTTTGCATCGTTCCAGAGTGCCGGAAACCGGCATGACGACTGTGGTCAATCGCCGTTCGCTATTCATCCTGGAATATGATCAGCCTCTGACAAGATTCAGAGCCCTTCGCCCGCCGGTTGCCAAAGCGGCGTAGTAATGGTAGACACACGAATCCTGGAGATGCCACTGATGGGGACCCTCGCCCCTGCCCTGATCGCGGCTCTGCGCCCCAAGCAGTGGACGAAGAACCTCCTCGTGTTCGCGGGACTGCTCTTCGCTCGCCAGTACAGCGACCCGGCATCCATCGCGCGATCTACCGCCGCGTTCGCCATTTTCTGCCTGCTGTCGGGATCGGTCTACATCATCAACGATCTCGTCGATGTTGAAGAAGATCGCAAGCACCCTCGGAAACGGTTCCGCCCCATTGCCTCCGGGCGACTGCCCGCGAAAGTGGCGACGGTCGCCGCCGCAATCCTGGCTCCCGTCGCGATCGCCGGAGCCTTCAGGCTGAACGTGGCCACCGGCGTTGTCGCCACTTTGTACTTCGCCATCACCATCCTCTACGATTTCGTTCTCAAGCATCGCGTCATCTGGGACGTCCTCGCGGTTGCCACAGGCTTCGTCCTACGCGCTGTGGCTGGGGTCACCGCGCTGGCGGCGGCCATCTCGCCGTGGCTGCTGATTTGCACGATGCTGCTCGCGCTGTTCCTGGTGCTCACCAAGCGCCGGCAGGAGTTGGTGCTGCTCGAGGACGGTGCGGGCGAGCACCGGCGCATCCTCGACGAGTACAGTCCCGCCCTGCTGGATCAGATGATCAGCGTCGTGACCGCTTCGACACTCATGTCGTACTGCCTGTACACGATCAATGAGCGCACGGTGCGGGAGTTCGGCAATCACAACCTGATGTTGACGATCCCCTTCGTCCTCTTCGGCATCTTCCGCTATCTGTACCTGGTGCACCGCCGGGACGAGGGCGACGCGCCCGACCACGTCTTCCTGAATGATGCGCCGATGCTCATCAACGTGGCGCTGTACGTGGCCGTCGTGGTTCTGATCCTGCTTTTCGGTGGCGGCCCGGAGAACGAGTTGATCCCCTCCTAGACAAAGGCGGCAGCTTCCGGTATGCCACCCTTCCTTCCTGCCCTCAAGAGCCGCGTTCGTGCCCTGCGCCGCAGCATCCAACCGGCGTCTGACCGCCCCGCCTGGGTCCAGGTCGAGATCAACAACACCTGCAATCTCAACTGCGTGATGTGCCCGCGCGAGTCCCTGCGTCGCCCGCCGAAGCTCATGTCGCTCGAGGAGTTCGACGAGATCGCAGCCAAGTGCGCCGCAGCGGGAGTGCAGAAACTCCGCCTGTTCCTCATGGGCGAGCCGCTTCTTCACCCCCGCCTGCTGGCGATGATCCGCGCGGCCCGCAAGGCCGGCATTCCCCAGGTCACGATCAACACCAATGCCGCACTGCTGAATGCGGAATTGTCGAAGGAGTTGTTGCACTCAGGGCTGACCGAGATCGTGTTCTCCCTCGATGGCGCAACACGAGAGACCTATGAGGCGATTCGGCGGGGCGCAAGCTATGACGAGGTTACCGGCGCAGTCGAGGAGATGTGCCGGCTGGCGCATCAGACTTCCGGCACCAGGCCGAGGCTCATCGTGCAGACGATGGTCATGGCCGGCGTCCAAACACAGGACGCCACCGCCGAAGCGCCGGTCGCCGCTGACACCGCCGCGGAGCTTGCGCCCTTCGTGGCACGCTGGCGCAAGCTGGCGGATCAGGTGGACGTTCAGGTGGTGCGGGAGTATCAGGGAGTGGACGGCGTGACGCCTGTGCCCCGGCGGCTGCCGGGCGATGAGTTGCGCCCGTGCCCGGCGCTGTGGGAGTATCTGGTCATCCTCGCCGACGGGACGCTCTCACCCTGCTGCGTGGACATCAACGGCGACATGTCCCCCGGTCATATCAAAGACATTCCCGACCTGCGCGACTTCTGGCGCCGTTCACCGAAGCTCAGCGCCCTCCGCCGCCAACATTGCGCCTTCGACTTCCGCAACCTTCCGCTCTGCCGCGACTGCGACTTCATTAATGTAGGCCTTCTTCGCAGGAAGGAAGCCGCAGCGACTCAGCCCTGATCTCGTTCCTTTCCGAAGCCGTCCTCTCCAGAACACGAAAGCCGGGAGGCATCCCGTATGGGGTCGCCTCCCGGCCGTTCCTGCCGTTTGCCGTCAGCCGTTCTCCTGAACTTCTAACTCCTGGCTCCTAACTCCTGCCGTTACGGCTTCAGCCACGGCATCATCGCGCGGAGCTTCTTGCCGACCTCTTCGATGAGCTTGCCGTCGCCCTCGTCGAGGATCGCGTTGTAGGTCATCCGTCCGGTCATGTTCTCGAGGATCCACTCTTTCGCGAAGGAGCCGTCCTGGATTTCGCGCAGGATCTTCTTCATTTCGGCACGAGTCTCGTCGGTGACGACGCGCGGGCCGCGGGTGAGGTCGCCGAAGGTCGCGGTGTCCGACACGCCGCGGCGCATTCCGGTGATGCCCTTGTTGTAGATGAGGTCCATGATGAGCTTCAGCTCATGCAGGCACTCGAAGTAGGCAATCTCGGGCTGGTAGCCTGCCTCGACGAGGGTCTCGAAGCCTGCGGTGATGAGTTCGGAGACGCCGCCGCACAAGACGGCCTGCTCGCCGAACAGATCGGTGATGGTCTCCTCGGCGAAGGTGGTCTCGAGGACGCCCGCGCGGGTGACCATGAGGCCCTTGGCGTATGCCAGCGCAAGTTGGAGCGCCTGGCCGGAGGCGTCCTGGAACACGGCGACGAGCGACGGCACGCCGGTGCCGGCCTCATAGCACTCGCGGACGAGCGCGCCGGGGCCCTTCGGGGCGATCATGAACACATCAACGAAGGCGGGCGGCTTGATCTGCCCGAAGTGGATGTTGAACCCGTGCGAGAAGCACAGGGCCTTGCCCGCGACCAGGTTCGGCTCGAGGAAACTCTTGTAGACCTTGGCCTGCAGGTCATCCTGCGTCAGGACCTGGATGATGTCGCCCTGCTTGGCGGCTTCGTCGGCCGGCACCGGGGTCCAGCCGTCCTCGACCGCTTTGTCGTAGTTGACCGTGCCCGGCAGGTCCGAGACGACGACATCGAGGCCGCTGTCGCGCAGACAAAGCGACTGCGCCCGCCCCTGAATGCCGTAGCCGATGATGGCAATCTTCTTGCCTTTGAGAAGGTCCATATTTGCGTCATTGTCGTAGTAGATCTTGGCAGCCATATCCTTTTGGCTCCTCCCTCAGATTGTGACGCCCTGGAGGCGGAACATCTCCGCGTTCGGGGGCGTGTGTTCACAGGCCGGGCACCTCAATGCCCGGTACTTGACCGTCTATGTCCAGCGCCGAGTTCACTCGGCGATCATGGCATCCTCATGCGCTGTCTGTCTGCCGATTCCCAAGCCGCCGCGCCACCAACCCGCCGGCCACTCCCACCGCCACGAACACCCCCACATTCACAAGCAGCACCGAGACCTTGTGCAGCCCGCAATAGCCCGTTTGCGGATCGTACCGGACCATCCACGCATAATACCGCCAGGCCCCGTATAGCAGCGGACCGACGAGCGCCAGGGCAGCCGCCTGCCCCACACCCCATCGTGCCCTCCGCACGAGCATCGCCCCCACGGTGATGCACCCGAGGGTCAGTATCGCGCAGATGATGGTCCAAGCGGTCCCGAACTGCCCCGCATCGACAAGCTCCTGCATCGGTTCCATCGCCGCTGCCACAACTCCTCAGAGAATGCGCCGCCGCCTCGCGCATCGACATTCTCGCACACCACGCCACGGATTACAAGCGCATTGGCTCCTGGCTCCTGGCTCCTGGCTCCTGGCTTCTGGCTTCTGGCTTCTGGCTTCTGGCTTCTGGCTTCTGGCTTCTGGCT
>CAYWBK010000553.1:0-3943 GCA_964455745.1 uncultured Armatimonadia bacterium
GGCCCGCGTCATCGACGACTTGGGCGGCTGCGCCGCCACCCGTCCTGGCGGACGGAAACGACCCCACTACCGGCCCTGAACCGGACGCTGAAGCATCCGGCTGAGGGGCGCTTCGCGCCGGGCGTCCTGGCGGACGCAACAGCAACGACTTCGTCCGCATCTCGCTACGAAATCCCGGCCAAGACCAGTTCGAGGTCGCGACCCCCACACATTGAGGAAGAGCCCGGTGAACGCCCTTCTCCAAATGCGACGCGGCAGTCCTATATGAAGATCTTGTAGTTCGGCTTCCCCATGATCGGCCCGATGATCGCCCAGATCGAGCCGCACACGTAGTCTCCCAGGATCAGTCCCGAGAAGTACCAGATGCCCTGCCGGTGCGCCTTCTGGCCCCAGTAACGCATGATGACCGTCTTAATCAGCCAGCTCACGAAGAACGCGAACCAGAAGTAGTCCATCGCGAACGAGATCGCCAGCGCATACCCCGCAGGGTGGAACGGGAGGCTTGTATACCGGAACCGCAGAGCCCGCAGCCCCACGACCAGTGCGCCGCCGAAGATCATCGCGGCGATTGCTGAGAGATTCGTCTTTTCCGGGGTCTGAATCCACGAGGCCAGGCGGCTGTAGGTCTCGAAGCCGACCCAGCCCTTGTAGCCCTGGCAGTGCGCTGAGGCGCCCTCCCGTACGGTGATGTACATGTTCGCCCAGTAGCTCATGATAATGGCCGCGAAGGTCGCCAGCATCATCGCCCCGGCCAGCCAGCGGCGGTTGATAGCCGCGAACTCCGTCATCTTCAGGGCTTCGAGCTGGAACGGCATCGGATGGCAGCGATAGCAGCGGTTGAACCAGTAGGTCGTTGAGAGGGCTGTCAGGTTGCGGGTGCCGAAAGTGCGGACGCCGGCGACCTCGACCATGATCCGGTGCGGGTTCACGAAGTAGATCTCGTGCGGCGTGCCCAGTTCGGCCCGCACGCGGGTGATAGCGATCGAAAGCGTGTAGAAGATCGCGAAAAACCCCAGGATCGTCCCCACGGACATGCCGGCATACGAGCAGAACACGACCAACGCAATCAGGCCGGCCACCACCCCCAAGAGAGCGGTCTTGTAGGGAAGCGGCTCATCGGCGTCGCTCAGCGCCGTGGCCTCGCCCCGGATGTGACGCCAGACTTGGCTGAGGTGATTTCGCGTGGCGTAGATGGCGGTGAGGCCCAGGGCCAGCCAGGCCCCCGAGGCCTGCTGATTCAGATAGGGCAGGCCTGTGGTGGTCTCCCACCCGATTTTCGAGCTGACGATCAGCTCGAGCTTCGAGAGCACGTAGAAGAACCAGCACGAGAACGACAGGTCGGACGGCAGGAAGAACGCCAGCCCGATTGCGAAGGGGTACAGCGAAGTTCGCGTCGAGCCCATCGCGTTCCACGGCCTGCCGGGGAAATACTGGGCAAGCTCGAACAGCTTGATGTACTGGATTTCGGGGATCGTCGGGATGAGAGCGTGCAGACCGTTCACGAGGTCGATGACGAGGGCTGTCGCGAAGCCGCCCCACATCAGCTTGTTGCGGAAGAACCGCGCGCTTTCCTGGCCCTTGGTCAACTCCAGCGGCAAGACGATCAGCGGGAAAGCGAGGCGCTCGTCCTCGGTCCACGCCTTGCGCACGAGGACGTTGAGGCACAGCATCACGAAGATCGACACCAGGAGGAACCCGCCCCAGGCCAGAAGCGGCACGATGAAGGGAGTGAGGACCTCCTTCTTCCAGAACTGCTCGCCGCCCTCGTAGAACGCACGGAGAGCATACGGGTCGCTGACGGTGAGCCAGCGGGGAACGTACTGCTGGAAAATGTCCTCCCACTTGTTCTCCGGGGAGGCGAAATGGAACGGGTGGCCGAGCACGCCGAACAGGTTCTGGATGAAGTCGTGGCCGCCGAGGGTCTCGGAGATCACAACCATGATGTAGATGACGAGAAGCTCCGCCCTGGTGAACGCGAACCTCGGCGCGATCTTCAACAGCGCCAGGTTGCATACCGCCAGACAGAAGAGCATGAACACGGGCGTGATGAACATCGGCAGGCACGAGCCGTCGAGCGAGTACCAGCGGACCTCGATGAGCGTGACCCAGTACAGGTTGACCAGCATGAGCACGAGGCCGATGAGGATCGAGCGCAGCGTTACTCCGTGGCCGGTCGGCTCCGCGACGCGCTGTTTCAGTTCAGTGAGTTTGGGGGCGACGCTGTCCAAGCTTCATCTCCGCGTGCAGGCGCGCGACCCGGGCCGGTGCTTCCCGTGTCGCGCGCTGTTGATGTCCGGGTTGCTGTTGCCTTCGATCAGGCTGTTTTCTCCCCGCACTCCGGGCAGAACTTCGCCCCGACGGGGAGTTCTTTGCCGCATTTGGCGCAAACGGCCGGGCCTACCGGCGCGCCGCAGTTCGGGCAGAACCTGGCGTTCGGCACCAGGTCTCCGCCGCATTTAGCGCACTTGCCCGCCGAGGCAGGCGTGGGAGCCGCCACGGCGGCCTGCGGCTCCGCCGGCTGGGCGGGGGCCTGCCCTCCGCCGCGGAGGGCGTCGCCGACCGCCGACCCGATGGCCGCGCCGATGCCGACGCCCGCTCCGAGGCCCGCGCCGGTCGCCATCATTCCGCCGCCGTCGCCCCCGGCCTGCGGCATCTCGCGGATCGCCTGCGCCGTTTGGTATTGCGTGTAGCGTTTCATGTCCCCGAGCGCTTCCATGCTGCCGCGCTCGTCGATCATCTTCTGCACTTCGTCCGGCGGGGTGACAGCCTCGATCACCAGGTCGATCAGCTCGATGCCGTACTTGGCCATGTCGTCGCCGACGCGGCTTTTGACGGCGACAGCAAGCTCGTTGTAGTGCATCGGCAGGTCGAGGATCGTCTTCATCACCAGGCCGAGGGTGTCATTGAACCGGGCCGCGATGAAGTCGCGCATCCAGTTCAGCAGGCTCTCCTGGCTGTATTGGTGCTCGGTGCCGACGACGGTGTTGACGAAGAGTTGCGGGTCGCTGACGCGCACGGTGAGCGACCCGAGCGCGCGCAGGCGGACCATCGACAGCTCCGAATCGCGGAAAGTGATCGGCTGGCGGGTGCCCCACTTCATGTCCGTAAAGGTCTTCATGTTCACGAAGTAGACCTCGGACTGGAAGGGGGTCTTGCCGTCGAAGGGGATGTTGATGAGGCGCTGCAACAGTGGGATGTTCTCGGTCGTGAGGGTGTGTCGCCCCGGGCCGAGCACATCGAGGGCCTTTCCGTCACGGAAGAAGACCGCGGTCTGGCTCTCGCGCACGGTAAGCTGCGCGCCCAGGCGAATGTTGCCCTCGCCATATTCAGGCCAGCGGTGGACCATCTCCTGCCCCGAGATGTCGCGCCATTCAATGACATCGATCAGGTCCATGTTCAACGCCTCCTACACTGAGAGCTGACGGCGACAGCGTAGCGTCTCGGGCCGTTCGGAGGGGCCGGACCTACGAGACCGCCAGTTGTACCGGCGGCCGAAGTATCCGGCCCTGCCGTTTGCCGCGCCCGCACGGCTGGGGCCGGATACTTCGCTGCGCTCGTAGTCCGGCCCCTCCACACGGCCCGCGCCGCCCGACTTAGCGCCTATGCCCCGAGAGTGAGATGCCCGCTCCATGCACGACAAGACTGTCGCACCCACGAGCTTCCCTCGTGGCAGCGCGATTTATCGCGCGAATCACACCACATAACTACACACGATGATACTTTGGCGGAATGCTTACTGGTGCCAAGGGCGCAACAGGCGGCGAGCCGTTCGGCGCGCATTTGGCGCGATAAATCGCGCCACCACATGTCTGGATGAGATAGCGCTAGGATGGTATCCCCAGAGCGGAGAGGGGAGAACATCAGCGGCCACGAGGGCGAGACGCCCGCTCCATGCGCGACAAGATTGTCGCGCCCACGGGCTTCCCCCGCCTACAGGCTTCCC
>CAYWBK010000554.1:0-3941 GCA_964455745.1 uncultured Armatimonadia bacterium
CCTTCCCTGCGCCGACCGCAGGTCGGCAGAGGGAAGGGGGGCAGGGGGGATAGGAAGCCGTCCGCCGTTGCCGTCCGCCGTTGCCGTCCGCCGTTGCCGTCCGCCGTTGCCGTCCGCCCTTCCCTCTGCCGACCGCAGGTCGGCAGAGGGAAGGGGGGCCGTGGTCGCCGTAGGCGACCGAGGGGATAGGGGCCGTTGCCGTTCCCCCCCTCTCCACTCGTGGAGAGGGGCCGGGGGTGAGGTGCCATCCCATCCAGGAGCCATCTCCATGAGACCAGTCACCCTCCTTCTGGCCGTCATCCTCTCCGCCCCATCCTGCTTCGCCGCGAAGACGTTGTACGTCTCGCCGGGCGGCCCTCTGCCCTCGATTGAGAAGGCCCGCGATGCTATCCGCGCGATCAAAGCTGCGGGCGAACTCGCCGAGCCGGTCACGGTCGTCGTTCGCGGGGGCAGCTATGCGCTCGCCGGGACGCTGACCTTCACCGCCGAGGACTCCGGCACGCCCCGATGCCCCATCACGTACCGCACCGCGCCCGGCGAGACCGTCACCCTCACCGGTGGCAGGCCCGTCCAGGGCTGGCGAAAGTACAAGGGCAACATCTACGTCGCCGACCTCGCCGCGCAGGGCTTTGAGGACTTCCGTTTCCGCGAGCTGTTCTTCCGCGGCGAGCGCCAGATCCTCGCCCGCTACCCGCACTTCGACCCCCAACACCCCGTTACGGGCGGGCTTCTCTACGTGGAAGACACTGCGGCGCAAAGCAAGAACAGCTTCTATTATAAGGAGGGGTCGATTCCCTTCGACAAGTGGACCGGCATCTCGCAGGCGGAAGTGAACATCTTCCCCTACAACTGCTGGGACCACAACATCATCCGCATCACGAATGTCGATCCGGAGATGAGCCTGGTGACGCTCCGCGACAACGTCGCCGGCAACATCCAGGTGGGCAATCGCTACTTCATCCAGAACGTGTTCGATGCCCTCGACGCCCCGGGCGAGTGGTTCAGCGACTACGCCACCGGCAAGCTGTACTTCCAGCCGCCGACCGGCGCGGCCCCCGCCGACGGCGATGTCGTCGTGCCCGCCATCGAGAACCTCGTCGAACTCTCCGGCACTCCCGACAGCCCCGTGCACGATCTCCGGTTCCAGGGCTTCACGCTGAAATGCGCCCGGCAGGACGGGATCACCCTCGAGGGCGCGCGGGCCTGCGAGGTCATCGGCAACACCGTCACCCAGGTCGGCGGGGTCGGGGTCAACGCCGGCTATCTGCGCAATGCCGTGAAAGGCATCGGCCTGCCCTGGCGCAAGTCCGGCGTTGCCAGGATCAACATCCATTCCGGCGACCGCGCGCTCCTGTTCAGCCACCCCTGCGCCGAATGCCGCATCGCCGGCAATGACATCTCCTCCATCGGCGGCGACGGCATCGCCCTCGGCGGCAACAAGAACATCGCGGACAACAACCATCTCTACCGCACCGGCCTGTACGACATGGTCTGTGCAGGGGTCACCGCCTGCGGCGACGAGAACACGATCTCGCACAACAACATCCACGATGTCCCCCGCGACGGCATCTTCATCAACGGCAAGCTCAACATCGCCGAGTACAACGACATCCGCAACTCCATGCTCTACACCGCTGACAACGCCGCCATCGCCCTCCGCCAGCACGATGTCAGCCAGGCGGTTCGCAACATCGGGAACGTGCTGCGGTACAATCGCCTGCTGGACACCGTCGGCTACGGCAGCTACCCCCACTGCACCCACCCCGAGGACGGCTTCGGCTCGCCCTTCTGCAGCTTCGGCGTCTATCTCGACGGCTCGATCTGCGGGGTGACAGTCTATGGGAACATCATCGCCCGCACCGGCGGCGACAGCGTCTTCATTCAGTTCGGCGGCGGCAACACGGTCGAGAACAACATCTTCGTCGAGGGGGATGAGAAGCGCATCCAGTTCGACTCGATGATCTTCTTCGGCACCTTCATGTACTCCGACGCCGAGGGCAAGTACAAGGCGCAAGAGCCGCCCAATCAATTCAAGCACAATATCTTCTATTATGGCGGCCTCGCAACCGACCTCTACCGCGAGGGCCACTGGGACAATAAGGACTGGGACCCGAAGCAGGCCACATTCGACGACAACCTGATCTGGCACAAGACCAGGCCCGTCACGGTGTCGCTGGACAACAAGATCGAGTGCAAGTCGCTCGCCGACTGGCAGGCGAGGGGTTACGACACCCGCTCTCTCGTCGCCGACCCGCTGTTCGTGGACGCGAGCAAGGACGACTATCGGTTGAAACCGGAATCCCCCGCATACAAGGTCGGCTTCCAGGACATCAACGCGCAGATCGCCAGGATCGGCGTGTACCGCAGCGACGAGCGCGCCACCTGGCCGCTGCGGAACGCTGTGCTCCAGCGCGAGACGCCGGTCGTGTTCGAGACCGTGAAGAGCAGGCCCCCGATCGTCGACGGGTTCGAGCTTTGCCCCGTCGGCTTTCCGCCCGCCAAGGCCCAGGTCGCGACCAGCGGCGCGGCGACCGTCCTGGTCTCGGACGAGCAGGCGAAGACCGGCAGACACAGCCTCAAGTTCACCGGAGCCGCGGATGTGAAGAATCCCTGGGAGCCGCACCTGTTCTACAACCCGGACCATCGCAGCGGCAAAGTCCACTTCGCCGTGGACCTCATGAACAGCCAGCAGGAGCCGTCGGACTTCTACATGGAGTTCCGCGACTGGGCGAAGGACCTGCTCGTCGGCCCGACCTTCCGCGTGACCCGCGACGGCAAGTTCCTCGTGAACGGCCGGATGGGCAGCGGCGGCGCCGAGATCGGCCAGGTGCCGAATGGCGAGTGGTACAACGTCAGCATCGACTTCGACCTCGGCGATCCCGGCGGCCAGCCCTCCGGTCAGTATGTCCTCAAGCTCTCGGTCGCCGGCAAGCCGGACCTAACCGCAACGCTGCCGATGCCGGACAAGGCCTTCCGCAATGTCACCTGGTTTGGGATCTCGTCGACCAGCGTCGCCCGCACAGTCTTCTACGTGGACAACCTCATCATCGGGCCTGCCGATGCGGAGAGAGTGCGCAACCCCGGCGGCGTTCTCGCGATCAAGGGTTCCACCCGGCCCCTGCTAAAGCCGCAGGCCACGATGAACAACCCGGACATGCTCGCCGGTTACTGGAAGCTCGACGAGGACGGGAGCGCGATCGTCGACAGTTCCGGCAACGGGCTAAACGGCGACGTGGGCTCGGCGCTGCGGGCGAAGGGGCCCTTCGGCAGGGCGCTGTACCTCGACGGCGGGGGCGGGGCGGCCACGGTCCCGGATTGCCCGCTTCTCCAGTTCGGTACCGGCGATTTCGCCATCGAGTGCTGGCTGTACCCGCTATCGCTGGACATCGCCTCCGATTTCAAGCGCCGTCGGGTAATCGAGAAAGCCGGGTGGCCGGAATCGTACTGGAACATCGACTTGCTGAGCAACGGCAAGGTGCAAATGGAGATGGCCGACGCCAGCCGGAAAGGCGGGACGACGATCTCAACCGGGGCGATCCCCGAGAAGCAGTGGACCCACCTGGTGGTTGTGGTGGACCGCAAGAACTTCCAGACGCGCTACTATCTCAACGGGAAGCTCGACGGCTCATTCGACTTGCCGCGCGACTTCACCGGCAACCTGGATGTGTCCGGCAAGCCGCTGTCTACAGGCACCTGGCAGTCGTATACCGGGATGCTGAGCGGCCTGAAGGTCTATCGACGCGCGCCAAATAATGACGAAATAGCCAACGATTATGAACGAGCAAGGAACAAATACGTCGCGGGAGCGTTTACAGTGATAGCGGACGACTGAGGCGGTGGCGAGGGGGGCTTTGTGCGCCGTTGGTCGCTCTCCCCCTCCCTACGAGGCTATGCTTTACCCACATCTTGCGTGCGAATCACGGGCCGTTGCCCCAAAAGGC